>JBHLRQ010000256.1:0-2547 GCA_048882385.1 Candidatus Thorarchaeota archaeon | reverse complement strand
CAAGGGCTGCTCGAACAATGAGACGGTATCGATGCCGTTGGTGTAAAGCAGGTGAAGGGCGTCCCGGTCTTCAATCCTTCTGATCTGATCGAGCATGTAACCGGGGTGCAAGCGCGGGGGCGAGACCAGATCGAAGCGGGCGGCCTTCCTGGCCTCAGACAGTGTCAGGGCGTGCCCGTTGGCGATGGCCGGAGCGGGTGGAAGGCCGGGTTGAGGCACGGACAACGGACCTCGCACGATGACGCCCGGACGTCCAAGTTCGTACGGATCGCCGAGGAATTCGTAATAGAGGATGTCGTGCTGGGGCACATCGAAGTGCGCCGGCGGGGGGGACGGGTCAAACGAGGCGACCTGAGCCGCCATATCCTGGTGCTCTCTCAAGTAGAAGTTGAGGGTGGCCGAGTCATCGTGGGCCTGCTGAGGTGGACTGCCAAGCCAGCGGCTGAGAAACAGTGTCAAGACGACAACGGCCGCCACTTCCGCCAGGTGAAGGGCGACCTTCCTGACCAGGGGACCTGCAAGGAGCCCGCCTCGACGTGAGTCGTGCGTGTTCATACGCGCCTTGAGCTTGTTGTATAGCAGCGGTGACGGTTCCGGCGCCTGCCAGTTCTGGAGGATTTTCGAGAGCGTGGGTAAGCGCCGCAAGGCATCCGCACAGTTCCGGCAGGCCTTGAGATGATCGCTTATCTCGTGTGACTGCGATTCATCTAGCTCGTTGTCCAGGAACGCCTGCAATTGTCTTCGGACGTCTTCGCATCTGAGCATTTCGATAACCTTTTGAACTGGCGCCGCCCAGTAGCCGGTGCTCGGGCGGGCTGCATACTAATCCACATATTTCGCCAGGCTCTCCATGAGGCTGGCGCGTCCTCGGTGATTGAGCGATTTCACCGTTCCGATGGGACGCTGCATGATCTCGGCGATCTCGGAGAACCGCAGAGCGTGGTATTCTTTGAGGATGACGACCGTGCGCTGCTCCTGCGGAAGGGCTGCGAAGGCCTGTTCCACGAGTCCTATCATCTCATTGTTCTGCACACGCCTCACAGGATCGGATGAAGCGTCACAGGTGGATTCCTGGCGTTGAGCTTCTCGAACATCCGGAGACGGGCCGGGGGAATTCAGAGGCGGCGGAGAGCGGAATTTCATCCTTCTGCTCCTATCGCGGCACAGGTTCAGGGCGATTTGAAAGAGCCACGTTTTGAACGCTGCACGCGCCCGGTAGTTCTTCTTCGCCTTGACGGCCCTCAGAAAGGTCTCCTGGCACAGGTCTTCGGCGTCGGCCGCACAGCCCACCATGCGGTAGACAAAGGAGAATACGGGTTTCTCATAGCGCCGATAGAGGATCTCAAAGGCAGCGTCATCGCCGGCACGACAGCTCAACATGAGATCTTCGTCAGAACGCTGCATTCCCTGGCTCTGGATTCCTTTGGCTCTCTGACAGCTTGAACGCACGAGGACTCTAAAGGATGCAGGAGTTCTCGAGTATTGATTGTACGCTCTTCGGAGTGACCAAGACAGGCGCTACCTCTCTACCGGTTATGAGTGTAATGTGGCTGGGGGACAAGGGGGAAATGTGGGGGGGGAGGGGTGCATCGATTGCGGACTGACGCCGGGGGCGGTTGGGGTTCAGCGATCCGTTTCACTTTTCGCGGGCGTTCAAGAAGGTCTTTGGCCTGTCGCCGGCGGCGTTTCGGAAGCTGAGGTGAGTTGGTGGTGAAAGAGTAGATGAGTAGATGGGTAGATGAGTGGGGCGAGGATTGGGGATGAGTGGATGAGTAGAAGGGTAGATGAGTAGATGCGGGGGCGTGGGGCCTGCCGTAAGAGTAGTCGGGGCGAGACGGCCCCCTTGGAGGGACGCGGCTATCGAGCCCCTTTCCACTAAACAGTTAGGCAGGTCGGCGGGGTGAAAGGTGAGGGCTTGGGGAGTGCGGATTGGGGATTGGGCGGTAGCGGCGGAGGGGCGCGGTCCATTCGACTGCGCTGGGGGTGGCGGCGGAGCGGTTGCAGCGGGAGGGGGGGCTGATCTGATTAGATGCTACCAACAACGGATTGCCAGCGACACCCTCGAGCAACGAGGGCCAGCGGTTGGGGATGAGCTTCAGAACTGGGATGGGCGGGGACATTTCTTCAAGGTGGCCGCGGCGATGCGACGGACTCTCATAGACAACGCTCGTCGCCAGAAACGTCGGAGACGGGGGGATCAGCGGCGGGTGAGGTGTGGCGGGGGGATTTGGGTGGACGGGTGTGTGAGGAAGGGGTAGATTGATGCGTTCGGTGAGGGGTGAGGGTAGCGCATCTGTAGGCTGGAAGTCGCGCTAGAATGAACATGGTAACGCCAATCATTGCGACTCTGATTTGCCTGGCAGCCTTGTCCTTCGTCGCTTCGGTGAAGGCGACAGCGAGGCCAGCGGCTTCTCGTGGAAAACGGACACCTCGAAACGCGTCCGGGCCATGTTGCGCGCAGGCGATACACCGGTTATCACAGGCGGCGTTTCGGAAGCAGTGGTGATCGCGCAGTGCAGCTGCGTCCCTACTTAAGGCGATTCTACG
>JBHLRQ010000255.1:0-2551 GCA_048882385.1 Candidatus Thorarchaeota archaeon | reverse complement strand
GCGGTGAGCATCATGGCCGAGATAATCATGCTACGCAACCGCGGCAGCGTAGAACCAGTGCGGCACCGCCGTGACAGCGAACGTAGCGAACGTCAAGGGAAGGACGAAGAAGAATAAGGGGCAATACGCGATGTGGAAGAATTATTACACGCCCACCTCTGTCGATGATACACTGCGCCTACTGGCGGAATATCAGGAACGGGCGCGGTTGATCATTGGAGGAACAGATATCCTGCTCGAAATGGAGCGAGGACAACGACCTCATGTGGACACCTTGATCGACGTGAGCCGCGTGCACGGTCTGGACAGAATCAAACTGGATGGCGATACCATCCGTTTGGGCCCTATGGTCACCCACAACCACGTCGTCGGTTCATCTGTGTGTGCCGAGCGGGCTTTTCCGCTGGCTCAGGCCTGCTGGGAAGTGGGCGCACCACAAATTCGCAACCGGGGCACCATCGCCGGCAACCTGGTCACTGCCAGCCCTGCAAATGACACCATTACACCGCTGTGGGCAATGAATGCGCAGGTCACACTGCTTAGTGCCTCGCGGGGGCAGCGCAACCTGGCTTTACCCTTGTTCTACCAAGGTGTGCGCCAGGTGGACCTGGCCCCGGACGAGATGTTAGTCGAGATCAGCTTCCCAGCGATGGGCGAATACCAACGTGGCACCTTTATGAAACTAGGGCTACGGCAAGCGCAGGCTATTGCTGTGGTCAACGTGGCCGTTGTGCTAACCTTCGACAAGGCAGTGCACGAGCAGATTCATGAATCTACCGTCGTAGAGGCCCGAATTGCGCTTGGGAGCGTCGCACCGACGATCATAAGGGCAGAAGAGGCCGAAGCGGTCTTGGTCGGCCAGCCGCTCAATCCGGATACCATCCATCGTTGCGCGGCGTTGGCCGCCGCTGCCGCCCGCCCAATAGACGACATACGCGGAAGCGCGGAATATCGGCGCATGATGGTAGAGGTTTACACTCGGCGGGCACTGATGGCGTTGAGACAGGGTTCAGAAAGGGATCACTGGCCGGACGATCCACCAATGCTGTGGGGCAGAGGGAACGGGCACTTCCCGCCGCTGGCTGGAAAGACGGTCGTTCATCGGGAAGGCCGCGGCGAACCGATTCAGACAGTGGTAAACGGACGTTCGGTGACCGTGTTCGGGGCCAACGACAAAACGTTGTTACGTATGCTGCGCGAGGACCTCGGGTTGATCGGCACCAAAGAGGGATGTGCCGAAGGCGAATGTGGCGCTTGTACGGTACTGCTTGACGGCGTAGCGGTGATGTCGTGTCTTGTGGCGGCGCCCCGCGCCCATTGTGCGGAGATTATCACCATCGAAGGGCTACCCGAGTGGGGACGGATTGAGGGCGAGGGGCTGCACCCGATCCAGCAAGCCTTCATTGACGAAGGAGCCGTGCAGTGCGGCTACTGCACCCCTGGTCTTTTGATGAGCAGTGCTAGTTTACTGGTCGAGCACCCGCGCCCCACACATACCCAGACCAAACAGGCGCTGACGGGGAATCTGTGCCGCTGCACAGGATACTACAGCATCCTGCGAGCCGTGGAAAAGGTGGGCCAAGAGACCGGCAGTGCTTGACGACACATCCTTCGATGTTATTATCCACCGACACCTCAATAAGCTACGATGACCGGGAACCCTTTGGTGTTCCCGGGCGTCATGTCAGTGGGATAAAAACCAGCGACTGCATCTAATTGACTATGAAGGACCAGCGACAGACCGCGGAAGAAGAACCAAACGAAGAACATCAGCCTGATTCGGGTAAAGGCGGGCAGGATCAGCCTGAACGGCGGCTACCTGTCCGCAAAACTATCGAGGGGCCGGTCCAAACGGACAACTGGTATATTGCTGAACCGCCGTTCCCAGGCGGAGACGTGGCGAGCAAAGGCCCACTGCCAGACCACTCACCGAACCGCTCACATGAGCAGACCGTCAAGGGGCCTCCGATAACTCCCGAATCCGCACCTTCGGAGACTGAACCGCAACCTTTGGATCGCACTGTTCCCATGCAGCGTACCACCGCTCCGCGCGCACCGGGCTCGCGACCACAGGATAGATGGAACGAGCCGGGTCCGACGAGACCGGCTAGTCCCATTCCGCGCCCCTCAGTTGCACGCCCATCACAGCCGGAATCCAGCAAGGTGCGGCGTCGCCAAGTTCCCCAGCGGACAGGCTATGTAGCTGCCCCGAGACGCCCGGCCAGGCGGGAGGTCCCATACAGCTCACCCGCCTCACGAGGGCGTAATCTAAAGGGCTGCTTGATAAGGGGAATCGTCTTCACTGCACTGGCGCTGCTGGTACTGGTCTTCGCAGGCATCGCTGTCGCTGCGGTGGGTTATGTATACATCGGTCAGCAACTTCCTCCCGCGGAAGAGCTGTGGGGGAGACAGACCCCGTGGGTCAGCAGCCGTATCTACGACCGGCATGGCAACCTGTTGTGGGAACTGCTGGATCCGCAGGGTGGCAGACGTACCCGCGTTACCCTAGACCAGATTTCACCATCCCTCATCGACGCCACTATCGCCACCG
>JBHLRQ010000254.1:0-2613 GCA_048882385.1 Candidatus Thorarchaeota archaeon | reverse complement strand
TGGCGCGCCTGGCGCAGGGCTTCTACCTGGCTGTGTTGGGGATTTGGCTCTTTCTCCAGCTCTACGTACTGCCCTTCTTATTTGAACAGGAGACGTCTAGCCTAAGACTGGCCTTGCGCAACGCGGCGACGATGCTGGGCGCTAACATCATCTTTTCAGTGATGCTGGCGCTGCTATTAACCGTCTTCTTGCTGAGCGGAACGGTCTTGTTTCTCATCAGTTTTGCAGCTGGCGGCGTCTTCCTGGCGTTAGCGGGTAACCACGCTGTGTTGAACCGGTTGAGCGGCTACCGGTCTGCTGGCCAGAGAAATGGGACATAATGCGCTTGTTCTTCCGGTTGTTGATGGGTGGGCTGCTGGTTTTATCCCTACTGCAAGCCGCGTGTGGAAGGACGCCCACGGTTACCGCGGTACCCTCACCGGCGCCTACTTCCACCCTCGCGACGACAGTGACGCCGCCGCCTCCGGCTACAGCCACACCCGCGGTGCCCTCCATCTTTCCCGCCGCGACCGAGCCTGACCGTTATCGGAGACTCGCTGAACCCCTAGTCCACCGCACCGAAGAGGATGAGACGGCATTTTTGCAAGGATCTGTCGGGTTCCAGACGGGACATTATCGGCTGGAGTTCACTGGAGAACGATTCCTTATTTATCCTCAAGGTGGTGAAGTAGCTTTGGCCCTCACTTTGCCGGGCGGGGAGGCGCTCAACATGCTAGGCGCTGACCTCGACGTAGAGACCCGAGATACGCAGGCAGGTGAGCAAATCGTGTTGACTGGTCAAAGTCACTGGGGTGCGATCTTTCAGGCCACACTATACGCCTACAACTTTCATCCCGGCCTGTTGCGCTGGCGATTGGAACTTGTCCGTAACGAAAAGCCGCCTGCTGGCGCTGAACCCGAACTCCAATTCGTAAACCGCACGACTGGAGAGGAAGCCAAGGGCGAGCTGGAGATCTTTGCCGACCGCGCCCCGATGGCGGCCCCGCATCTCTACGCCTACAGCGAAGCGCTGGACAGCACCTTGTTCTATTGGGTAGACCTTACGGCCCTCAACCCGTTTATGGAAGCCGCCCATTACACCCCCTCGGCAACACCCCGTCGTATGGGCCAGCGCCTGGGCCATAATTTCTCCCAGACCGATCTGTTGAACCAGCCTCAGTCTGTGGTCACAGCGTTGTACGACAGCTTTCTCTATCTGGTGCCGGGACAGCCAACCGACGAAGACGCCATGTTCACCCGCTACCTCCACAACCTGGGCGATATCTACGACCTTATGGCCGTACCCGACGATCATCTATTTGGCTGGTTCTTGACTTACGCCTATTTGGACGGCGTACCCGACGATCCGTTCTACGGTGCTCAAGAGCTTACCATTCGCGATCTGGCAGACGAAAGGAACTGGGTCACACTGAATGGCAAACGTTACTTGCGCGCCTACGTGGCTGATACGCGCCAGTCGGCCGAGGCCATCACTCAGTTGGACGTGTACACGGCTCTGACCCGCTACCGGGCGCGCTTTGGCGAAGCGCCCGGTTATTACACCGAGCTGCGGGCGACCATCCCTGACTTTTTCAACCCCGATTTTGGCCCGGCGGGCATGTTCCAGAATAGCGGCCCCCTAGCGTTGACTGGACCGCAAGAGCGAGGAGACACCTGGTATGAATTGGGCCATGCGCTCAAAGTAGCCGAACTGGCCCTCTGGAACCCAGACGACGACGAGTTGCGTGACCTCGCACTCCGTTCTGGCGACACATGGATTGATTTTGCCCAGAGCGTCGCATATCGCTTTCCCCGCTTCTATACCTTTGGCACATGGCAGGGCACCGGGCGAGAGCCGGATGCCGGGGGTGGCTTTGCCTATTTTATGCTGCTGCTCCACGAGTTTACGGGCGAGGACCGCTACTTGAACCAGGCGCGGAACGCTCTGTACGCTCTGAACGGCTTCGGCTTCCGCTTTTCGTACGAGGCCCACATGACCGCGCTGACAGCGGCTTCGGCGGCGCGAATGTACGAGCTTGAACCGGACCCTCTCTATCTCCTCGTTATCAACCGGGCGGTGGCCAACCTAATGCGCCTGTCGTGGATCTGGGAGTGCGATTACGGGTGGATGAAGGCAAACTTGGAAAAGATACCCCTGGACGCAAAGTGGGGGGCGTTTATACCGCGTACCTTTTTCGGGTTGAACCCGACGCAACAGAGCGCCGTCATAACGGCCAAGGAGCAATATGAGACGTGGGTTTACCTTATCGAGACGCTGCAGCGCTTACACGGCGTGCTGGATCCCACCGTGGAAAAGCTCATCGCCGAATTTGTCAAACACACGTTGTTGACCGTGCCCCAAAGTCTTCCGCCGTTCTTGCCCGATGGTGCGGCGACTGAGCACCCGGCCGCCTACGAATCCGTTAGTGAGAACGATCTTTCGCTCTTTATCCCGCTGGAAGATCTGCGGGATGGCTGGGACGTCAGTGGGGCCATTGGCCAGGAGGTGTATGGCGCGGGCATGGCGCCGACGATGGCAGCGCTGGCCCTGGTGGAAATAACCCCCGGCATAGTTGTCTATAGCGGGTATCCGCTGGTTGAGATTGACGCGCCAGCGGTCACCTTTGCCGGCGC
>JBHLRQ010000253.1:0-2621 GCA_048882385.1 Candidatus Thorarchaeota archaeon | reverse complement strand
GCAGCTCCAACGGAAGGTGCAAGAGGGCTCTACAAATCTGTCGGATTTGTGAGAGAGAGCACAGCACATTACTGGGCTAAGACAGTCTGACTTCATTCGCCAATGATTTTGACGAGAACACGTTTGGACCTCCGACCATCAAACTCGCCATAGAAGATTGCCTCCCATGGTCCGAGGTCAAGCTGACCGCGGGTTATTGCCACAACAACTTCACGACCCATGATTTGACGTTTGTGATGCGCATCTCCGTTATCCTCACCAGTTCTATTGTGTTTGTACCGACTGATTGGTTCATGGGGAGCAAGCTCCTCAAGCCAGCGTTTGTAATCTTCATGTAATCCACTCTCATTATCATTGATGAAGACGCTGGCTGTGATGTGCATGGCGTTGACAAGACAGAGACCTTCTTGGACCCCGCTTTCCTTCACAACAGCTTGCACATCATTCGTGATGTGAACGAAGTCCATCCTTGCAGGCACATTAAATGTCAGGTATTTTGTGTGACTTATCATAATATCTTCCTACAAGGAGATTCCATGGTAAAAAATTTTCAGACAACTGTCATGTAACTCTAATCTTGTTAGCTTATGCTTAAAATAAGAAATCATTTATACAATAAAATGAATAGTTATGTTTCGCATGAGAGGGGACATATATGAAAGTAAGGAGACTACATGTAGTTCTTTTTCTGATTGTAATCGGAGTACTTGGTGTCAGTCTTTTTATTCCAACTAACACCATGATTCATCCTCCTTCTAATATGCATCAGAAGACTGATTCTTTTAGTTTGATGACTGAAGATTCAATCTCATATGCTGAATGTGACTGTGAAAATCCAGACACAGATTCTTGTGATTCGTCCGGAAGTTTCTACGTTATAACAGACAAAATGACCTATCTTCCATCGGAGATTGTTACAATATCGGGTTGGGAATTTACACCGCTAACAACGGTAAACCTCACTATCTATAGACCGTGCGGTTGTGGTGAACATGATTTTCACTCAGATGCATTTGAATCAATAGTAATTAACAGCAATGGACACTTTGAGATGGATTATCAGCACTATGGGACAACAGGACTCTACAATATTACCTGTACAGATGGCCTTGAAACCGCAGGATATTCATTCATCGTCAGCGAGTGTGTGATTTGGACTGATAAACCAAAATATTCAGCTGGTGAAACTATTATCATATCAGGAGTAGGCTTCAACAATGAATCAGAAGTGAATATGACAATAATCGATCCTGAGAACAATACGGTTTCATGGTTAGTGATGACTGATTACATTGGTAACTTCTCAACAACCTATACTGCATCTGGAATTTACGGTATTCACGGAATTTTTGCCTCTGATGAAAACCATCTGGCTTTCACTTCTTTTCTAGACCCAATCTTTAGCAATGCATGGTTACAAATTAGTCCAAACTTCGGGTATTCAGGGCTTCCAGTATCTGCAAGCGGTTATGGTTTTGAGGGAGAAGGAACTGTATATATTCTAGGAGAAGAAGAGGATCTGATTCTTGCCACTTTTACAGCAGAGAATGGATACTTTGAAACAACCTTTATTGTCCCAGAAATCACCCCAGGATATTATTTAATCTTCGCGAGTAGTAGTAAATTCATTGGTGAAGAAATATGCATCACAGTGTATTGCAAGCAATGCAAAACTATATGCATGCTTCCAATGTTTGATCCGTGTCCATGGTATGTGAAGGTCTGTGGATATGTACCATGTGGTGAAATTTGTATTCCTATAGGATATTATGAGTACTTCGAAGATTGCATTGACTTTCCTTTTGCGATATATCCAAGTCCAGTTGCTGATGAGAGTCCACCTGTAACAACACTTGAACTTGAAGGAGCAGAGGGTTGCGGCGGGTGGTACACTTCAGAGGTGCTGTTTAAGCTAACTGCAACTGATGAGCTCTCAGATGTTGTGAAAACAGAGTTCCGTGTAGGAGAAACAGGACCATGGATGGATTACTCAGGAGAGTTCTATATCGATGTGCAAGGAGATTTTGATATCTACTACAACTCAACTGACTCTGCTGGAAATGTCGAGGAGCCTAATTATGTCACAATGAAGATAGACTGGACTAAACCAGAAACCGTAGCAATACCGACAGGAACCATGGGGTCGGATGGCTGGTTCACAACACCAGTTTCTGTTCAGCTTGATGCCAATGATCCAGTTCCTGGTTCAGGAGTTGTAGAAACATGGTATCAAATCAATAACGGAGAATTAGAGCTTTATACATCACCGTTTGAACTGACTGAGGATGGCTCCTACACAGTAAAATTCTATTCCATCGACGCTGCATGCAATAAGGAGATTTCAAAATCAATTGAAATCAAAATTGACAAGACTGCACCTACTACTGTTGCTTCACCAACTGGAGTTCCTGGTTTGAACAACTGGTACGTTTCATCAGTCACTGTCGACCTTTTGACCAATGACCCAACACCGTGTTCAGGTGTTGCATATACGAAGTATAGTATTGATAACGGAGTCTGGGAGATATTCTCGGTACCAATTTCCATTAACCTAGAGGGATACCACAATATTTCATTCTACGCAGTTGATAACGCAGGAAACACAGAAGATACTGGTCTAA
>JBHLRQ010000252.1:0-2641 GCA_048882385.1 Candidatus Thorarchaeota archaeon | reverse complement strand
GAAAATCGAAATCGGCATAAGCTAAATTTTTATACTGGTATCGGTAATCTTGAAACTGTTCAAGGGCGGCGGTAAGGATTCCAATCGTGTTCCGGGTAAGCTGCTCCTTGGACTGGTCGGTGACACGGCCGGCGAGGCCGATTACCATTGTTGTCAGTATCACAATAATGGCCACAACAATCAGCATCTCGATAAGCGTCAGCCCGGTTTTGTTTGCGTCAATTTTCATAGCCGTAGCTTGCTCAATGTGGTATGAATTTCGTTTTAGTTTCCAAAGTTGCAAATATCGTCTTCTGTTCCATACCGGCCATCCAGGCCCGCTGAAATCAATATGTACGAGTCGGGCCTGTGGGGCCAGGGTTTTGTTGTCGAGCTCAATATCTTTTGGTCGATTATTTTATATTGTTGACTGTAAAAATACATCCCGCCAAGGGTAGCGAGTGGATGATCTCCCGGAGGTGTGCCGTCTGCCGTGTCCGCGACCTGAATGATAGAAAAATTATCCATAAAATTGTAAATATCCTGAGAGCCCGGAGGGATACCTATTCCATCAAATTTTTTCTTGGTGGTATCCGCCTTGTAGTAAAGAATGGGCGTGCCCGCCTTGACCGTATGGCCCGGAGCAATCGTTATTTTTTTAATACCAAACGAATCACAAATCACAAATGTATTTGCCGCCAGTGGTGTAGGAGAGGCGGCTAAAGAAACCGGTGTATATAAATCGCTAAGTCTAAAGGCACTCTCGGTTCCGAGCTCTAGATAAGGCCCTTTTCGCTTATCCATATCAAGAGGATTAGCCGGATCGTAGAAAAAGTATCCATCTACAGGATAAGGTGTACCGGCAACTGTAATTGGTATGTTATTGCGCCCATCTGCCTGCCAATGTGAATCCGGATGAAATCCCATAAGGTCCAGGCCTAAAAGGGCCTCTGCGAGCTTTTGTGCACCACAGTAATCACCCGGCGGATCTGGATAACTTGACGGCGGATAGTCACCATAGTCGTTTCGAAAGGCAGTCAGTGCCAGCCCTATCTCGGTAAGCTGGGTCTTTTGCTTTGCCTCTTTTGCACTATTGCGTATCATCGTAAGAGATGGAATAAGCAGACCAACAAGCAATGCCACAATCGCAAGAACCGTTAATAACTCAATAAGCGTAAAAGCAGGTTTTTTACACTTCACAATTATCTCCTTTTTATAATTTGCATACCTCTGCCGATGAATTAGTAGCCCTGGTCATAGCCGCTCTGCAGCCACCTGTCGGCAAAAATCGCGAAATCCGGAAAATTGATTATAAGGCGGGGATGTACATCATCCCCATGATATAAATTATACTCATTATCTACCTCTACCTCGTCCAACCATCCCTCAAAGAATACTTTAAGGTCGGGCATATTGACATCCAAAGTGCCGGGAAAAAACGCATAATCAAAGAAATTGATAGTTCCGTAGGGCTGTATCTCATCGTTTCGATATAAATTATATCTGTTATTCGGATCGTCCTCCGAGGCGACCTCATACAACCATACATTCGCAAACATCCCTAAATCGCTCATATCTACATAACAATTGCGGTTGAAATCCTCCAAAAGAAACCCGAAACCACCACAATGACAATTGAACTCAATCGAATCCCAGTGTGCATAATATAGTGTGTCCACATTAGTGGATGTTTCATTCACGTCCGCTCGTATACCTAAGGACAGCTTGTGCAACTTTCTATCCAAAACATCGACGTCTATAACCTGATTTATGTACTCGCCGTTTAAAGGGAACTGGTAGTCATCCGAGTTCCAGACTTCAACACCATCAATCATAACCACCGTCGTGCGCTTACCCGGGTCCCAGACCTTATCAAACGGATATGTCTGCAGCTTCAGGTCGAAGATAATTTCATTAACATCCGTCAAATACACTTCATGGGAGACCATTGCAATATCGTTAGCCTCAAATCCTACATACCAATACGAACTAAGGGTCAGGTTATAGCTGCCATCGGTAACCCCATCGCTGGAAACCCATCCGGCAAATTTGCCTGCCGGTATATTGACGTCACTCCAGCCGTTCGGCTGTTTCACCGTTATATCTGATATATAACCGTCATCTTCAAAACTGCCGTTCACAATCGAGCAAACTCCGGCCTGTATTCGCTGCGTAATCATGAGCATAATTATTACCGCCGTGAAAACCTTTACTGTCTTTATCACCGCCCTCTTGGCTCCTAAGTGCATATCAACTTCCAATTAATCTTCTTCGAAATTAAAAATATCGTCCGGCGTACCATATTCACCGTCAAAACCGGCTGAAATCAAAATATAAGAATCCGCCCTGTAAGGCCTTGTTATATTTGTCGGAATCTTTGAGTTCCTTGTACTTGTATAGAACTTTGTAGGATCAGTGAAAAGCGTGTGTCCAACACCTCCGGGATCCCATGGCTTGCCGAGCCCAACCAGCTCGTGATTATCTTTATAATTGTAAATATTATCCGGATTGTCCGGATTGGTGAGATCATGAGAAATATGTGAAGTATTTGCCTTGTAATAAAGTACCGGCATACCAATCCTTTTTCCCGTCTTAAGGTTCGTTGCGCGTGTATAAACATCACACAGAACAAATCTGTCCCCGTTAAAAGGTCCCGTTGTAC
>JBHLRQ010000251.1:0-2644 GCA_048882385.1 Candidatus Thorarchaeota archaeon | reverse complement strand
TGGTTGCGGAGGACCAACTTCAAAGGTGGTTCTCTTTGATGCGCTAGAATCTTTACATATCAATTACTCTAGCAGTTTCATCTATGATTGGGATGAGTTCATGGAGCGTATCAATAGTCACGGGGACTATGACATATATCACTCAAGCACAGATTTCCAAAGCAATAGAATAGATTGGTTGGCGTACGAATACTGGTCAGAAAACGCAAATGAATACGGAGAGAATCCTAGCAATTTTAGAAATGCAACCTACGATTCTTGGAGAACCCAACTTCTACAAGGTGCGTCATACGGAGAAATCTATAATGCTTGCTTAGAGATGCAGAAGATACTCCAGTACAATGTTCCCCGATTGATAGTGTATGAAAACACCTACTTCCAAGCCTATCGAAATGATGGATTCACTGGACATATACCAGATCTTATGAGACACATCTCAGGTCTGTGGACTATGAGAAAAATTCACAATATTGATGGGTCTCTGGGTGGGATTGTTAATGTAGCAATCGATCAAGATCCGGAAAGTCTAAACATCGCATTCGCAAACTCTACTATTGCTGAGCTAATTCAGGAGGAACTTTACTCCGCACTATATCACTATGGACCAGATTTAGCTCCGGTGCCCGACCTAGCAAAATCAATGATGGTCGAAACTCATATTGATAATCCAGAAGTATCGTCTGGACACAAACGTTATACAATTGAGATAATTCAAAATGCTACTTGGTCAGACGGCGAACCACTTACAGCGGATGATGTGGCATTCACTTTGAACTACTTGCAGCAACTGGCAGCAGAAGAAGATCTCATAGAACAGACATGGGATCTCTCAGACATCTTCGCTGTGTATAACCCATCCCCATTTGTGGTGATTGTAGAGTTCTCCACGGAAAGATATTGGAACTTTGATAATTTCGCTTACCTCAAAATACTTCCCAAACACATCTACACCTCTCCAGTTTGTTTGGAAACACCCTTGAGCCAGTGGAATCCTGGTTTCAATCAGTCCCATCCACTGGTAACAAGCGGACCTTTCATTCTTAGTGACTTTGAGGTTGGAGAATACTACGAGCTGACACGCAATCCTGAGTTTTATTATCGGTTTGAATCTATAACTACAACTGAAACCACGACAACTACTTCTCGAACTCAGGCGGATTATGGAATATTATCGATAGTTTTGGCTTCTAGTTCATTCGTAACTATTGTAATCGTATCTGTTGAAGCTCTTAGACGGAGGAACAGAAAGTCCTGATAGAGGGCTCTGAAGAATTTGTAAGGAACTAAGTTTCTTTGCTTAACAAAGATACTCTCTCAAGATGTAGATTGATAAAGCATACTTCAGTGTAAAAGGGATTTAGGTTTCGCTCAACAAACCGTCATATTGTTTTCCCGAATATGCTGCAATATTAACATCCCAATCCATTTGGGATGTGACATCAGATTTCTAAAGTAGAAACTAGAGGATTGATGCATCAGTGAATCCGTTTCAGGTCATCTCGGACAAGTACTTCATAGCCGTCTTCGTTGACTCTCACTTTTGATTCCAGTTGAAAAATCTCACAGAAGCGAAGTGCTTGGTTCACATCATCATCGTTCTTTGTGGAATTCAATAGAACGAACCAATCATTCTTGTGGTGTCCTATTGCACAATCAACAGCTTGGATTTTGCGCTTGCAGAGTCCATCAGGGCAGTCAGAGGTCATCGATATCTTGCGTCCAGGCAGTAATTGAAGTCATTGAGGGGCTTCATGACCGCGCGAGCGACACTCAATATTATGGTTTCGGTTAGTAACCATGTGCATAAGCTCAATTTCATTTTGGCGAATCATCAAATCAATTTGATTATGTCAATCAGAAGATTTTGGGTTCATCCCATTCTCCCCAGAGGTCCCGCCAAACCTGAAAGATCTCTCCGATGGTGGCATACTCTCGTACTGCCTGAACGATATGTGGCATCACGTTCTCCTCACCCTCAGAAGCTTTTCTTAGTCCATCCAGGGCTTCATCCACCTTTTTGTTATCCCTGGTGCTTCGTATCTTTTGGGTTCTCTCAATCTGACGGCGTTCGACTTCTTCGTCTATTTTCAGAACGGGGATAGTTATTTTTTCATCCTCAAGAACATAGTCATTAACACCCACAATGGTCCGTTCGCCGCTATCAATCTCTCGCTGATAGCGATAGGATGCATCAGCTATCTCACGTTGGAAAAAGCCCTTCTCGATTGCTTTCACAACACCACCAAGTGCCTCAACTTGGTCAAAGTACTTGTACGACTCCTCCTCCATTTCGTTCGTGAGTGCTTCAACATAATATGACCCTGCAAGGGGATCAATTGTGTTTGCAGCTCCACTCTCGTAAGCTAACACTTGTTGGGTTCGGAGTGCAACTCGAACTGCGTCCTCAGTTGGAAGGCAGAGTGCTTCATCCATCGAGTTTGTGTGAAGAGATTGAGTCCCACCTAAGACTGCTGCAAGAGCCTGATATGCAGTCCGGACTACGTTGACCATCGGTTGCTGAGCAGTCAAAGAACAACCCGCAGTCTGCGTGTGAAAACGCATCCATAGAGACCGTTCCTTCTTTGCACCGAAGGTCTCTTTCATTTCTCTTGCCCATATACGACGTGCTGCCCGATACTTTGCG
>JBHLRQ010000250.1:0-2655 GCA_048882385.1 Candidatus Thorarchaeota archaeon | reverse complement strand
CGTCGGGGAAAGGCCAGCCTGGAAGAGGTGTTCGTGACCCTGATGGAGGAAGCAAGCTGATGCGCGACGACGTCCGGACGGTCATGTGGAAAGAGCGCAAGTGCCTGTTTCGCTTCCGCGGCAGCCGCGTAAGGTTCCTGTTGACGTTGTTGTTCCCGTTCCTGTTTGCCGTGTTCCAACCGCTCAGAGACGGCCCGAGTTTCGTGGAGAATGAGGGTGCGGTCGTCTTTTCCGCCATAATTCCGGTGATCGTACTGCTGATTACCATTCCGGACTCGTTTGCCGGCGAACGAGAGCGAAAGACATTGGAGACGCTGCTGGCCAGCCGCCTACCGGATCGCGCCATCCTATTCGGGAAACTGGTCGTATCGGTCGCATTTGCGTGGGGCTTGGCCCTGCTTGTGTTGCTGCTAAGCCTAGTGACTGTGAACATAGCCCACTGGGATGGCACACTGCTGCTTTACAAGCCTACCATCGCATTGGCTAGCCTGGGCATGAGCTTCCTAATGGCAACACTTGCCGCCGGGGCAGGGGTCCTGGTGTCCTTGCGCGCCGCGACCGTGCAGGAGGCGGCGCAGACCTTGGCCGCGATTTTCCTTGTGCCGCCTATGCTTTTTAACGTGGTGTTGCTACTGTTCGTGGACCGCCTCCGTGATCTAGTGGGAGGTCTGAAAGGCGAGCATATCCTGCTTTTCATCGCGATTGTCCTGGGCGTGATTGATGCAGCCGTTTATGCTGCAACGCTGCTCCGTTTTCAGCGCTCACGCCTTATTCTGGATTAGCAGAGGCACATGTTGACATTGTTGCAAGGAGGCGCGAACGTGGTGGACGATATTTTGACGGTCATGTGGAAAGAGCGCAAGGGCCTGTTTCGCTTCCGCGGCAGCCGTGCGCGTTTCCTGTTGACGATGATGTCGCCAGTTTTGCTGGCTATTGGTTTCCCCTTGACTTTTGGTAGAGACTGGGTGAATAGCTTTCTATCAGTTGGAGTCGCCGTGCTCGTGCCAGTAATCCTGGGAGCGATCACGGTGCCGGAATCCTTTGCAGGTGAGCGTGAAAGGCACACGTTGGGAACGCTGTTGGCCAGTCGCCTGACCGATCGAGCGATTCTGCTCGGAAAGTTTGCAGTGGCGGTCGCCTTTGCGTGGGGCGTGACGCTGATGTTTCTCCTCTTGAGCTTGATCGCTGTGAATTTAAGGCTGGGGGGCGATGAGCTACTACTATATCGGCCTCGGATGGTGCTGGCCGACCTCGCGTTTAGCTTTGTAATGGCGACGCTCACCGCTGGCGTCGGTGTTCTCGCTTCGATGCGATCGGCAACCGTTCAGGAAGCCGCGCAGACCTTGATGGCGATTTTTCTCGTTCCGTTAATGCTTGTCCAGTTCGGACTGCTTCTATTCCGGAAGCAGATTATCAGTTACCTAGAGTCCGTTACGGGTACTGAACCCCTACTTATCAGCTTGGCCGTACTGGCGGTGGTTGACGGTGCGGTATTTGCGGTCGCGGTAACTCGGTTTCGGCGCGCACGGTTGATCCTGGCATAAAGGATTGATCTTCACATTCCTATTCTATAGAGCCCGATTGATATTATACTATTGACGGTCCCCGCCGCGGGGGCCGTTTTTTTGACCTGCGATGTTGCTCCCAATGTATCGGAGGTTTATAATGCTGCGGTTGGATTCGCCCGTATTGCATTGCACGTTCTGCAAAAGGATTGATTTTGAGAAAACGTGACGCCACCAGTGTGTACTGGGCATCGTCCTTTGGCTTTGGGTTGTTCTCCTCCATTGTCTTCACCCTTAACCTAGTCTATCACGTCACTAGGGTGGGGCTAAATCCACTGCAATTGGTGCTGGTAGGGACCACCCTAGAGTTCACAGTTCTTGTGTTTGAAGTGCCCACGGGGGTGGTGGCGGATGTCTACAGCCGACGTCTTTCGACTATCGTTGGATTCTTTGTAATCGGTGTGGGCAATCTAATCGAGGGCACATTTCCGGTCTTTCCCGCCGTACTATTGGCCCAGGTCGTGTGGGGGTTTGGGTGGACCTTTATCAGCGGCGCCCGTAGCGCCTGGATTGCCGACGAAGTGGGTCAAGACAAAGTGGCCTCTGTCTATCTGCGCGCTACCCAGTTCCAACAACTGGGCACCTTGTTGGGCATTCCCATAAGCGTCGCGTTGGGTAGTGTGCGTCTTAACCTTCCTATCTTGATCGGGGGAGGTCTCTCTATTCTGGTCGGGACAATGCTCGCGTTGATCATGCCTGAGGAGGGCTTCAGGCCCACGCCACGTCAGGAGCGAGAGACGTGGAGCGCGATGACCCAAACGCTGCGCGACGGCCTGGGGCTGGTCAGGAAGCGGTCGGTGCTTCTCACGTTCCTGGCTATTGGCGTCTTTATCGGTCTGTCTAGCGAGGGGTATGACCGCCTCTGGACCGCTCACATCTTGGAAAACTTTCGTTTCCCCTCTGCCGGGAATCTGAACAATCAAACCTGGTTCGGTATTATGCGTTTTGGTAGCATGCTGCTGACTCTGGCGGCAGGGATGCTTCCGGCGCTGATCACCGGGGTAGGAGCCAGCAATACCCGTGTGATCGGGATGCAGCCAGCCCTGTATTATTTCCCGGCGTTGGGGGTGATGTGGCTGGCCGATTGGGC
>JBHLRQ010000249.1:1912-2670 GCA_048882385.1 Candidatus Thorarchaeota archaeon | reverse complement strand
ATTGAATGGGCAGACCAGCAAATCGAAGAACAAAAGATGAGTGAGAGCACAGAGCAACCTGGCGGCGATTGGTTCAGAAAGTCAATCAAAAAGAAGCGCGGACGTCCTGGACAGGTTCCGTCCCCGTTCGCTGGCCCTCTTTCCTCTACCGCTTCTCTGCCTCAACCACATCTGAAGCCTGGTCAGGGCCAACGCAGCCAACACGGAGAGAAAAAGTACAGCAAAGGCGAAAAACCGCTGCGGAAAACGAAAGAATCCCATCCCGGGCACTAGCTGGTAAACCAGGCGAAAGAATGAAGTATTCGGTCCGAGCGCCAGTAGAAAGGTGAGCGCCGTCAGTCCTGCCAAAAGGCGAACCAGTCCTGAGCGCCAGGCTAGCACCAGCCCGCCCACGAGCCCTAGCATCAGGGGGACCAGCCCTAGATAAAAGTAATCTTCCCAAAAGATACTCGACACAGTCTGGTCGCCCGTGCCGGGAGTCCCATTGACCAGGGGGTACAAAAAGGTCTTCAGGTTGGCCAACGCATAGGGGAAGCGCGTAATAAAATCGTAGCTGACGCCCCCGGCCCGCTCGGAGTAGCCTGTCAACTCGTAGGTTGGCAACAGTTGAACGGCACCTAGCCCTGATGACAGAACCAGCGCTAGCGCAAAGAGCGGGACGATCCGGCGGAGCGGACGCTCTCTCCTGCACTGCCAGGCCCGTCCCAAGAAAAAGAGCGTCGCAATACCGGCGGTGTAATAGGCGATCTGTGGCGCAC
>JBHLRQ010000249.1:0-1902 GCA_048882385.1 Candidatus Thorarchaeota archaeon | reverse complement strand
GCTAGCCATTGCACGCCCAAGACCAGTCCGATACACAGAAAGGAGCGGTCGCTACCTGCCACGCCGCGCTCTGCAAGCCAAAACACGATCGGTATCCAGCACGCCGCATCCACCATTGGCATGTGCTTAACGTGGGCAACGAAAAACCCGCTGAATGCGTAGCCAAAGCCAGCCATCAGCGCGCCTGCGATGCCAGAACCCAGTTCCCGCGCGAATAGATACGTGCCGATGCTGGCAATGACAAACGGCAGCAAAATGCTGATGTTGAACGCAATTAGAACGGGTAGCAGTCTATAGAGCAGCAGGTTGAAGGGGTAGAAAATTGCAACCTGTCCTTCACCCAAAAGAGGGAATCCCATGTAGATGCCGGGTGCCCACAGTGGAAGGCGATTTTGATGCAGTTCTTGACCGGCAAAGTAGTGTATCGGGTGATACAGGTTGGCAATATCGCTGACCGCCCTGTCGTTAGTGATAACCAATCCCTGTCCTATGGCCAACCGCCAGAAGGGCAACACGACCAAGAGGCATAACAAGGGAAAGACCAGGGCTAATTCTTTTCGAGAAGACACACTTTTATGCGCTTTACACACGATTGTTATGCAAAAATTATACCTGATCCAATGTGAAATGTCCACGTTCGAAAACCTGAAATAGGCGCTAGCTGTCTTCACATTCGATTATCTCCCTTCCGGTCTACGGGAGATCCCAGCGAAATCCGGAGCGTATTACGGCAGGGAGAAGAGGGAGTAGAATGCGGACGGTTGTCTAGTAGGGGGCATATGCTATAATGGCAAAACGAAATCTCTTTTTCCTTCCGCCATCCTGTGTGTCAACCGGCCATAAGCGAAGCGCATGACTGCAGGCTCAATCCTATCCCCTGAGAGTCTTCCCACAAGGCCTTTTAAAATCGGTGTTTTGCTTCTGATCCTCTTTGTGGCTTCCGTTCCCAGATTCTTGGACCTGGCCCACCCGAGTTTCACCTATGACGAACTGGCAGACTTTCGCGACAGCATCATATTCTGCGATCGCTTTGATCTGACTGAGCCTGCCTCAGACGGTTATTTAAATGGACAGTTGCCCTTTGTCATTAGTTGTGGTTTATATCGGTTGTTGGGGTGGAAAGAGATCGTCCCTAGATTGCTCTCGGTTTCGGCATCGCTGTTGGCCATCCATGCAATTTTCGTAATCAGCAACAGATTGTTTGGTTTCTGGTGGGCCGTTTTGACCGCGAGCCTGCTTTCCCTTTCGCCCTTTTACATTTCCAGTTCACGACTTGCGTTTTCCCACGGCCACGGCTTCCCCAATTTCTTGATTCTATGGGGGCTATATTCCATCGGAAAAATAACCGATGATACCGTCAAACCCACCTATCTACGTGCTGGCTTGTCATCATTTCTATTGGGTTTAGCCACGGGAAGCGATCTGTTGGCTGCATTTTGGAGCTTGACGGCTTTTTTGGCGTTGGTGTATTGGAATAGAAAAGCCCCCAAAAACGTTCAGATTCTTGTGGCGCTGATCTTTCTGGCAGGCACGGTGATCGGGGTTTTTGTCGCCAGTCCTGCCTATTTCGTCGACGTGATGCAAGCGAAGGATGATATCACTCGTAGATTGAGACTGTGGGATGGCCTGAGAGGATATCTATGGTTGGGTCACAGAGTTGAAACCATTCCGGCCTATTATTATCTCGTTATCACGCTGGTTAAGTTTGTTCCAATCGCTTCTCTGCTAGCGCTTCTGACGATCGTTTTCTTTGTCTCGGAGGCGAAAAACCATCATCCCTTTCACCGTTTTCTGTTTTTTTGTTTTTGGCCGGTCCTCTATTTTTCGGTCAAGTCCTGGAAATCCCCGTATTACTTGTCTCCATATATTCCCATTTTTTACCTTTTGATCGTTGGTACGCTT
>JBHLRQ010000248.1:0-2681 GCA_048882385.1 Candidatus Thorarchaeota archaeon | reverse complement strand
ATCTTGTTCAAAAGACTGTTCCGCATATTATTATTCTTCAGGCTCTCCGGACCGAGTTTCATCTCCACCACATCGGCCAGCGTCCCCTGCAGCGACGTTTCTACATTCGACCATTGGCACTCTTCACCGAGTCCGTTCCTGGCCTTTACACTGTACCAGTATTGTCGGCCCACCTCCAGGCCCGTGAACTCGAAGCTCGTCTCGCTAATCCAGCCGCTGTTATAAACGATACTTGTAAAGTTCGAATCTTCGGCGCATTCGGCGTAGAAATCATTGACACAGGGTATCGGATCCCACGAAATAATATTGCTCGTTCCCAAAGTTATCTCGGGCTCGGCGCCCAGCACCGGGACAAACTCCCACCAAAGCCGCGGATAATCCACTCCCTCGTCAATAGTCCAGATCGGCGTCTTGAAGTCCCATTTAAACGTACTCATCGTTTGCATCTCGTCGGTATTTTTACCCTTTCCACCATCACTGTCCGTCTGCCCGCTGGTTTCAATATCCCAGAAACAACCGTAGTAAATCTCGCCATAACGATTATCTCCCACAAGACCGCCGACCAAGCGATCTCCCGAAACCTTGCCTGTAGAATAGCAGTCCATTACAATCCCGTCAAAAAAGTCACCCACGAGGCCGCCGACCCTTGCTCTGCCAGAAACGCTGGCCCTCGAGTAGCAATAGCTGATTCTACAATTGTTCTCTCCCACCAGTCCGCCGACATAATCTTCTCCCTCAACGCTGCCTGCTTCTGCAAAACACTTTCTGATTGTAGTTAAATAACCCCCGCTGTATCCGACTAATCCGCCAATATACCAGTCTCCCGCAACTCTTTCCCCGATCCAGCAGCAGTTGAAGATTTTCCCTCTATCGGTATTATTTCCCACCAGCCCACCGATCCTCCCCGTTCCCTCTACACTGCCCGTTGCACTGCAGTCCGAGATTTCGCCGTAATAATTGCGTCCCGCCAGCCCGCCGACTTCCTGTTCTCCTGCAACATTTCCGGTTGCATAACAATCCTCGATTATAACTTCTAACCTGTTGCTTCCTACCAGTCCGCCAATTTGAAATCCGCTGCCCGATACGCTGGCGCTCGAATGGCAGTTTGTGATTGTTGCAGGATTTGCCGCGTTCGCACCCCAGTTTCTTCCCACCAGTCCGCCGACACAACCATCTCCCTCAACACTGCCTTCCGAATAGCAATCCGTGATTGCCCCTTCTTTAAGATTACTTCCCAACAGACCGCCGACAAACCCGCTTCCCTCAACGATGCCCGACCAGCTGCAGCTTGTGATGATACCACTGTAAGTAAGTCCCACCAGCCCGCCGACAGATTGATTTCCCGCAACCCTGCCCCCCGTGACGTAACAGTTCCTGAGCCTCCCACTGTTTAAATATCCTACCAGTAAACCAACAGTACTTCCTGAGCCCGCGTCAACATTGGGGTCGAGCAGTCCCAAATTTTTTATCTCCGCATCACTTCCTTTAACGTATCCGAAGAGCCCTATACTGTTCACTCCATTACAGTCGTACTTAAAGTTGGAAATTGTATGTCCGTTGCCGTCAAAAACGCCGCTAAAAGGGCTCAGAAATAATTCCCCGATAATATTGAATTCATCACCCGCATAACCGCCCAAATCGATGTCGGCCATCAGCTTGAAGCACTTGTTCCAGTCACGGTAACTGCCCCCGATAGAATTCATCTGGTTGGCGTCATAGATAAGGTATGGTTCATTCGGCTCTCCTGTTCCGCCGCCGTATTTCGCCTCGGCCGTCAGGCTGAAAAAGCAGACGGCAGACAATAAAAGAATCACCGCCGATATCTTAAAGCTGCACCCGTGCATAAGCATTTGAGTTTCTGTTTCACCGCTGACGGCCCTCTGCTCTTCTGTTCCACAAGTTTCTCTCGAATCAACCATTTGTAACCTCCATAAACCTGCTTTTCCGCTATTTGAACACTGTTAAACATCCCGGCCGTTTCGCCGTTTCAGGAGGTTGCTAAAGGAAGTAAAGTTTAGCCATCCTTCTCGTGGATAGCCTTAAAAATCCACAAAATGCAGTATAACATATCTTTCCTGTTTTTCAAGAAAAAAAAACGTCCCCTCACAGCGACAATTCAGGATCGATATACGGCATGAAAAAACCTCATGTTAAGTGTAAAAAGGGAGGAAAAGGGCCGCCGGTGCAATCCTCAAGGCCCTTTATTTTGTTCTGTAACTGTGGATGTCTTCTATTACGTCCCGGCACCTGCAAGCCAGTTATTACAAAGTGTCGCAATGTCTTTGAAGTCCACCACGCCGTCACAGTTGACATCGCCGGCTGTGTAGTTGCAGTTAAATTCGTAAGCTCCCATATCAAGAAACTCCAGAGGACCATAACCGGTATCGTCAACGGAATCGATGTCGACATACCGGTGTTTTCCGTCCAGGTCGAGGTAAATCCGCTCATTCAGCAGTATAGTACTATCACCGGCATCCACACAAGGTGACATGGAGGATGAAAGCCGCAAATCGCCTTCTGCGGCATTGACAAAACCAGGATCTGCATCGATGTTGTTATTTCCTGCGCCGGACCACCCGCCCTCAATGTCGCAATAGTCTAACCTGGATGATAATTCTATATCGACGATCTCATTAGGAATGTTACCCCAGAGGATGCAGTTGATCAATGTCGACGGGCTG
>JBHLRQ010000247.1:0-2683 GCA_048882385.1 Candidatus Thorarchaeota archaeon | reverse complement strand
AGGTGCCCGGTTCGCGCACGCGGTAGGCGTAGGTGAACTCCCCCGCAATGGGCACCGACAGCGAGGTGTTGGGCTCGCCGTCGAAGAAGGGGATGATGTTGCGCAGGCCGTGAAAGTGCACCGTGTGGTCGTCGATCAGGTCCGGTCGCATGGACAGGCCCAGGTTGGTGATCTGCAGCCTGAACTCGTTCGGATTGCCGCTTGCGTCGTATTGATCGATCCAGAACAGCGGCGATGGATGCGTGGCCTTGCCCTTCTGGTTCTCTCTTTGTCGTTTGTTCATCCCCAACACGTTGCGGAAGCCGAACATATAGGTGCTGAACGGCGCCGGCGCCAGGTCATCCGGATGGTAGGGTGGGATGGCCGGGGAGGGCGGAAAAGAGATCCAGGTGTCGGTGCCGGCCAGGAACAGGTGCGGCGGATCACCGGCGGCTGCCTTTACCACCTCTATCGGGCTCAGTACGTTCCGCTTCAGATATTTCGGCAGCAGCTGAGCCCCGGCCGCCGCGACCATGCCGCCTCCGGCCAATTTGAGAAAGCCGCGCCTGCTGAGTTTACGAAAAGTTGGTTGTTTCATCATTTACAGTTCTCCTTTTCAGGCTTGGGGATTGGGGGTCGGCCTTGCTGGCCAACCCCCAACCCATAGTGCCTCTGGTCTAGGGCATCCACTCGTCGGCGCCCGCGTCCCAGAATAAAACGTTCGGAAGTGGTATTGCGTCAAACGGGCGGGGGTCGCCATCGATGTCAACGTCTGGCGCCAAGATGCCGGCTTTGGAGTCCGCACCGATGTCGATGGCGGGCGAACCGCTCAGCAGGTGGTAGTCACCCAGGAGATCCACGCGCGTCTCCAGCGCGACGATCAACGCATCGACAAAGTTGGCGTTGCCGCGCCACGGCAGCACCTGCACGTTCACGTTGAACAATTCGACAACCATAGGATCGTTGGGATCTGCGGTGGTGCCAGTGACCGGATCTACTGGATAGGTGGATGGGTCGCCAACGACATTGCTGCCGTCCGGTAACACATCACAGTCTGGCGGGAACGGCGAGCTGTATGTTTGCAGCAGCGAGTTGGTCGGCGCCAACTGGCCTGTGCAGTCAGCGACACCCAGATCCCAGTTGTAGATTGTCGCGGGATCGCCGGGCTGGCCGATACCGGTCACGCCAGCGCCGTCCCAGCTGCCGGCCCGATTGTCCCAGAAGATGTTGTTGAACAACAGCGGGTTGCTAAAGATGTCATTCGCAAACGGGGAACCTGCATCTACCAGGTACGCCTGCAGCAGCGCGCTATTGCGCGAGCTGGACAGTCCCGCCGGCGCCGGTTCGCCGTTGCTGGTGACCGCCGTGGCGGTGGTGATGTTCTTCATGACCGTGTTGTTGTAAAAGCGCACGTCGGGCGTGTCGTTCAGCGAAACTCCGCCACCTTCGTGAGTTGAGATATTGTTGACGATCATGTTGTTGTACACGTTGTAGGGGAAGTTCCCGGCCATTAGGAAGCGCAGCCCGCCGCCGTCGTCGTTGCCCAGGTTGGCCTGGATCAGGTTGGCGTACACGTCCACCGCGCCCGCACCGAGCGACAGGATGCCGGGGTCGGCGGACAACTCACCCGCGATCATGATCCCGCCACCTTCGTCATAAGCCCGGTTAAAGTAGACTCGGTTGTGGTGGATCGCGCTGCCCGGGCTCAGTCCGTAATGGCTGATGCCGCCGCCGTACTCGGCCGAGAAGTTGCCGCAGATGTCGTTGTAAGCGACCTCGTAGCCTTCTGAGCCGGAGAACAGGCCGACCGCACCGGCCAGGTTGGTCCCGCCATTGGCCAGGACCCGGTTGTGGGCGATGCGTACGTAGTCGTTCTGATTGTCGTTCAGCGCCCCCGGCAAGTGCGGCGTGCCCAGACGGATAGCGCCAGCGTAGGCGCCGCCGTTGCTCTCGAGCACGTTGTTGGTGATCTGCAGGTGGCGGGCGTAACCGTTGGCAAAGATGCCCCCGCCCTGCACGGCCTGGGCCTCTTTCAAGGCCGGGTCGACCGTCAGGTTGTTGGGGAAGCCCTGCTGGTCGCCGCCGGTGATCTTGAAGCCGTCGATGGCCGCTTTGAAGCCGCTGCCGAATTCACCGTCCTCAGCCAGCAGGTAGATCACCGGCCCTTCAAAGATGGCCTGGTTGCCGTCCCAAACCTGTGCTGCCACATTGAGACGCCACTCGTCGGCGTACACCGTGTCACCGGCCACGCCGCGGCCGTCGATGACCGAGCCGAGGACACCGCCTCCGCCCGGGCCAACGCCCTGCAGCTTGACCGGAGCGTAAACGATCAGGTTCTCGTAGTAGGCGCCGATCGCATTCCACGGTGGTTGCGGCGTGTCGGGATAAACCACCACCAGGTCACGATCAGGCTGGGCTGCCGCCGCGTCGATGGCGCTCTGGATCGTGGCGTAGGGTTTCCCGGGGCCGACTTCGTACACGGTTGGCTCATAATCCGGGTTGGCCAGCGTTCCGCCGCCAAAATCGTCGAACCGCGCGTCATTGGGGCCATTAAAGTTCCCGGCAAACCGCACCCCGATGTAGCCGCCGCCGCTTACGAGCGCGTCCGGCCACGGGTTGAGCCCGATCGTCAGGTCAGCGGTGCCGATCAGGATCCCATTCTTGTAAACCTTGACCGTGCCGTCCGCCTGCGCCCGCGCCCCAA
>JBHLRQ010000246.1:0-2688 GCA_048882385.1 Candidatus Thorarchaeota archaeon | reverse complement strand
AAGAATGCAGCACCAATCAGGAGGAATGAACCCGTCACTGTAAGGAGAGGTGAGAAGTTTCTAACATGTTGAGCCATGGCCTGACCCGCAACTGCAATGCCGGGTTCGAAATTCTCAGGTGTTACAGTTGCTACTGCAGCATAGGCCCCCATCCAGAGGGTTAGAATAATGACATATAACAGGTAGATGTGGCCATGAAGCATCTTTTTCCTCTTATCCTCCCAATCTTTTCCAACAAGGAACGCGATGACAATTAAAACAGCATAGACTCCTGTTCCTGCAATTGGATATTCCATAGCTCCAAAGATCATGGCCGAGTAATCAGTAATTGAGCTAAGAGTCATCATCCATGAGAAGAAAATCATTATGCCCAATAGAATCGCATCAATTGCTAGTAGGCCTCTTGTAGAGAAGACATTCTTCTGAAGAATCAGATACAGCGCACCAGCTCCCATTACCGCCACAAGGGATGCTGAAAGAACTATGTATATTCTGTAGATGCCAATGTCCCACCCTATAAACTCAGACATCGTTTCAAATCCAGCAGATATCGCAAACATAATCAGAGATACAAACCAGATGGCTTGGTAGATTCTCTTACGGCGTAGCCACTGTTTCAATAGCAAGAATGCGAATAGGGCTGCGACAATTGTGGCAACAATAGGGAAGATCGACATTATCGTTTGCATATTGGAAGCACATGATAACAAGCTGACATTCCTATATGTAGTTACTTAGAGGTGCATTTTTTCTGAAACACTAATCCATCTATTCAACCTCCAAAAGGGAAAAGTTTCTCAATCCCTGATGGAAAGCCAGCGTGTTTCAAAAAACCCGTGTTGATCTGATTCATTCTTCTCCTGATTTTTCGACGGCTTTTTTTCTCAATTTCATGCTGAAAATGAAGAGATTGTACTATTTTTCTCAAAAACTGCTCAAAAACCGCTAAAAGCCGTTCTAAACTAGGATTAATAAGACTCTATCAAGTATATTCCCGATGTTGCGACGGGAGAAAAATTACTAGTCATCGCAACTGGGAGAGATGTTCTTGCATTTGAATAAGAAAATCAGCCTGTTTGCTGTTTCGTTAGCTTTAGTTTTTGTATTGATGAACACAATACCCCAGGTTGCGTCTGACTCTGGAGCAGATATAATACCTTCAGTCATCGATTCACAAGATAATACAAGTCCTGCAGATATAATCCTACCACCTCCTATGCTTGCATATTGGGAGCTCAATGAAGGTGGTGGCACAATTGTGCACGATAGTGTTGCACCTTATATTACTGGACTCACTTACGGTAATCCAACATGGAGCCCAGGAATAGCTGGAACTTGTCTAGATCTCCGTACAAATCAGTATGTTGAGTTTGATGATCCTGCTCACTACCTTTTCCTTCCAGAGGTCATATCGATTGAAGCTTGGGTGAACCCGACTGTCGTATCAGGACAACAAATGATTCTTGCAAGTACATTTAGTCCATTAGACACACAATTCTATTTTGGACTGCGAGATGGTCGACTCTACTTCAAGCAAAGCGCTGGATTTCCAATAGAAGCAATGGGATCAATACCTCTGGCGATTGGTACGTGGAATCACGTAGCAGTTGTCTTTGAGCGGACTGCGGGAGAAGTCTTATTCTATCTGAATGCCACCCAAGAATCACGAAGCTTTAGTGCCACTATAGTGGCTCCGGGTCGTGTGACCATGGGAGGAGACCCCTTTGGAGCAGATCCGGATTTTCTTAACGGGTTAATTGACGAGGTGGCTGTATATGACAGCGTACTTACTATTGATAGAATAATCGAGCACTACAATAAGGGGCTGCTAGGTTTAGGCTATCTAGAGGAACCAAATACACCGCCAGTTGCTGTCGATGACTTTTATACAGCTAATGAAGGCTTCACGCTGTTTGTTGATGCTCAGAGTGGTGTTTTGGCAAACGACATAGACGTTGACGGTGATTTGTTGACAGCAGAGCTTGTTGACTGGCCAGCATTTGGGATTCTTACATTCTATCAGGACGGCAGCTTCGAGTATTTCGTCGACGGATGGTCTGGACCAGTCACATTCACCTATACAACATTTGATGGAGAACTCTACAGTTCCCCTGCAACTGTCATAATTGATGTCATTGGAGATGATGACGAAACTGGTCCAGAAATAACCATCACTTACACTGGTAGCTCTACAGATGGCAATCCAGGAACTTGGATAGTCACTGTCGCTGACCCAGAGAGTGGTGTTGACACGATCAATGTCGAAATTGACGGTATAATTGCAGGTACAGTTGCAGGAATCTACGCCGTTCCGAACATATTAGGAACACATACGATAACAGTCACTGCAACTAATGCAGATCTAGATACTGGGCCCTCAGACCAGGAAACCAGTGTTTCGTCAAGTACAGTAACAATCATCGATGACGATATGACTGGACCCTCCATCTTCATTACATATACAGGGGACAAGACAGACATCAATCCAGGAACCTGGACAGTATCTGTATCAGATACTATCAGTGGGATTCACTCGATGACTGTTGAAATTGATGGGACAGTTGTGGGAACCATTGGAGGTGTCTATGCTGTTCCAGGTACAGAAGGTGATCATACAGTCACTGTGACTGCTCTCAACAACGATCTTGACAGATTGTCTGATCAAGAAACTAGTATCCTCTCTGACAC
>JBHLRQ010000245.1:259-2713 GCA_048882385.1 Candidatus Thorarchaeota archaeon | reverse complement strand
AAATGGAATGTGATCCCAGAGAAAATGAATGAGCATGAAGACGTCATGAAGCAGATGATGCAATTCTGGAAGCGTATAATGCCTACAATACAGTTGCACTATTTTCGCCAGCGCTTTGGACCAATGAACGGTCGAGTTCTTGTCTTACGTAGCTTCGAGAGTCTGGCAGCGTGGGAGGAGAGCTTCATCAAACAAGGTTTCTCGGACCCTGAAGGTCGGAAACTCACGACGCAATTACTTGCCTGCTGGGACCAAAGTTCACATGACGAACATTTCTGGGATGAATCCTGGATTGAAGAGGATATCACTGAACTCATGGCGAAGTAGCTAGATATCCCCTTTCTTTTTTAGCTAGCTAGAATAGTTGAAGCTCTTAAATCCCAGATTAGAGTACATTCTTGAATAACAGTCATATCATGTAATGTAGGAAGGATGAATCTATGACCACGCCTCCAACATTAACCAGTCAACGCGTGACCTTGCAACCGCTGACAGCATCCGATATGCCGTATTTCGTCAAATGGTATTCCGATCCTGAGATGCTGCGGTTAAGTGGTGAAGTGGAACCGTGGACAGAGGACAAATTTGCCCAATGGTATCAGAACTTATGTACTGATGCTAATAAAGTCTGGTTTACGATTGTAGTGAACGAGACTCAACGTGTAATTGGTAATGCGGGACTTCTTCGGATGTTCACCCCATGGAAGACAACCGATATGAGTGTCGAGATCGGGGAGAAAGCGCTGTGGGGCCACGGGTATGGCACCGAGGCAGGACGTCGATTACTGCAGTATGTGTTTGATGAATTGAAATTTCACCGTGTAGCCATTTATGTCATGAGATTCAATACACGTGCGCTTCGATTTTGGACAGAACTCGGATTCCAGCACGAAGGCATCGCACGTCAAAGCTATTACTATAACAGCCAATACAGCGACTTTATCATGATGAGTATCCTCGAAGACGAGTATCGACAAAAATATGGTTCACTCTTCAATACCGTCTTGTGATGCATTGATTATCACTCATTCGGAAGGCTTCAAAAGCTCGTCCTAATATTATGTATCTCGTTGTGGTTGAAAGATTTTCCGTGGTGAGTCATAAGAAGAAGTGTACGGCACATTCACTTTGGTCCGTGGACCATCCCAGTACGCAATACACAGTCCCTCTTTCACAAACTTCACTCCGACATCCACGGTTCCCTTGGGCACGTACCGATACGTTCCCGCTAAGAACTCGATGTCGCCTGATGGCGTCTCTACTTCGCCTGAAATCCCGTAGATAAAGTGGTTGCCATCGGGATGATAGTGCGGGGTCTCTACTAATCCGACAGGAAACCATTGCATTACAGCCATAGCTCCGGTATCATTATTCTGCCACAGGATTTTTTCTTTTACGGGGAGAAGATATACGCCGTTAGGAATATCCTGCCATTCTAAATTGTTAATATCGCCTCCGATCACATTTGGGAGCGATTTATACTGTCTTAATGCTTCGACGCTGAAGTGCAATGAGAGTGGTACGAAATATAGGTGATAGGGTGGCTTGGCGTGAACAGGGTTGCTCTGAATCTTGCCTTCCAACTCTAAGCGATGCTTATATTTGTACATCGTCGCTCGCGCCATCTGCTGGGTCTTCACGAAGCGCTGTTCCAAATCGCGGGTGCGCACTTCACCCTGTTCGTAAATGTAGATCCAGACGTCATCGATGGTCGCGGTTGGCAATTGCTACGTCTCCTTATACGTAGTATAGACATTGTACTACATATACTCACTGGGGTAATAGATAGTGACTGTTGACGTATTTCACTGACGTAGATAGCTCGAATGAGTGGATTATAGGGGTGATCGTGATATTCAAATGACAGATACTATACATGAAAATCGTGCATCTTACCCAGTGATTACCCTGTCTCTGATGTTATCGCAGTTTTTATCCGGCTTTCCCGTCATGCTTTTGAGCCTCTTTATTGCGGACATCGCCCAATTGTTTCAGCTGGAAATCGGAGTGATCGGATTTGTACGCTCGGTAGCTGAAGTGGGGTCAGTGATTATGGGACTGCTGCTCGGGGGGCTCAGTGTCCGGTATCATCAGCGCTCGTTGTTACTGGTCGGTATTGCGATCATGTGTGTGTCCACCTTGGCATTAGGCTTTATCGCTGTATTTCCCCTGTTTATCGTGCTATTCGCGTGTTTTGGCCTCAGTCGCGTCATGCTGCGCTCCATGAGTACTGCGTTAATTGGACATTTTTTCACGGTGGATCAACGTCCCAAGGTAGCTGCATACCTTACTGCAGGGATGGCTGTCGCGTATACCGTCGGATCGGTGTTGGCTGCGCAATCGATCGATTTTCGCTCCGTCTCGCTGCTGGTGCTCTTTCCCCTCTCATCCATAGCATTGGTGCTGGTGTGGAAAGGAATGCCTGTGCGGGGCAGTCTAGTCCAGCAGAATCCC
>JBHLRQ010000245.1:0-249 GCA_048882385.1 Candidatus Thorarchaeota archaeon | reverse complement strand
CCGATCCCTCGTAGTGTGTTTGGTCAGCAACACCTTATCGTATATCGGTCCTAATACCGCGTGGATCACCTTCTTTATGCCGTTTTTCCTCCAAACTTTTATTGTGGACCGTGCGGTGGTGTCGATGGTCTTTCTAGTGGCGACGCTGCTGTTGATGGGTGGCGTGCTACTTGGGGGTCGATTAGTTAATCGTGTGGGGCGTAAACCCTTGTGGTCGAGTATGATTGGCGCGGCGAGTCTTGCGTGTTT
>JBHLRQ010000244.1:1229-2737 GCA_048882385.1 Candidatus Thorarchaeota archaeon | reverse complement strand
CATGATCACAGTGGTGCCCGCGTTGAAAACGCGAGCGTATTCCGTCAGGCCACCGAAGAGCAGCTCGGCGTCGTACAGCCGGAAAATGACCAGGACGAGCAACCAGGTTGGAATGAGTACTATCGACAGTTGACGATAATGGCCGATGACCGATTCCAGCGGATGGCTAAAGAAGGCGATATGGGCCTGGAATCGCAGAAAATAGGCGATGGTCAGCCCTGCCGTGACCGCAACGACGTCATTGAACAAAAGCATGAGATAAATCCAGCGTCGTACTGACCATCCACGAGCTGAAGTTTGCGGCAGCGTAGTTGCGATGCGAATATCTTTGGGACCAATCATAAGAGATCCTTTTGCCACTTTGTGTGAACTCCTGGACTGACAATAAGGAGATCACCGGAAAGTGATCCCTCTGCTGCCTTCAGCCCCACCGGCATAGGTCAAGCGAGCCCCGTTCGACAGACATTTGAATTGTAGGCTAGACTGGTTAAAATTGGATAGGAAAAACGTGTGAAAAGCGTAAGAAACTCGCAAGTCTCACTCAAAAGGTGTGAAAAGGGGGACCGGATCATACAGATGGAGGATTTCACATGTCGAGCCACTAGCTGTCTCGCAGGCCCATGACACGGGCCGTAGGTCATATTTGGGATGACGAAATCAACGTCAGCGTGCAAGCGTCTCGTCTATCACCTCCCGGTAGACGCATTCCAACCGCGCAGCGATAGAATCCCAATCATGATGCGTTTCCACGTAACGTCGGCCAGCCTTGCCGATCCTGCGACGTTGATCGTCATCCGAAAGCAGCGTCAGAACAGCCTGGGCCAGCGCTGGAGCCGAGTCTCCGACCAGGAGATGGGTGCCCGGCTCGGCCATCAATGCGCGGCAGGCATCGGAAGTCGTTACTACAGGCGTGGTCACCGCCATCGCCTCCAGCACTTTGTTTTGGATACCTACACTGTAACGCAAGGCTGATATCGCGACAGCACTGCGGCATAGGTGGGGACGAATATCTGGTACTGTGCCGGTCACGTGCACCCGAGGATCATCGGCTAGATCCTGTACCACGGGCGCTGGGTCCTTGCCGACTAGAAATACTTCCACTTGAGGACGCTCCGCCCAGACAATGGGCATCACCGATCGCACCAAGTCAATGGCGGCGGCGATATTGGCGTGATAGCTCATCTTTCCGCTAAAGATGACCGTGTCAGGCTTTTGAGGTAATTTCAACGGCCTAAAGTAGGACAGGTCCACGCCGTTGGGCAGTATTTCCAGTCGATTGTTGACAGGTTGGTTTGTGTATCGCGTGGCCAAAGTGGCAAGTTTGTCACAGTCTACAGGTGAGGTTACCAATACGCGGGAAAACCGCTGTGTGAACTGGCTTTCATAGCGGCGCGTTCGGGCCAAATCAAGCCAAGCCAGCAAGCGATGCTGCCAACGCGGCGCGTGCTGCGCGGCGTGTTCAAAGAGGAGCGAGATCGAGTCTACGGCGTCAAAAACCACTGGCGGGG
>JBHLRQ010000244.1:0-1219 GCA_048882385.1 Candidatus Thorarchaeota archaeon | reverse complement strand
GCCCTTATGGCTCGGTTGAGCTCAGCGCCCCTGAGGTGCTCCAGATGAACCACATCATAGCGATTTGCCTGCAGAGTGCTTGAGATAAGTTGGGTCATCTGCGGCGAACGCGAATAGGCCGCTTGTAGTGGAACCCTGCTCGTTAGCGCCCCCAGTCCGTTCCAGATCGTGCGCCAACGGGGCAGTAGTATAACCTGCACTGATTGACACCAGTCCTTCAGAGCCGACAAGCCGCCTGTATCGTCCCGAGGTGGTTGTAGCGCCAGCAGCGTGATGCGGTGGCGACGCTGCGCCAGGGCGCGTATCAAATTGAATGGCCGTACACGAATCAGCGATGGGAGATAGGGAACCACAAATAGGATGCGCAGCGATCCGCCCAAACGGTTTTCCTTTTGGCTCAGCCTTGGGTTACGGCAGTACTCCGCCGAGATTCAAACTCCACAGCAGTCCAAGTATATGGCAAACAAGTAAGAGCTATGTCGCATTTGGGTCAGAAGTGCGTTAGAAGGAATGTTGACCGGAGAACGAGTGGTTTATCATTTCCTCTTTAATAATTCGATCCGACGTCGGACAAGACCTCTATGATAACACTCTTGTAAGGGGCTCTGACCGACCGGCGAATGAGCATAAGCCATTCCTGCAGATCATCTCCTGGCTGTTCCGAGCAGAGCGCGAGCCTATCAAATTCCCAGTTAACCGTCATCAAATGCCATACGCTCCAGTATTACAGCGCAAAGTTAGCTGAAAGCCGCTGCAAACGGCCTTTACGATGAGAAAGATAGGCAGCGAAATTTCTACGCTGATGGTAACGAACGGTGCGAATAGCAGCAGAGACATCGAATTCAGGCATGGGCAGGACAGTCAGCAGCAACAAACGCACCTGATAGACCGTGAGAGCCGGGGCGCGTATTTTGAAGAAAATGCGCGTGCGAACGAGAAAGAGATGAGCCAAGTGGGGGACATTCACGCGGCTAACGGTGCCAGGTTGGGACACAACCGCTGGTTGCTCACGGCCCAGTGCAGATAATATCAGCGCTCCAACAATAAGGGCGAAAACACGCCCAAGCCTCAATGCTTTGGCTTTGCTCATTCCTACACCTTTCGGTCCGCCCATCGTTCGTTATCCCGAGGTTCTGACAACGTCACCCTCAATTGGAAATAAACGTCGATGGCTTGCGGGCAAGACTTGACCGAAAGCGTTTAACAGAACTACTCGGCC
>JBHLRQ010000243.1:0-2743 GCA_048882385.1 Candidatus Thorarchaeota archaeon | reverse complement strand
GATAACAAAACATTGTTGCTACCCATAATCCTGCAAGCTTTATCTTAATGTCTTCCGATGGATCTCCTCCTTCATTCTTGGCTTAGGGATACCAAGACCTCTTGATTGAAACCCTTGACTATCAACCAGACTCCTATTGCTATTTCGAAGAAGAGGGTAGGAAGCTCTAGGAACAAGGAGATGTCAGTGATTCCAAAGAGTGTAAGGAATGAACCTGCAAACCCCAGTAGAGTGACAATGACTCCAAACACTCCAAGCCACTTAGGAACCAATGTAGTTCTGAAGAAGATGTAGCAATACATGAACGCTCCAGCATTAAACGCAAACGTCGCAAGGACCCCTGTCATCTCATTCATACTGAGAAAGGTGTGAGCTAAAATCGGATAGGTCGTATCAACAGGAGATCCAGCTGCAACATACGCGTTGCTTACAATAAGCACTGCAATAAACAATAGGGAACCAACACTAAAGAGAGCGGTCTCTATCAGACGAAGACCTACAGCAGAAAGAGCAATTGACTCATTATACTTCTTGAGAACTGGATACAGAAATATCGCAATGTTGGCAGTGAAGAGAGCCATAGAGAAGAATAGTAGTGAACCAATTAGAACACCTGTTTCATTCTGAGAGAAGAATGCTACATTTGTTTCCACTTGTTGATAATCGCCTAGAAGGATGGCGCCTACTATTCCCACTACTATTGCTAGTAGCCACATTAATCCTGCAACTTGTGCATTAAGTTTGTATGATTCAGTTTTACTCATTTGACCACCTCATATGGTACACCCGCAATTTCGCTAGTTGGAATTTCAGTTAAATTCCCCTGCACGGGCCACCTGAATGCGAACCAGATTATCATAACCAAGCAAACGAATTCAATACCAGCAAGTACAATGTAATAGGCTGTAATTGTGTTCAGAAATGTCGCAAATAGTATGACGATCTGGAACATTCCGATAACGATGTTAAGTGGACGATTCACTTTGGGCTTCAACAACAGGGAAAGGATTACCATGAGAATCGGAAGTGCCATCATTATTGCCATTGCAAACAGCATCTCCTGAGTCAATGGTACACCTGCAATTTCGCCTGTTAGAATTTCAGCCAAGTTCCCAGGTGAATAAAATCCCAAAACATCTGCATATGAATAACAGAACATCAGGGTTATCCATAACGCAGAGAGTTTGATCTTTACATTAATTTTCAAATCTTCGAGAGTATTCGAGTTCATTTTTTGTTACTCCGTTCCACGCTTCATCCACTTTCATAGATGAGAACGAGTACAAAATTATACAACATAGTATATAAATATTTACATAGAGTTCAAAATAGTATATTATGTAATAGTTTTATTCTAATGTAAAAAGTTATAAGCAATGTACACTAATTATGCTTCATATGACAGCTAGCAAAGAAAGACCTTTGAAAAAGAAGAAACTGCGAGATAGAAAGAAGGAAGCAACAGAACATGCAATTCTAAAAGCTGCAGAGGAAGCTTTCTCTAAAAGTTCGATGGATGATGTCAATTTAGAGGAAATAGCAGAAGCAGCCTTTGTTAGCCGTACAACTTTGTATAATTACTTCAAAAATAAAGATGCAATCTTTTTCGAAATAGGCATTCATCAATTTACTGACATAAACGACTATAATGAAGAAAACTATCCAAATGATCAACCGGGTTTCGACCAGTTAATGGAAATGACAAAAATCGCATTTGAAGACGGTATAGCCAAACCCTTGATATTTGCAATACTAAGAGAGTTTTTTGCCCGAATAAATCAGAATAATATCTCTCTCAAGGAGTGGGCTGCAGAAATCAAGAAAGGATATGGAAAACCCAGATATGAGAAGTTTCTGAAGGAATCTGAAGAACCTTACTTGGTTAGATTCTATGCTCAGTTGCTGAGAAATCGAGATACTTGGATTAAGGTTATCAAAAAAGGCAAAGAAGATGGAACAATTGTTAATGAGTTAGAGGAATCTCATATCGCCCAATTTGCATACATGTTTATGAGTGGGATGGTAGAAGAGATAAAACTGCGAGATTCTGAATTAGATTCTATAGGTTTAAAGCACACAACTCTCTTTGATCGAATCTATGATTTGATTTCACACTTTGTGACACATCCTTGAAGCTCATTGCTTCATTTCTACAAAAATCGCGAGTCGCAAGAAGTTCCTTAGATCTGAAACTATGATGAGATTGCCACAGCTGATTATTGCAACTCATGTCCCTTTGAGCGACTCCAAATTCCCTTAACTTTCTTTGTATATTGCAACAGCTAGCACGAGTGTCAGTAAGGGAAACAGAAAATTGGCAACTGTTGCCCATAGCTGCAACAGAGGATTGTGCCAGCTCGGATCGGGTGTTGGCGCAGAGAAGTAGATGAAGATGTATAGAGATTGCATGATTAGTAGAATGACAGAAAGGGCTATCAAACCCAGAAGTCCGGACTTCCTTCTTCCTAAGAGGTAAAGAGTCGTGAAGATGCCGATTAGGACATAGATGAACAGAACTGAGTATGCACTTTCCAAATCGGTGTAGTGGAATTGATCTAGTCCAATCAGATAGCCTCCAAATAACAAACGGAAAAGTTGAATCCCTACTAGAGTAGTACCATACCCTGAGAAGCTCTTACTTTCAGTTGCCACACATCTTCACCTACTAGTTGTTTTCAATAATCTTTACGACAACACTTCCTCTCTTTCTCCCAGTTTCGACATATCGATGTGCTTCTGGAAT
>JBHLRQ010000242.1:0-2816 GCA_048882385.1 Candidatus Thorarchaeota archaeon | reverse complement strand
GCAGGTGAGGGCGTTGTCCAGGCGTGCCCCCAGGCTCTGACCCTCTTGCAGGAGCAGCTCAAAGTCCGGCGCCACCCCCCGGAAGTAGGCCCTGGCCTCCGGTGGCAAATAGGCCACAACCGGCTGCACGTCGGGTATGTGGCGCATGAGGTCCAGCGTGTCCCGCAAAAAGCACTCGTAAAGCGCTGCCGCGTGTTCAGGGGACAGTGGCGGTGTCAGACGCGTTTTGGTGCGTCCAGGCGCCGGTTGTTTAGCCACGACAATCAGAGCGCTAGAGTTCGTCTGCTGCGTCGGTGTGGTTTTCGGCGTCATTTTCAATACGACCTGATTTAAGCCTTCCTGCGCGTTTTCCGCTTGCGTCGCGTGTGCCAAAGCGCAAAGAGCACGTATAGCCAGGGTAGTGCCATCACGGCCGGGCCTAGACGGGTCTCGCGCCAGATTCGGGGTGGCAGCGGGCGAATCCACAGCCACAGCGGCCCAAAGATCAACGGTTTCGACAACGCGGCATAGCCGAACAGCACTCCCAATCGGGCGCCGTGCCCTGGCGGCAACAGAGCGGCAATCGCCAACGGCCAAACGGCGTACCACGTTTGAAACCACAGACAGGTCAATAGCAGATAGAACAACAGGATATTGAAGGTCGCTTGCGGCAGGGCCAACCACGTGCGATTGCGCCAGGCCCGAACACCTTGTAGGAGCGCAAAGATGGCTGTCAAGCCTGCGGCGAAGCGACTGATAAAGGCTGCCGCACCTTCGTCGCCCAACTGCGTCTCTAACATATAGTAACCCACGGTCGGCAGGGAGGTGGTGAATAGCTCCTGACGCCGCTCAATGTCCAGTGTGTCCGTCCCATGCCAAAAGCGTGCATAGGCCAAGATGACCAATAGCGCCGCAACGCCGAACGTCACCACGACAAAGCGCACGCAGGCGCGGGCATTGGGCAGGTCCCGCAGGATGATCAGAGTGGCGGCGGGCAGCATCAACAGCGGGATGAACTTGAAGAGCGCGCCAGTGACCAGCGCCAGAACGGTGAGCGTGTAACGGCGATAGAGCAGCGCCAGTACGGCGGCCAGGATCCAAAAGACCATCGCCATATCGTTGTGGCCGTGGCCAAATGTCTCGTATAGGATGACGGGATTCCACGCCAATAGCACGCTTCCGGCCAGCGCCCGTTCAGGCGCCACGCGTCTCAAGACGGCTGCAACCACGCCAATGCTGGCCCACAGAAACGCGCCCGCTAGCAACTTGAAGACCAGGACGTTGGTGATGACGGCGTTCCCCGCCATGCGGGCGGCGCCTCCGGCCAGGATCTCCCAGCCTGGACCATAAGCCGAAGTGTTATAGCGCCACGCTGTATAGCGGTAAAAGGGATCCGTCTTGAAATCTGATGCGATCTTTGCAAAAGGGTTAGCGCCATAGACGCCCAAGATACGGCCGTGCATGATGTTGTCGAAAATGTCAGCCGCATCGTAGGGATAGAGGAACAGCAGTATCAAGCAAAAAGCCAAGCTGCTTGTCAATACGATGAGCCACGCGGCCCGACCGCGCGCGTGACGCGCTGCACGCCACCCCAACCAATACAGTGCACCCTGGATCAAAAAACCGCCCAACAAACGCCAACGCGCCAGCGAATCGTCTTCGACCAGATCCTTCATATCGAGGAGTGGACGTCGGTACAGCGCGAACAAATCGTGCGGTTGGACGAACATCAACCAGTAAATCAACCCGCTTAGCAGCCCAGTGCTGGCCAGCACGAAAACGCTCTTGTTCTTAACGATGGAGGTCAGCTTTTGGACTGCCGAATGATTTCGGATTTTTAATTGTAGCAGCGTCGAGTTAGTTGAATGGGCGGTCATGACTGTTCGATTTCACAAGAGTCATAGCACAGCAAACGTTCACCAATCGGGGCCGCGGGTTGTCCCCGGGTGTTCGCCCGTGCAAAGCGAGTCATTCGTATAGCCAGATTCGTTGTCCGGTCGAAAAACGCCTGCGCGTGGATCTCCACAATCTTGAAACAGCGCCAAGCGTTAGAAATCCATAGAGTGGCAGGAACTGCGCCCACAGGGCGACGCGCACGGGCCGCCAATCGATAAAGAACGTATAGGATAGCGCAACCAGGCCACAGAAGAGCCACCATCCAGTCCACGCGTCCGCACGCAAGCCTAACAAGCGACCCGGCCTCAGGAATATCGCCATCAGCGGAAGCAGCCACAACATGTACCACGAGAAAAGGTTCTGGGTCAGGATCGTGAAGGCGCCGATCAGCCACACGCAGCGGCGCACCGCCTCCTCGCCGTCCTTCGCTGGTCGCAGCACCATCCACGTCCCCAAGATAGCACAGACGCTGACCATCAGGACCAGCATGCCTTGATGGGGGTCAATGCCCCAACGGACAAAGCGGGGGACCAATTCCCCAGCCAATCCCATATTGAAGCGCTCCTGGAAATAGTTGGGCAGGTAACCGATCACCTGCGTGCCACTGACGGCCACGTACGGTGCGTAGCAGGCTGCCACAGTTAAAAGAAAGGCCAGCGGCAATTGCCAGCGCGCTCGCTCTGCGCGAGGACGCCACAGCGCTGGCAGCAGAAGGGCTGGATAGAACTTGATGGCGGTCGCCAGCCCCAGCAATATACCCACGAGGCTATCCCGTTCCCGAATCCGCGCCCACCATGCGCCTACGAGCAGCGGCAGAATCAGCCCGTCCACGTGGGCCGCGTGAGCCGTTTCAAATGCCAGCAGGGGTGACCACAGAAAGATCAGCACGCGCCCTGCAGAGCGCCCCAGTGTTCTCAATAGCCCCAACAGCAACCCCCCGG
>JBHLRQ010000241.1:0-2825 GCA_048882385.1 Candidatus Thorarchaeota archaeon | reverse complement strand
TTCCGATTCCCTTTCGATGGTAGTCTGGGTCAACGAAGACATTGAAAATCTCATAGTGAGAATCGCTGATCTTCCAAACTGTGGTGCCACCCACAATCTCTCCCTCGTACAAAATCTTCAGATAATCACCGGATCTATTCTCTATCATCTGTCTTTGGTGTTCAGGGGAATCGTATCCTGGTGGTCCTCCAGGTCCGGGAGCTCCTACATCTTCATCAGAATCGAAAGCTCGTTTTGAGATGTCTGCTAATCTAGCTGCATCATCTGGTACTGCAAGTTCAATAGTAATTTTACTCATTGTCCTGACCTCGAAATATCATTCTAAAGACGGGTTCCTATTCTATTATAACTCAGACGCTTTGGAATTCCGAGTAATTTTCGGAGAAAATCTCCTCCAATAGAAAATAAAAACTATGAGTGGAATCACATGGAATCTCATGGATGCTCATCTTAGTTAGATGTGTGTTCGTTAGCTGACAATTTGTTTTTAGCAAAATTTGCTGAAATATGCAAGTAATAGAAATTCTGAGGGAGAGAAATTTGAAGCGTGTAACTATATTGGTGGTCTTACTTCTTCTAGCTACACTCCCACCTGCAGTCCCTGTGATTGCACAATCAGACCAGGGATTTGAATGGGGATTCGCATATGATGATGAATTTCATTTCATGATGCATCTCAATAGTACTGGTTTACAAATTGATGAAGAGATCTACCTTATTTCTAATGACACCCTCCCAAGTATCCCGGACTCGATAGAGAACTGGACAGACATACCATATACAGGGATTGAAGCGTACTACACAAACGGAACACATCTTGGAATCGAGATATTGACATTTGTTGCCATGTACAACGCATACGTGCCTATCGGAAACTGGGATCTTTTGAGTTTTCTGGCTTATTACAGACACAATGTCGAGAACTTTACCTTTGCTATCGTAGAACCCTCCTTCTGGGGATACCGTTGGGAGGATGACGATTGGGTGTTAACTGAAGGTGAAGTGACAATCTATTCGAATTATACTATCAATGTCCATGTGGAATATCTCAAGACTGATGGATTCTTAGCGAAATATTCGGTAGATGCCTATAATACAACTACAGGGGCCGATGCTGGAGAGATTGTTCTGGAACGTTTGGACATAGAAGAATATCGAGAAACAACAGATCCAATAATAACTAACCATCCTAGCGATATAGTGTATGTTGAAGGTCAGGTAGGGAATAGCATCACATGGCACGCTTCTGATGACTACCCAGCTACCTATAGTATCAGTCGAACGATACCTGGAATCCCTATTGCACCTTGGATAATTAAATCAGGATTATGGAACGACACATCAGAGGCAATCACTGTTGTTGTCGATGGTTTCTCAGTTGGATCGTATTACGTCACTTTGGTTGTCCGTGATCTCAGTGGAAACCATGCTTCAGACAGAGTTACGGTATCAGTCATTGACGAATCAGCTATAGTTCTACAATGGATCATTATCTTTGGCACAGGAGGAATAGTACTAGTAATTGGAGCTGTTCTAATTAGGAAACGTTTGACTAGAGGCGCTGTAAGCCTCTAAATCAATAATGATGCCCAGAAATAGGGTCCATAGTGCCTCGCTCTCGGTTATTTCAATGGCACATAAGCTGAGGATTTGGTAGCTCCTATTCCGGGATTTCCATGTTTCACCCTTCCCATCGGGAGCCAAGTAATCACACTGGGATAATCCCAAATTCGATATCATTGACTACCATCTGCAAGTCAGATGATATTTGAATTTCAATCGAGTTTTCTTGAAAACAACTTCTAAGGGTCTGTGCGGATATCTTGAATGACATATCCATGAAAATCTCAACGCCCTGAATACCAAGAGATTCCAATCCCTCTAAGAGAGCAGACGAGAAGTAATCATCAGTAATTCGACAACTCTCAAGGTTCACCGATTCATTATCTCCCCGCAGTATAATTTGCCCCTCAAAGATTCCCATATAAAAATCGAATAGAAGCGACCATGATTCATTGGCGAACGGTTCAAATTCAGTCCATTGAAAATAGAAGCTGTTTGCAACTCTGCTCTCTAATAAGTCATGAAATGCTCCTGCTCCATAACTTACGGATTCTCCATATTGCTCTCTCCAATCAATGTGGATGCCATACACATCCTTCTGGATTCCTAGGGCTTCCCAATGATACTGTAGAGTGGTTTCATCTACCGTCGAGTTTGATTTGAAATCTAGAGTGATATCTAGTTCAATCTGTGTCGGTAGTGGTATATTGAGTACTACTACAATGATGGTAGGGACAATAACTCCCACAATGCCAACAAGAGCAACATATTTCCTAAAGAGAGCAGGGTTCTGTCTTCTGATTTTTGATCCTGCATATATGACTAGTACTAGAAGAAGTATAACTAGCCCCATACCTGAAAACGCAAATCCAAATTGTGTTTGCATAATTCCTATACAAACTCCCACACAACGATAGAATACCAATTGTCTAGACTGATATTAGATTTGTGTAATTCAGAAACAATTGGTAGAAGCACAATTGCTCCTTACCGTTGTTCTATTTCAGCGGTACGTATGCTGAAGACTTGGTTGCACCTATTCCGGGATTGCCATGTTTTACGGGTTTTCCCGTATTTGAAAATTCTCCAAGAACATGTCCAATCATCTGTGGGATGATCTTTATTCGTGTGAAGTCCTTTCCGTTGTGAACTGCAACAGTGAGGTCAACCATCTCCGGAAGAATAACCATGTCACGACAGTGTGTGCGAACGACGACGTCCTTACCCTTTCTCTGTTGCTTCCTAGCTGCTCTGAGTTTCAT
>JBHLRQ010000240.1:0-2832 GCA_048882385.1 Candidatus Thorarchaeota archaeon | reverse complement strand
AACGAGATATTTCACAAGATCAATGGGTTGGTATCCAAAGAATCTCCTGATATAGTAGAGATAACCAAGAGCATACAGAAGTGTGTACTCCTCAGACTGTGAACGATACCATTGTTTCCAAAATGAGTCAAGATAGATTTTGAAATCAAATCCTTTGTTTCTGAGAACTTCGAACAATGCGACCTGTCCCAGCATACCTGATGGTCTGTCACTGGGTAGTTTAGCAATATTAAGGCGTTTTGCAATCTCCTTCTGTTTCAAAGGAAGTAAATCGAGAACCTCATCCACATTGAAACGACGCGGTATAAGCTTCCTCAGTAAATTCTTCTTCATGTGACAGGGATGCACTAATGATACTTTAGTATCATATGTCCTCTTGTCCACTATTTGCCATGTCTGAAACATGCTCTTATCCAGGAATTCATTCTTTATTTCTTGGATATACGACACTTTACTCCCTGCCTTGTATGCTGTTTTTGCTGCGGTTCCTAATGAGTTTCGCTGTGAAACCAGCATTTAGAATGTCAATGCAGTAACTGAAATGATGGTTTATGTGAAATGCTGTTCCTGAAAGAAGTGTAATCGAAGAATAACTGCATTTTCATTGAAATAGAATTGGCTATCAAGTTTTATCTGAGCCAAAGAAGTGTTATGAAGCGCTTTTTCTCTAGGCATATATAAAGAGCTGAAGCAAAAAGTCAGTTTAGGGGGTTATTTGAACCAAAACGCCAGAGTTCGCAATAGAAATGTCGATATTCGGGTATATGTTTGGACATGTTGACCGGAGAGATATTCGGGGCAGATTATCTGTTGTATAGGTATAATCAAAGAACGCAAATCAGAATAGATCAAGAGAAGGATTTCTTCTCTACTCAGCGTTTTCAATGATTTTCATTCGGGAACATCTTTGGATAACCATGGACAACAATCTTTGTTTGTTCTGTGGAAGTCTTCCCAAGTGAGCCATCCCAACTTGCGTCGTATTGTAAACCAGTTCAGATTTTTCCTGTGAGGTAAATCAGCTGCTAAGGCTTCCTGATTCCTTTTGTAATCATTAAACTTGCATCCGTATAACCTGCGGGAGGGATTGATTTTGAACATTTCAGGAGTCACTAGGAGAAACAGTGTCTTTTCGGATTCCATCCTACATAGTGGTTCACAGAGATGGCTGCTATCATCCAACATGACATCGATGATTCTGGCTATCTGGTTTCGAGTACTATCATAGGTAGTCTCATAGCTTATGTCAGACAGAACCTTCGCTTCTACCAGTATTGAGAAGCCATTGTCGGGATTTATGAGTAAGGCATCAACATGTGTTGGTCCTTCTAGATTCTTCTTTCCATATGCACTATCTATGATATGGGGGATGAATTGCCCCCTATTCAAGTTTTGACGAAGCCACGCTTTGTAGGAGGAAGGCGAAGGGAGTGTGGCTTCAAAGAATAACTCTAAATCCCCTGTCAAACACTCTCGCCAAGAATCCAGACCAGTCAGAGGAGGAGTTTCTCCAAAGGCTTCAATAAAGAGTTTCTGCAACATTTGCAGGCGTCGTTCGTCATAGAACATGGTCATCATACAGGATGCCGTCCAAAACCGTTCATCCTTCTCTATCTGACATGGTTTCTTCATCTTTGAGAGAGATATACCTCTCTTGTCCGGATTGTCAGCAAGAAACTGGAGATGTCTTTGAATGCTATCCTTGTAGTAGCTTAGATGTTTTTCATTGCTAACACATTTTCCTCGAGATTTTATCTTGGCAAAATGACGCAATAGTTGACTTTCCGTAAAAGGCAGATATGTACTCTCTAGAAGGTCACTCATCAAAAACTACTCCTTGCTTCGAGAATGATTCATTCGATATGAATCTACTTAATACCGTCATAGTATGCGTCATATTCGGACCTGAATGTCAGTTGTAGTTTCATGGTTCAAATAGAGAGGCCAAGAAAGTCATCGGATAAATCATTCACGATTCGTTCAGTCTGACCTGTTGCGTCAAAATGCGCTCTTAATAATGAATAGAAGGTTAGCAGAACCTACCACATATTGCTTCTTCAGACTGTAAAAGAACAAGACATGAAGAGAAGGGAGTTAATTCGAAATGAATAGAAACCAGCTGATAGGAATAGCTGTTGCAGGCGTACTTGTTGTGGGTATAGTTTCATTCGTTTTCCTCATCAATAATCCAACAAATGAGCCAGTACTGGAACCACCTGAGGGACTTCACTACAACGGAGTTGATATCTGGTTCTTGAAGGTCATGGGCTTTAAAATGAAATATGAAGACGTGATCGTTTACATTGATCCTGCATACTTCTTTGTAGATGAAAATGATACACTTCTGGAGATAGCAGATTTCATCGTTATTTCTCACGATCATCAGACACATTGTTCAGAATCCATTGTTAGAAGATTATCTGACAATGATACAATTGTTATTGCCTCTCAAGAACCAGCTGAAATAGTTGCATCAAATTATACGGTCAAGCCAGGAGATGTTCTTACATTTGATAAGGTGACATTTGAGTTCTCACCTAGCTACTGTTACAACGCAACGTATTATGGAACTGACACGCCCATGCATACAAGAGCTGAAAACAATACGGGGGTCATAATCGATTTTGAGGGAACTAGGATCTATCATGCTGGTGACACTGACCGCATCCCTGAGATGCAATCGATTGTTGCAGACATTGCTATTCTTCCGGTAAGTGAGTCTCCAAATCATGCATGGACGAATGCAAGTGAAGCAGCAAAAGTGATAGACGATATCAAGATCAATTCGGATCTCAAATATGCTATACCCACACACTGGGATGTTGGGGTCGG
>JBHLRQ010000239.1:0-2860 GCA_048882385.1 Candidatus Thorarchaeota archaeon | reverse complement strand
GCACCGGCACCCCGTCGTGCAGCGTCACCAGGATATTCGAGGGCTTGATGTCCCGGTGGATAATACCCTTCTGGTGAGCGTGCTGAATGGCGTGGCAGACACTGATGAAGAGATCCAGGCGCTGCCGCGTGGTCAGTTGTGCCTGGTTGCAGTAATCCGTAATCGGAATCCCTCTGACCAGTTCCATGACGAAGTAGGGCCGGCCGGTCTCGGTCGCTCCGGCGTCAAGCACCTTGGCGATGCCAGGATGGTCCATAAGCGCCAAAGCTTGGCGTTCGGCCTCGAAACGCGCGATAACCTGCTCGGTGTCCATGCCGAGTTTGATGATCTTCAGGGCCACTCGACGCCGGACGGGCTCACGCTGTTCCGCAGCCCATACCGCACCGAAGCCGCCTTCCCCTATGCGCTCCAGGAGTTTGTACCGACCGATCAGCGTCCCTGGCCTCTCCAGGGGGCGACGCGTAGAGACGTGCTCACCCGGACCGAGGACCGGAACCTCGAGGAAATCACCGGCTTCCTCCCGGGATTCCAGCAGGGCTTCCACCCGGGCCTGTAACGCGGCATCTCCTCGACAGAGTCCCGCAAGATAGGCGCTCCGCTCCCCGGGCGGCTTCGCGACCACCGCATGGTAGATCCACTCTTCGTCTCGTTGGCGTTCGGAGTCCATATCGGTGTCCTGTCGAGATGTCTTTACAGGACAGTGCGCAGAAGAAGACCGTCATCCCTCACGAAAATCCCCTGCCTACCGAAGATTCTTGTTGGCGGTGGCCGGATCTCCGTCTCTCCTTGATCTCCGCATGGAGCCAGGACCGCGCGTAATCCCAGTGCCGTTCGGCTGTAGCGTGGGAAATATCGAGGGCCTGAGCGGTCTGTGCAATGGTCAGCCCGGCGAAGTAACGCAGTTTGACCACATCGGCCTTGAGTCGGTCCCGCTGGGCCAGCTTCGCCAGCGCCTCATCCAGAAGGATCAGGTCGTCGCCGAGGGGATCGTCCGCGGTCGCTAGAGTGATTTCGTCCAGACTCAAGCGTTCTCGCCGTCCGCCGTGCTTGATGCTCCGCTTGCGGCGGGCATTCTCGACCAGGATCCGGCGCATCGCCTCTGCCGCCGCTCCGAAGAAGTGCCCCCGACTGTTCCAGGGCGGGCATTCCGACCCGACCAGCCTGATGTACGCTTCATGAACCAGCGCCGTCGCCTGTAGCGTCTGCCCGGGCGGCTCGCGGGAGAGTTTCTGAGCAGCCAGGCGACGGAGCTCGTCATAAATGATCGGCAAGAGTTCAGCGCTGGCCTTCGGGTCCCCGCGCTCCATGGCGCTCAGGATTTGCGTAACCTGCCGCATGGCCCCTTCCGATTAATCCGGTCGCCTGCCTACCGCGCTCAGTTCCCCAACAGCTACGTGTCGCGGCTCGTCTCGTTCACCGTCTACGCGGAAATCCCTGACCGCTGGTCCGGGAGCCCGCTGCCGATCTCCCCAGACCGATTCTCCCTAGGCTGGGGACTGTACAATGCCGTATGCGTCCCCGAGAGCGGCGCGGAGGAAATCTGATGGATCGAAGAAGGCCAGGACTATCCACGTTTTTGGTGGGAGCCGGTTATCGAGAATCGACCTGCCGTACTCTTCCCCTTGTCCTGGCGCGGTTCGTCGAATGATTACGGATTATCCGCATTTGTGGCGGGAGCTGTTTCCTGAGAACTGTTTTGTGCCGGATCTTTTGGCCTTGGCCGTGTACTTTATCGAAATGCCAGAATCTACTTTGGTGTTTGCTTTGGTCTTGGTTTACCCATTTTGACTTCTATCCCGTGAAGAAGAACGCATGGCAGCCCGCTCGGTCCTGCATCGCCATACCTCCGATGATTGTCGGGCCCACACCCCTGCGATTCCAGAAGTTCGTACAATCTGGATTTGCGACTGAGCGCTCTCATGCCTTGTTCTGCTCGGCCAACAGCCTGCCCCCAGCGTGCCGAACCGGCAGGGGGTGGGATTTTGCGCAGAGATAGGCACAAAGAAAGGGGCGGGTCAGGTGTGTGAGAAACCTCGTTTCTGAGCGGAAAATGAGTTTTTTGACCCCATACGCGCGCACGCGCGTGCGCGCGTGCGCACGCGAGGAGATTGGAGGCCGCCAGACGTGGCGGACGGCCCTGGAGGAGGACAACGACAGGCCAGATCCCCTTGATATTCCAGGCCTTTTTGCCGATATTAGAGTTGGATTCCGTTGAATCCCACGTTGAGACTCAGGGAGGACGCGATGTGGCGGAAAAGCTGCTGATGGCACTGCCGGAGTACCTGATTCGCTACCTGAATAGCCTTGCGAGCCTCACAGAATTGCGGCGCAACGCGAAACACGCGGTCAACCAGTCCAGCATAAACCAGCAGGACGTTGCGCACGTAGGTGTGTCGCTGCCTTCGATAGAGGAGCAGGCCGAAATCATCCGCCGCGTGGAAGCCCTGTTCGCCCTGGCCGACAGGATCGAGGCCCGCGTCCAGGCGGCCACGGTCCAGGTGGAGAAGATCACGCTGGCGATCCTGGCCAAGGCCTTTCGCGGGGAGCTGGTGCCCACCGAGGCCGAACTGGCCCGCGCCGAAGGCCGCACCTACGAACCCGCCAGCGTCCTGCTCGAACGCATCCGCGCAGCACGGGCGGCTGACGACACGAGTAAGTCCAAGAGGACGAACCGTCGTGCGCGGCGGAAATCAAAAGCATGAGTCTGAGAATGCAGGGTGACTCGCTTATATAGGAGATCCACGAATCATGCGGCCAGGCGAGATAGAAAGCTGGGCACTTTCGGTAGTGAACTGTGTATTGGCGGGCCAGCCAACAGAAGACGTGAGGGTAGAACTGAAATCACGCTGGCCGGATGATG
>JBHLRQ010000238.1:0-2878 GCA_048882385.1 Candidatus Thorarchaeota archaeon | reverse complement strand
CCGAATATCTCTCGTGCCATGACGACGTACCGCGATGCGATAATGACAAAGAATCTCATTCTGAATCGAGTTTTCTTATCATATCTTCAAGTATCTCCATGAGGGAAACAAGGTATTTCTGGTTATTCTCAAGCACTGATCGAATGTGTATCATCTCCTTGTCAACTCCAGATTTGTCCAATTTTCTCAGGAAAGAACGGAGCTCTTCTATCGAGGTGTTTGTATTTCCCAAGATTATCTTTAATGAGCCGCTAACCATCCCCCTCATGTCTTGATTCATACGATAAACATACTGTCTGAGTGAACGTTCATCTTTGCGTTTGCCTAGCATCCCCCTTCTAACCATTTCATCTAGTGCCCGGTTGACTGATGAAACAGAATAACCTGCAAAATCAGCGAGTTCGTGCTGTGTCAATTCTCTTTGTTCAAGCAAAAAGACAGCCACAATTCGACCTTGGATTGGAGAAAGTCCTCGCCTTGAAAACATACTCTCATAGAGATGAATGAATTCCGCTCTGATCTCTTTGTACGAACTCATAGCTCATTTACGGAGTTCAGTAAATATATATGATTCCTCTCAATATGAATAATTGCAACTATTTGCAATTTACCAAATAATTAAAATTAAGGAGAGGTTAGAATGGCAAGATCATCACGGTCTCCAGACGCAGGATTCGGAATATTCAAAGATTCAGAAGCTGACTGGGTCTTTAATCGGACACTTCAATTCTCTAACGAGAAAGCTGCAGAATCTGGAGAATGTCTATACGCTGCTCGTAGAATAGACCCGAAAGACTTGGATTCATGGATTACTGAATGGGCAAACTTAGCTGCTAGGGTGGAAAATCTAGCAAGGTCATCCCTAGAGAAAGGACACAAGGTGAGTGCTCATGAGGCATTCTTACGAGCATCAAACTACTATAGAACTGCCGAGTATGGTGCTCCTCCCTATCACACTAGATTCGATGAACTATGGGAGAAGGCTGTAAAGTGCTTCCATGAGGTATGTAAACTTTCGGACCCTCCTATTCAGATAATCAATGTAGAGTTTGAAGGGAAGAATTTACCAGGATACTTCTGGCGTCCTGATGACAACGAGACAGACCGACCAACACTTATCGCGGCTGGAGGAAACGACTCTTCATTGGAGGAGGTTGTTTATTGGGTAGGAATGGCTGCAGTTCGTAGAGGGTACAACTTCTTCACTTTTGAGCATCCAGGTCATCGCGGGACAATCCACCTATATGATGACTGCTTCAAACGCCCGGATTACGAGGTCCCATATAAGACAGCGATTGATTATCTAGAAACACTCCCTGGTGTGGATGAAAGAATCGCAATGACTGGCTATAGTTTTGGAGGTCACACTACCTGCAGAGTCGCCGCCTTTGAGAAACGAATCAAGGCAATCGCACCCAATCCGCCAATCTATCATGAACCAATGTTCGCAGACCACTACAAAGGCAAATGGACAAAGATTCCAGATTGGTTGATTGAAAGAGTTGTCACGAAAGCAATGAAGAGGTCTCCTCTGACTGTTGCATTCGCAGATTATACTTTATGGACATTCGGAGTAAAAGAATCGGTTCTCAACAAAGGGGCATGGAAGAAGTGGCTTGAACTTGGATCAATGGGTTTCACAGTCAAGGATGATTTGCATAAAATCACATGTCCTGCTCTCTTGCTAGTTGGTGATAATGAAGGTGAGCGGTGGCTACAACTAGCGCAGGAGTTCTATGATGGCATCTCTTCGGAGATCAAGAAGTTGCATATCTTCAATATAGAAAAGGACGGCTCAAATGACCATTGTCAGCTTGACAATCGCGCTCGTGGAAATCAGGTCCTTTTTGACTGGCTTGACGAAGTCTTTGAGTATAGCCCAGAGTAGATTCACAATTTCATACGATTCATTCAGCCAAGTATTCTGCTATATTCCAATAGTGTTGAAAGACCTCTATAATCCAACTACTGAACTCCTCATTCCTACCGGCTAGCATCACTGAGAGGTCCACCTTCCCACTTCTATCAGGAAAACACACTCCTGCCCTGTCATCAAATACACCGACAAGTATTGGTACGGTTGGCAGCGTTCTAAAGTATTTGCCATGCAGGCCAGCTATGTGTGTGTGTGTGTGTGTTTCTGTTCCTTTCTCCTCCAAGATGATTCTGACATCTATACCACTCGCAATCTTCTCGTCAAGAACTGAGCCAATCTGTCGATAAGGTTCAGGTGACACAATCCATATTCTTTCTTTGGACTCCGTCACAGCGGCCATCTGCACATCCATCACCTGATAGACTCCACTGACAATCATAGAGTCCTTCAGATTACCGAGTTGTGTGATGAAACCAGAAGGCAATACGGATAGATCATGAGTCTGGATATACTCTTTCTTATCTACAAGGAATTCAAAGTATGATGTCATCTGAATGAGAAGATTTCCAAATCCATTAAGACAATATTCTCCGTTAGTATTCTTTTCAATAGCCCCTTTTTCAACCAGTCTGCTTAGATGACGTGAAGTTTCGGATGTCGTTATATCCAGAATCTTGGCCAAATCTGAGAGTTTCTTGGGTTCATCCTCCAATAGATGAAGGATTCTCAGCCTCTCCTCACTAGAGATCTCAAAAAGAAGGTCAGTAATTTCCACGTCGAACACCAGTATTTACTCGGATTACTCCGAACTTTTTCGTATTGATTTGACTATGCTCCAATTGCTTTCAGCACAGCTACTTATCCTAATAGTGAACGTACTTCGATAAAGGTGTAATAAATGAAACGACTACTTGCACTTTCTGGCAGTCCTCATCGAACTATATCCAATACAGTCCAGATACTACACTGGATTATGGATAGGGTCGAAGAAGAAGGCTGGGA
>JBHLRQ010000237.1:0-2893 GCA_048882385.1 Candidatus Thorarchaeota archaeon | reverse complement strand
TTACTTATGAAACATCTACTTTCTTCCCAGTGTAAAAGAAAAATCCCTTGATCAGTCCAATAAACATCTAGTGGAAATCTGTCTATCTTCTCTGTGATACACTTCAGATATCTTTCAACACTTGGTTTTTCTAATACAGAAACATCAGCAATCCAGAGATCGGGTCTTGTTTCTGGAACAAGATCTATGTTTCTTCCAGTTAGTAGAATTTTTTCTCCATCTGGAGATACTGCTCGTACTTTATACCCTCTCGGTACGTTCAGCTTTGCCAGTTTCGCAGTTGAGATAGCATCTTCAATAGTTGATGATTCCATGGCTTTCAGAATTGACTCTGGGTTTAGTTGTATCTTGAAGCATGAGGTTTCATCTTCGAAATATATCTCGGGTCCGGTTTGACAGTTGAGATAGATTGTATAATTCTCGGGTGAAACTACAAATGAGTCGATAGCTAATCGTTGTCCTAGAAGACCTGTGATTTCAAAAAATGATGGAGGTAACTCTGAATTCTCCTTCTCAAAACTTGAAACTGATAATGCTCGACTCTGAAGAGTTCTATCAATATCAATATAGAATAGCCCATCTTCAGGCGCCTCGCTCTCGATGTGTTTGAAATTACCTATCCTCGTTTTGGGAGGATTTCTTGATGCTGAATATACAAAACCATTTCCAAAGGGTTCATAGTTTTTTACCGGTGAGGAATGGTCTGTAATCTGGATTGGTTCGCCAATAAGGTTCTGGTATAGATGAACCTGAGCATGTCCAGAAGGTTGAACACTTTTCAAACAACAGACGCTCTTGTCATCAAACCATTTGGTATTCCACCCGCCTTTGAATACGAGGTGAGTCCTCATTGATTTTGCATCATAGACATATCCCTCAATATCCAATTGATTCGACCTTAGATTTGGTGCCCCTTTGAGGTATACTATCTTCGAACTATTTGGTGAAATAACTGGTTGGCTACCAAAATAAGGGATGGCTGCGAGATCCTTTACAGTAAGTCTTCTCTTTCCGGCAGTGAATTCGCTCTTCTTCTTCATACTGAACTCTCCGAATTCTTAGCCTTTCTCACAATTTTCACAAGTTCAGGTAGTAATAATGCTGCGCCACAAATGGAGAACACATTAAGAGGTCACGTAACGTGTTTTTCAAAATGAAGAAACATGTTGAAGAATAACAGATTATTCATTTTGGACTTATAGTATCATGGGAAGAAAAGGAAAATCTTCCTCTTCCGAGGCTGAAGTATGCTTCTCAATGAATACGATTATCTCTGCACAGCTTATTGGTTTCCCGAGGAAGTCAACAGCGCCTACTTCCATGGCTTCATCCTTGATGGAAGTATCCGCACTAAGAAATAATACTCGTGCTAATGGGTCAATCTCCAAGATTTTCCTTGTTGCATCAATACCATTCATTACTGGCATTCTGTAGTCCATAAGAATAATGTCTGGTTTCAAAATCATGTTCTTGAACATATTAACAGCTTTAAGCCCATTGCATGCAGATCCTATGACTTCGAAGCCCCGTATCAACAGAATACGAGTGAGAAGATCTCGTAAAGAGCAATCATCTTCTACGATTAGTATAGATGCCACCTTTGCAATCTCCTTCTGCAGTTTGCAGAATGTAACCAGTCCGTCCAACTGGTTCGCGATGCCGCTTTCGCTTAGTGTTAATACTTAAGGATTGTGTTATGACACCATTAAAATCTAATACGTGTGTATTCACAAACCTTAATATGTGTCTTTGTGTCTTCCTTCAAACCTTGGTGGTTGAGTTGATTGAACTCCAACAGACTGATACAATAAGGAATCTGCAACTGACTGAGGAGGGTAGGAGTCCCCCAAAGAAGGCCGACTTTATTCATGGTGAGGATCGTGTAAAGATACTTCACGATCCAGTCAGGCTAACAATCCTTCAGATACTCAGAGAAGGAATAGACGATACATTAACCGATGAATCATTTGACAAAGAAACAGGAGTACGTATAACAAAACAGCAACCAGTCAAAAGGCAAATCATGTCGGTACATGAAATAATCAAAGCATCAAAGGAATCTGATTCATATACCAATCTCACGAAGAACCAAATCTATCACCATCTCCCACTGCTTGTAGAAGGTGGCTTTGTTGTAAAGCATGGTGTAGTCACTCGTGGTAAACGTACAACAGATTTCTACAGACGGACAGCAGGAAACTTCGTTACCTTTGGATTGCATTATGACCCTGAAAAATACAGTCCCACAGTTAGAAAAGAGATTGAAGAAGCATTATCGGTCTTCAAGTTAGACTTGACCAAAGATGAAAAAGCAGCAGTAACAGAATTAATTGTTCACGCTGAGGTAATGCGTCTGAAATGGGCGGGGAAGATAGAGAGTTTGGTTGCAGAAGATATCGCTGACAATAAACCAATCGAGATGTTTGATCGATTATTGTGGATTTATGCCACTGGAAATGAGAAATTTCTACAATCCCTAAATGAAATCCGTTCAATAATCTTCAATGATTTCTGATTGTCAAAGCAGTAAATAAGACGCGAAGAAGGAATACAATATCCTGTGATTATCATTTTTGTAATAATACTCGGAGGTTTCTTGAAATCACTGGGAAGTAGTAAGATGCGCTTTCAGGCGTGAACAGTCGTAGCTTTTCTGATAATGAATGAATCAACTCATCATCTGGACATCCGTCTAGTATCTTCTTCGTTTCTTGCTCGGATATAGTGTCTAGTTTCTGGGTCTTCTTAGCAACTTCATGATTTGCAGGACAAAGCAATTGACATCGCATACAACCCATGAGAGCATTATGTGAGTTTGAATTTATCCAAGTGGGGAATTCGCCGGGTACTTCATTATATAATGGAAGGCATCTTTCTACATTGATAATGAAAC
>JBHLRQ010000236.1:0-2896 GCA_048882385.1 Candidatus Thorarchaeota archaeon | reverse complement strand
TGATTCACTGGTCATATCAAAAATGGTGCATTTTCGTATCTAATAATGTTCGTTGGATATTTATCTTGTCAAATTTAAGCATCTTATAGACCAATTATTTACACCTTTTCAAGGCATCAATCAATAACTCTACTATAGCATGATATCCCTCACGCTGCGCATATGACAATGCTGTCATTTCATCCTCATCATCTGATCCCTCAATCGCGATGGAGGGATTCACAAGTTCAATCGAATAATTTTGAATCTGTCTCTATTCGAAGATATTAAGTAGTTATCCAATTGATTCTGTTAAAAACCACAGTGGGATTTTTCAACCTGGCCAATAGAAGCTGAGGTACAAAGAATGAGAGACCTGTTGAGATCTATAATCGAGAATAGACCAAGTGGTGTACACTTGGAGATTCGGTATCATCAAAGAAAGAGCGAGGAAATACGTGTGGATAAGGGGGTCCTACGTACTGCAGACTCAAACAATTTTGCAGGTGTTGGAATAAGAGCACTTGTTGATGGCGCATGGGGATTTGCCAGTTCTAGTAAGCTGGACAAGACAGCTCTGAATGAAACAGCAAATGATGCTATCACCGCTGCCAAAACCCTCTCTTCACACATTAAAGAAAAGAAGGTGCTAGCACCTATCAAACCTATAGAAGGCACCTTTTCGAACCTAGGGAAAGACCCGATATCAAACCATGGCTTTGAGGAACGAGTTGAGCTCGCTTTAGCAATGGATAAAATGATGCGGGATTTAGATGAGCGAATCAAGGGTACAATAGCACTTTTAGCAGTACCAACAAATCATAGATACGTTCTCAATTCAGACGGAACGGATGTCGAGCTTCGTGACACTCGCCCACAATTCTTCATTCGTGCTGTGGCAGCCAAGGGTGGAAAGATGCAGCCCCATCTCACTGCTCGTGGAATAACAGGAGGTTGGGAGGTCTTTCAAAGAGACTCACTAACTAAAGCTGCAGAGGAGGCTGTTGACGTCGCGACCAAGTTACTCGATGCACCTCTGGCAAAGGGTGGAAAACATACTGTGGTCATGGAACCATCAGTTGTTGGTCTAATCTGTCATGAAGCAATAGGTCATACTGTAGAAGCTGATCTTGTGGCAGCTGGAAGTGCAGCGAAAGGAACCATTGGCGAAAAGGTCGCCAGTGAACATGTTACTATGATCGACTCTGGCGAAGAAACGGAAGGCGCTGGCTGGCTTGCTGTTGATGATGCTGGTGTTCCTGCAGGTAAGACAGTGATAATCGAGAAAGGCGTCATGAAGTCTTACCTTCACAGCCGTTCATCTGCTCATGAGTTCGATACCGAACCAACAGGTAACGAGCGTGCTCAAGAATACGATGTAGAGCCTTTGATTCGAATGCGTAACACGTACCTCGCCTCAGGAGATTTCTCTCGAGAGGAACTACTCGAGGATATCAAGTTTGGATATCTACTCTCATTTCCCGGTGGCGGACAAGCAGACAGCACTGCAGAGTTCATGTTCTCTGTTCCTGAAGCCTATGAGATTGTGAACGGATCTGTTACAAAACTGGTCAAGAATGTTACAATCACAGGAAATGCATATGAGGTTCTGTCTTCTGTCGATGGTGTTGGGAAAGACTGGGAACTGGATATGGGTGCAGGAGCTTGTGGAAAAGGGCAGTTTGCCAGAGTAGATGGAGGTGGCGGTCTGACCAGGGCCACAGCTTTAGTTTCTGGTGAAGTCGGAGGTGTGTGAGCTGACTGAAGATCTCCTTTCATCAATTCGCCCATTCGTATCTATTGCAGAAAAGGCAGGTGCGAATGAGGCTGAGTTTTTCGCTGTCAATAGGAGCGAAAAGGTAGTCAACTTCGAGAATATGATGTTGAAGTCTGCGAGTTCTAGCATAGTCCAAGGGGTGGGAATCCGCGTTCTTGTGAACAAAGCACTAGGTTTTACATCTGTAAACTCATTTGATGGCAAGAAAATCAAAGAAGCATTGGAGGATGCCATTTCGATTGCAAACACTACTCCCTCAGAGGACCATTATTCTCTGTCCTCCAGTATCAAGATCAATTCCGTCAAGGGTCTCTTTGACGAGGAAACTGCTAATCTTTCCATGACTGAAGTGATTAACCAGGGAAAGGACCTCCTAAAACACATTGCTGAGGCTGACCCACGACTATCGGTCGAATCTGGTCGTGCATTATCACGTGTCAGTGAATATGGTATCGTCACATCCACTGGTATTGAGTCATCTGAAAAGAAATCAACATTTAGTTGGGATTTGTTTGGATGGGCTGTAGATGGTGAGGATATTGGCTCATTTGAGAGTGAGTCTGATGTGAAGATTTCTGTGGCTGATATTGATATGGAGAGTGGGGCCAAGATGTTTGCTGAAAAAGCACTTCAGAACTTGGGTGCGCAAAAGGCTGAAGCGTTCAAAGGAACAGCAATCTACTCACCCGAAGCCGCACAGAGCCTACTTGATTTGCTGATTTCTTCATCAATGGCTACAGTCATGCAGGCAGGCTCAAGTTTTCTTCAGGACAAACTTGGAACTGGTATCGCCACTTCAGATTTCACACTTGAAGACAATGGTCTAACCTCAGGCAGTCCCAATAGCAGTTCATTTGATAGAGAGGGAGTTCCACGACAACCCATGTCAATTGTTGATTCAGGTGTCTTCAAAGGGTTCCTCTATAATACTTTCACTGCAAACAAGGATGATTTGACATCAACAGGACATGCGAGTGGTGGCTTCAGATCTGCACCGAATATTGGACCAACAAACATTGAGATACACCCTGGCAAAAAGAGCTATGATGAGCTCCTCTCAGAAGTTGATCGAGGTGTCTATATTCCGAGGGTGAGCATGTCACCAGACATTACTTCCGGTGATTACTCTGGTGTGATCAA
>JBHLRQ010000235.1:0-2902 GCA_048882385.1 Candidatus Thorarchaeota archaeon | reverse complement strand
TTGCGGAAAGAATGTGGTAATCAGACACGTCTGTCTCCCCAATAGAACAAGAAAATGAAAAGTCTCACGTACCAAGGCAAAGTGCTGTAAGGAGCCTTCGCCTCTACCACCTTGGCAACGTCCTTTGCCAAGACACTCAGCCGGCGCTGCTTCGCCATGAGCCGCTTGGCATACCGCTCCATCTTGGGATCGATGTAGGGTTGCCTCACCGACCCCTTAGGAAGAATCTTTAGTCCTGCCATTGTTCACCTTCCTTACCGTAGGAACACCGAATTTCTCCGGCCGACTGTTCCGCACTTTGTCTTTGACGTGCGGGATATACCGTCTCAGAGCTGGATCGTTCTGAGCCTCTTTGAAGGCTTCCTTCTGGAATGCTGGGTCGTTGGTCAAACCGAAAGGAGCACCGGTTCGAATGAGCGTTGCCTGGTCCGTGATGAGCTTTCCCGGATTCATATAGGTCTCCGCTTCGTCCGCCGTCTTCTTGATGGCTCTCGCCACGTCTTTAGCCGCTCCATAAGGCATATCTGCAAGGAGCCTGCCATCCTTCAGAATCATCACCCGGCCACCGCTACGACGGATATTGATCTTCTCGAGCGTCGGACTCTCTTCAGACCACTCCTTTGTGCGGCCTTGAGCGAATCTCGGCCTAGAGCTTGAAGATTTTGTTTGACCCATCGTCCCAAGTAACCTGAATGTCCCCTCCGTTGGGCGTGACCGGAAGCCCCGTTGCAGTGTCAATGTTGAAAATCAGCCGCGAGGTTGAGGAAGCCCCCGTATCGGCATAGCCAACAACCTCTTCACACTCGTCACCACTCACCGAGCTCCATGTCACGTTGTCAGCATCGGCCACTCCGGCCGTTACCGCCTTGGTCGTGAGATTCCCCGATGTAGCTTCGATGGCAGCACTGGCGATATCGTCGAGATAATCGTCCGTGCTGAGGTTCTTGACGTAATCGGTGTCATCCGACAGAAGGACCTTGATGTTGTTGCCGTCCCAATCGATGTCTCCGGCCAAGAAGCCTTCCCGGCCCTTGTCATACAGCGCGTTTGCCATTCTCCTTTTGCTCCTTTCTTACTGGAGCCTCCCCTTGATCCAGCGAATGCCTTCTTCGATACGGCTCAGACGCTCTGCGATTTCTCGAACGTCTTTATTATGCACATCCTTCAACTGCTTTATTTCGGCTTCGAGCTTTGTGTTTTGATATTCCCCTACAACACTGGCGCTTCCTCCCCCGGCGAGCAGACCCGCCAAGAAGAGAGCGACCCGTAACCAGTTACCATTCATAAAGCTCTGCGCGTTTCTTCTTGAGGACATTTCTGATTTCCTTCTTTTGCTCCGGCGTGAGATCGATACCTCGGTCCTTGGCGCTCTCGAAGATGTTCTTGACTCCCGCATTAAGACGGATCACCGCCAAAGCCGCCTTTTCCATCTGAGTCTCTTTGCCGCTCTCAAGTGCTCTCAGGAACTCGCCGTAGTATCTGCCACGGATATTCGCAACGGCCCGGTTAAAGGCCCGTTTCGTATCCACATTGTTCCTTCGGGCCGCGTCGTGGATATCACCCACGAGTTCGTTGAGACGCTTCGTGAACTCAGGAGTATGAGCAAACCGGATAGCGCCCTCTGGCCCTTCCCGGGCAATCTGCTTCAGCAAAGACGGTTCCGCATAGAGCTCCAGCGCAGACTCGTAAGCCTTTCTGGCCTTCCAGTAGGTCATCCCCTTCCGCAGCGGAGCCGCGAAGGCAAAGTTGTTAGCCCGGAAGCTGAACGGCCAGAACTTCTCGCCAATCGAGACAGCTCTTTCTTTGAGCCCTTCGGGGTCCCAGAAGTCAAGGTTCTTGAACTTTGTCTCGAATCCACCCGTCTCCATCCCGGTAACTTGCTCAAAGGCGACATGGACAGCCGGTGAAGCCTTGCGCGTTGCGGCCTCGAGAGGATTTGCCGCCCATCGCAATACTTCTCGGGCCTGCTTCCCGAAGTGGAGGTAGTATCGCTGACCTTCCGCTGCCTCTTTTTTCCACCACGGGAGCTGACGCATCAGAGGGGTCACGTCGATATCGAATTTGTGGCCCTTTTCATTGTCGAACATCCAAGCCTTGTCACCCTTGGATTCGTCCCCAAAGGCAGCATAGATGCCGTAACTGATCGCAGCGGCCGAGCCGATCAGCGTCGGGATCATGTTGCGCCAGTAACGAGTATTGAGTGTTCGCATCACCGGGTCTTTTGCGGCAAGAATCGTCTTCCCGGCAATATTGATATTGCTCAGCGTCCAATCCGGGGCCAGCATGGCCATATGAAGCATCTGCTGAGCCTTGGGCTCGAGCCAGAACTTTGTCAGCCACTCCTGACCACCAAAGGCATCGTTAAGATGCGTTGCGACTTTCTGCTTGATTTCATCGGGCGCCACCTTGGGAAACTTCTTCATAAGCTCGGCCGTGAGATCGTAATAAGCAAACCCCTTGAGTCCCGTGTGGTAGTGGTCCCAAAGCCGTTTGTCCCAGCCTTCCTTGAAGCGTCTCGCTGCTCGGGTGAGATGTCTCACGACGGGGATATTTCGCGTCCTCGCCTCAAGGTTCATGAGACGCCGTGTCACACGTTGCACCGGAATATCCGACATGGGGCCGACCACGAGCCCATGACCAATCGCGTCTTTCAAGAACTCGGGCTCTTCGACCAACCGTACCCCTACCCGATGCGGCATTGTGATGACTTTCTTCTCAAGAATCGGGTCCATCTCTTTGAGAAGCACAAAGCCCCGGAAAGGATTCCTTCCCCGGGCAAGAACCGCTTGGGCGCTCTCTGTCAAGGCTGCATGATGAAAGAGCGAGAACGACAGCATCGCCTGTTTCGACCAGGCATTAAACTCCTCAACGCTTCTGACGAATCTGCTCGAGAACTGCTCAT
>JBHLRQ010000234.1:0-2904 GCA_048882385.1 Candidatus Thorarchaeota archaeon | reverse complement strand
GCCACGGAGCGGCGAGCGGGAACACTGTGTCCCGGCTTTCCCCAGGTCTCTTCAAGGAATTCGGCGTCGAGCAGTGCCTGGACTAGCGCCCACGCCTCTTCGGGATGCTCGGATGTGGCTGCGATTACATAGCCATTTGTGCTAAGCGGTGTATATCGCTGGCCGTCCACACCGATCAGCGGCTGGACGATGTCGTAGTTGACGTTGCCTACGTCGTTGAGCTGTCCGACGGCAAAAAAACCATTGTAACCCATTGCCGCTTTAGCGGCGATAAAGGGATCGCCCGGCACACCAGTCTGAGATCCGCCGTAGGGGTCGTAGAGCGCGGCGTGGTCCTCGTGCACCAGTGTGGCCCACCATTCAGCGGCCCGGATGGTCTCCGCCGACGTGAAGTTCATCAGCGTGCAATCCTGATTGTCACACAGCTCTCCGCCCAAGGCACGCACCAGACTGCGCTGCCAAAAAAAGGTCAAACCGCCGTTCCAACCCCATTGCTGAATCGACTGCGGGTCAAATTGCGGATGATTCGGCGTTCGACCTTCTGCGTCTAGGGTGAGCTTGATCGCTGCCTGGCGCATGTCTTCGTAGGTCCAACTGTCGGTAGGGTAAGCCAGATTGGCAGCGTCAAACATATCCTTATTGTAAAAAACAATGTCAGGCGTGGCGCTATCAGGAAGCCCCCACAACTTCTCCTGCCAACGGAACTGGTCAACTGGACCAGCGTAAAAGTCGTTCAAATCAAGCCTGCTATTTTCGATGCGCTCTGTCAGGTCCAAAAAGGCATCCTGTCGAATCCATTGCTGTGCAAACAGCCCCTGTACCCGCACCACATCAGGCAGGTCGTTGCCGGCCAGTTGAGTATTGATCTTTTCAATCACACCCGACTGTGGAGTCGTCTCCAGCACAATGTTCCATTCGGAATGAGCCTCGTCCAGGGCTTCAATAGCCGTTTGAAAGGTCGCTAGCTCTTGAGGGGTAAGGCTGACGCCCAACCGTAGGGTCACAGGTTCGGTGGATTCTTCTGCACCCCCGCATGCGTTGACTAATGGCATAGCGACCAAAAACAACAGAATAATCCGCGCGTAACTGTTTAACATTACAGATCTCCTTGGAGTTGTTTCTGGAAGGACATCTAACAGCATTGTTTGCTCAAGACTTGCTGCTTCAAGTATACTATGTCGAACAAATACTGCAAAGTTAATCCTACCTTTACGAAACCGCGATTTTGAGTGGTTTAGCGTATGCGCAAGAGAACGTTGGGCCTGCTGGGCGACTCGCCCAAGAAAGACTACATAGACAAGTTGGACGTGTTCAACCAGTTTGCCGCGCCTGAGCTGCGACAGGTGATCTCTGACCTGCAGTTGTCAAAGGGTGATGCTATCTTAGACGCAGGATGTGGGACTGGACTGATAAGCATGTGGTTGGCGCAAGCAGTGGCACCCAGCGGGTCAGTTTTGGGCATTGATCTTTCCCAACCTCACGTGTTCCATGCTCAGCGGAGGTTGATCGGGACTGAACTGCCGGTTTCGGTCGTCCAGGGTGATATTTCCCGTCTCCCTATCGCGGACCGTTCATTTGACATGATATGGTGCAGCAATACCATTCACCATCTGAGAAGTCCCGTGCATGGGACTAGGTTGCTGGTTGAGAAGCTCCGTCCCAATGGTCGACTCGTCTTGGGGCAGAGTGCCTTTTTACCCGAGATGTTTTTCGCTTGGAATGCTCGGCTGGAAAAAGAAGTGATGCTGGCTTGTCGCCAATACTACCGAGACAAATACGGTCTTGATGAGCGCGATACCGCTGCCGTCAGAAATCTATTGGGATGGTTAAAACGCGCCGGATTGACCGACGTGTCGGTGAGGACGATAGTCATTGAGCGTACGGGTCCTTTATGCCCAGAGGATGAGGTGTATTTCCTGGAAGGCGTCTTTAAGGGTTATTGGGGAGATAGACTACGACCGTATCTGTCACCGGAGGACTGGGCTGAGTTGGAGCAGTTATGTAATCCTGACTCTCCCCAGTTTTGTCTGCGACGTCCAGATTTTCATCACGTTCAGACCTTTACTGTTGCAGTCGGCGAGGCGTGAGACGCTCAAGGTGCTTTAGGATCATCTGTTGTTCCCAATAACGCAGTATCTCTGGTGCAAATGGGTGACCGCCGTAAAACGGGGATAGCTCTACCATCTGATTCGCCGTGTATCCAGCTGTCAGGAGGCGCCGGATCTTGGCATCACGCTCGTCGAACACAGCAAGAAACCTATTCAAGCGTGATTGAATATCGTTCTCGATGATACCCTTATGGCTTGAGACGATTAACTTGGGCTTTAGTGCTATCACGCGCCGAATCGCTTTCTCAAATTCCCCGATGTTGCTCTCTCGGTGACCGTACCAGGGACCAAAAGAGGTCAGATCAATGTCAAAAGAAAACAGGACGCCCTGGTTTGGCTCAAAAAAACAATAGTGATCTAGTACATGCCCTGGTGTGTGTATTGCTACCAATGTAACACGGCCGAGGTCGAATGTGGCGCCATCACAAAAGGTGTCGGTATGAGGCGCGTCACGGAAATACATCGTTTGACGCACGAATTTGCGCCAGACTTTTGAAAGGCGACCGGGTTCGACAAAGCGCTCACTGAGTGGCTGCAGGCGGCCAAAAGAAACGGCGGCTTGCTCAGGAGCATGCAGGGGTAAACCATCGAAAATCCAGTTGCCGGCTGTGTGATCCGGGTGGCTATGTGAGGAGATAACAAGATCGACGGGAGTCTGCTGCTGCAGCCGCTGGAGCCTCTGTATGCCAGCGCCAGTATCTATGATAGCCCGCGTTTCGCCTTCCACAAGAAAGCTGTGAGAAAAGGGAAAGCGTCCCTCTTGCGAACCTGGCAAAAGGTAAAGGCCCGGGATGAT
>JBHLRQ010000233.1:0-2967 GCA_048882385.1 Candidatus Thorarchaeota archaeon | reverse complement strand
GCGATTGAGTTCCTGGACAATGCGATTGATGCACTTGAAAGTTGGTGGTGGAAGGCGAAGCGGCGTCCCCGGCTTCAGGAACAACTAGATCCTAAAGTTGTTGAAGAGGTAAGAGCCAAACTTGAAGAAGGTCAAATTGATACTATATCTCTGAGTAAGCAACTGGAGCGAGATGTAAGAGCAGGAAAGGAAGTGGAGATACCTCCAAGACGCAAGGAAACGATTGATGAGCGAATAACCGAGTTCAGAAAGTTTGTTGTCCCACTTCGACCTCTACTATCAAAACGAGAGCCTATTGTAGTTATTGAACTTAAAGAAGTCCAGATGCCTGATCTCGTTCCAATAGACGATGAAGAGGGATTCAAAGTCTACGAGTTCACATGCTTTGATACTGGAGTTGGAATGATTAAAGAAGATTTGGAGAAATTTGGAATCTATCTTGCTTCAAGTAAGTCTGAGAAATTAAGACAGACTCGTGGGAGTCAGGGCTTTGGGGCGCCATCAGCTTTTAGTGATGCTCAAAATACTACTGGTAAACCAATCTTCACTATATCCAAACGATTTAACTCTGAAAATGCAATAGTGACAAACTTCTACACAACTACAGCAAATACCAAGGATCATGTAGGTGGTCCAGTGGAGATGGATCTTCCATTCCATCACGGGACCTTCATCAAGCTATTCTATCTTAATATCCAATATCGCCGAGGATATGCTGACATCTATTGCGAGATGGCTTCTCTACTTAATTCTCATGTAACAATCATCTTCATTGATCCATATGGACAAGTCAATATCTACCCTCGAAGAGTAAGTCAGTTCCCAGAAGAACCAAAATACGCTCAACCTCACCCTGCAAGTATCAGGATTGGAGAGTTCCAAGACCTGCTAAGAGAAACCCGCGAAACAGATCTAAGAGGATTCTTGACAAAGGCATTCTGTCGTCTTAGTACAAACAAAGCTAAGACAATTGTATCTAACGCGAGTAAGGACCTTCGACGACGCCATCTAGATGACCTCAAGATGAGTACTCCCACAGATACTCTTTCTAAAACTGAAGTGGAGTTGCTGTATCGGTCATTCTCAAATGAGGATTATATAGCTCCGCCCACAGATACTGTTGTTCCAGTTGGCGAAGAGGTGTTTGAGCAGACAATCAAGATGGCTTACAGACCAGACTTTGCTACATCGGTAACTCGGAAACCTACATCAGGCAAGGGCCTATCTTTTGCAGTCGAAGTCTGTATAGCATATGGAGGAGAGATAAAACCTGCATCTTCTGCTCCAATGGTTCTTTGGCGCTTTGTCAACCGAGTTCCAAAGCTTCGTGACAATAGCGATTGTGCGACATGGAAAGCTACAGCGTCTGTAAACTGGAAAAATTACAAAGTAGCTACCTTTGATAATGGAATACCTCGTGGTCCAATCATGGTTTTTATCCATGTAGCTGGAGCCTATGTACATGTCATGTTCAAAGGTCAGAGCAAGCAGGCATTAGCAGAAGACGAGGTTCTTCTCAGGGAGATCAAACTTGCACTTGAGGATGCAGGAAGAAGATTCAGACGATTCATCACTCGACGTGAAACTGCACAAAGAAAAGCAAAACGTGCAGGAATTCTGGCCATGTATGCTGACCAATTTGCTCAGAGCCTTGTTGCCATTGCAAATGATGGCAAGAAGAAAAAACAGTTTGATGCTGAAATAATCGCAAGTAGATTACGAGATTCAATAACTGGATTTGAAACACAAGCAGATCAAGAAGAAACTGAAACTGATACGATAGGTTCTGACCTCATTGCTGATATCTCCTTAGACGATGAAATAGTTGCTGAGGGAGGAGAGGGCGAATGAGTCGCAAGAAGTCAAAGAAGGAACCAGAAACAGTCCAAGCAACTCTTGGAGAAGTGCTGGATGAATCAAAACCGAAGAAGACGCCCAAAAAGAGCGTAAAAAAGAGCTCCAAGAAAACTACAAAGAAAAAACCAGCAGCAAAACCAAAGAAACCAGCAACCAAACCAAAGAAAGCAGCTCCTAAGAAAGAAGCACCAATTAAGAAAAAGCCAACAACAAAGAAGAAGAAACCTGCAAAGAAAAAGGCACCTGCAAAGAAACCCTCCAAGAAAAAAGAGATTGCTCCCGCTCCTATTCCAGAAAGCGATTTCACACTCAAACAACTTCCTGGCGTTGGTCCAAAGTTAGAAGACAAGCTTGTCAAATCCAAATACGAAACTGTAGAAAAGATATCTCGCGCAAGAGCCTCTTCAATTGCAAAGAAGGTCGATGGGCTCAGCAAAGCTGGGGCTGAAAAACTCGTTTACGCAGCAAAAGACTTGGTTAAGAAAAGTAAAACTCCTGTAATTGAATCTGAAGCTATAACTGAGGAAGTTGATGAAGCTGCACCCCCCCGGATGGCATTGACTGATGTACCTGGTCTTGGATCTAAGCTTGCTCTTTCAATGGAGCGTGCAGGCTATGATTCTGTCGCACGAATTGCTAGAGCTACACCTGGAAATATCGCAAAGAAAGTAGATGGTCTAAGCTCCACAAAGGCTGCCAATATTGTTACTGCTGCCAAGGAGCTTATTCATTCCCAGGAACTAGCTCGTATCACGGGTGAACCAGATGTGATTGAACAAACTATTTCTGCCAAGACATCCACAAAGATGGAAACACCCGAGAAGAAGAAAGTAGAGAAGAAGCCCGCAGCTAAGAAAGCCAAGAAGAAGCCTGTTCCAAAGAAAGCTGCAACGGAGAAGAAACCTGCAAAGAAACCAAAAGTTCCTCCAAAGAGAACGAAACCCAAAGCCGTAAAGAAAGAATCTGGCTTACCAGTACCAAAAGCAGTAGCAGATTTTGCTGTCGAGATGAAAGAGAAATGGGCTACTGCTGAGAAGCAGGCAAAGTCTCCGGATTCTGAAGATGCAATACCACTGGTTGAAACAGTAGAGGTCGTGAGTCTGACTGCTG
>JBHLRQ010000232.1:0-2973 GCA_048882385.1 Candidatus Thorarchaeota archaeon | reverse complement strand
TGAAACATCTTTCCTTTATTAATAAAGTCAATAACGGCATCAAGTTTCTTGTTCAATGGGTTCACATTGTTGTCTTCCAATACCCCGCTATCTACTAGATCTTGTAGCCTCGATTTAACGACGTCAATCATTTGTTGAAGTGTAGTCGGGGTCATTAGTGGATACAAGTCGAAGCCGAAGCTGGGCCATGGGACATCTGTGTCTCCGATTCCATCTCCATTCAAGTCCGCACCTATATAGTCAGACCAATAGTTGCCTTCTTGTAGGTCTGGATTATACCAGAAGTTTTGGCTGACTGGTTCTTGGTCTATAGCTTGAATTGTGTTGTCAATGATTGAATTATGGAATATTGTGTTAGATGAACCTCCTAATAGATAGATACCTACTTCATTGAAGGCAATGAGGTTCTCTAGAATTGTGTTCCCACTACTTCCCCCTCTCATTGAAATCCCGTACTCATTCTCATAACAGTCATTCCCTCGAACAGTGTTGTCATCTCCATTCCAGAAATGGATTCCTGCATATCCGTTATTATACGCATTGTTGTACTCAATTGTGTTGTCGATAGCCCCGAGTCCAACACCAATGCCATTGACAAGATTGTCATAGCACCAGTTGTCCGTGACAAGATTCCCATTACTATCATAGACAACAACGATGCCCTCAAAGTCATTCGAAAAACATTCGTTGTCCACTATAGTGTTTGAGTCAGAGTTTTCTAGGTAGATACCCTGATAATTGTCCCAACAATGGTTCTCAATAAGTTGGTTGTCACTGCTCGTTCCTCTCACAGCGATTCCCCAATCATTGCCATAGCAGTAGTTGTCTCTAACGATGTTGCCATATCCTAAGAATAAATGGATTCCTGCGTGTTGGTTATCGTATACAAAGTTATGCACAATTGTGTTCTCATAAGCTCCAACCCCAACACCGATTCCATTCCCAACGATGCCCTCAGGGTTAAAATCATAGTAACAGTAATTATCAGTCACGATACACTGGGTACTGTCTAATATAACAGCGATCCCTTCCCAAATATTAGAATAGCATGTGTTCTGTTCTATCACCACAGCATAGCTATAATCAACTCGGATACCATAGAGGTTGTTAAAACATTGATTGTTGGTCACTTCCGCATATTGAACATTGGAGAGCCAGATTCCCGCATGCGCATGCTCAAATGGTATGATTAGTTCAGCGTAGGGTCCCGATGCACCTGACACTGTACAGTCACGAATAATGAAATACGTGGAAACAATATTCAGAATCTTAATGCAGCTGACATCAGCGTCATTGACATCGATAACATAGTTCTCAATGATGTAAGGATCTCCGTAGTCTCCTGTACCTTGCCATCCATGATAGGCAGCCATTGCCGTAAGCTCGGCATCTCCATCAATATAGAAGGGACCAGGATCGAAAGGATCAGTGAAAATGGTGTATAACTCATCATAGTCACTCCAACCATCCATATCAGAATCGACAGGTGAAGCTGCTGGAATATTCTCCCTATATGCACCTACAGGATTCTTTTCGTTTGTTAAAGTTGTAGGATTGTATGCTACATCCATAGTCAACATGAACAAGATGAATACAAAGCCAAAAACTATAATCCTATTATTTTTGCTTTTCAATTTCTCTCCTCCTATTTTACGATGAAAATCAAAAGAACAAGGATATAGAGGATTGATAGACCCTGATAGGTCAAGTGCTATAGATGATGATTGATGATACCACAGACTTGTTTTCGTTATTATGAGTCGTGCAAAGCTTTGACTTAAGGATTACATTAACGGGCAAATGCAAGCTTTATGGTAGTGTGCACCCTGTGAGCGCATATCGTTTCAGTTCAGAGGTGGATTTTATGTGAAGTCACCTAGGGTATAACAATGCAATAACTCCCGATTATTTCAAGGAGAATTGAATCTCAAAGATTTGTCCATCATCAAGGGTGATTCTTAGTACATATGTTCCAGTTTCCAGTTCCTTGGTGGAGAGGTTGAATATGTACTGCTCGGTTTCTGAATCATAGCGAAACACATTGCCTGTGTCAGCAGCTGATGTTGATGCAACATCTTCAAGTTCACCATTTATCTCATTGCTAATCTTTTCTACCTCGATGGTCGCATGAGCTGTACTCACAGAGAGTCCATTGTCGTCAAATAGATGGAACTTCACAGGAACCGTTCTACCCTGTTTGAATATACTAGAGCCATCGGCATCTATTGGTTGTAGGATGCCGCTGAATGTGTATTGTGGTAATGGACTGGCGTACCAGGTGCCATCAGAATTCTCAACCACCGCTGTTTCCACTGCTCTTGTCTGTCCAGCTGTCAAGGAAACATCCTCTGCTGATCGTTCAAAGAAGATGTCGCCTTTAAAGCTGGCAAACCACTCCATCGAGTATGTAAGGTCATCCAGAGCTGTCATCTGGAAAGAATAGACCTGTTCTTGGGTAGGAATGGTAGGAGGTGTTGCAATGATGACCATTACCATCGTTTTGCTTGGCTCCCACTGGTTATCCTCTACATACCATGCATTCAAGCCAATCTGGTTCTCTTCATCGGAAATCGTTCTGCCAAGATTGTCTATCACTTTAATACTGACTGGAGACCAGTCTCCTCGCCAGACGATCCACCCAGTTTCCCACCAGTCATCGCCCACTGGTAGCTCGCCATATCTCTCAGGAATTGTTGGGTCCAAAAGCGGATAATCATCTACTCCCTCGTGCGGCAAGTCAGTATCACCTATGTCGTCGTTATCTAGGTCATCTCCCCAATAGTTGCTCCAAAAGTTGCCCAAACCGAGTGATGGTTCATACCAGAGGTTGTATTCTCCTGCAGGCTGAATCTGATCATCGTTGTTGATGAGAAGGTTGAGATGGATTTGGTTCGAGTATCCCCATGCGATTCGTATGGATGTTCCGGGGAAATTATATGACCATGCATCCATCCTAATTCCAAGTCCATTGTT
>JBHLRQ010000231.1:0-2975 GCA_048882385.1 Candidatus Thorarchaeota archaeon | reverse complement strand
CCGATGACGGGAGTTGTAGACAAGATGGTTGATGACATTAGTTCAGATGACCTTACTAAGATCATCTCTGATAACAAAGTAGTATTCGTGGACTGTCATGCAGTTTGGTGTGGTCCTTGTAAGACTCTCGGACCTATTCTTGAAGAACTTCACGACAAATACGCACCTCGAGGTCTAAAAGTAGTAAAGATTGATGTTGACCACAACAGAGATTTCAGCATGGAGAATCAGATAACTGGCGTACCAAGCGTCCTTGTGTACTCTGATGGGAAGAGAGTAATCTTTGACGATGGCTCAGGCAGAAAGATGGACAAATTGGTTGGTGTGATGCCACCAGAGGTCTATGATCAGATTGCAGAGAATCTTCTTGCTGAAAGTGTCGCATAGATACACGAGGGGACTTACTCCCCTTCACTCTTTCTTCTTCTTTTCTTTCGCATCTGCATTGCTTACTTCCTAGCTAAACGATAGAAGTCCTCAAATGCATAGCCATAAAGATCATGATTCAAATCAAAATCCCGGTTCTTTTCGATTGCACAAAGTCCTAGAGAATAATATCATTTTGCTTCTTGTAACACCGTTTTCGATTGGTATATTAAAATTGAGAAGAATTCGGGTAAGATTCATAGGCATCCAAGTAGCAGAAAGCCCATGGTCAACGAAGCATCACCCCAAGATGTTGAGAAGGCAAAGAGGGAAACAAGACTCCTTTTTGTTGATGCTTGGGCTGAGTGGTGTCAGCCTTGCAAAGCTTTGACTCCCATTTTGGAAACGCTTGATCAGAAGTACGCTGACAACTCTGATGTCAAGTTTCTCAAGATAAATACTGAGGACCATCGTCAGTTTGCAATGGATAACAAGATCCATTCAATTCCATGTGTTTTGATGTACTTCGATGGCGAACCTACTAAGTACGTGGTTACATCAAAGACTGGTGAGAAGAAGGTTCTGGATCGACTCATTGGCCTAAGACCAGCAGAGCATTATGAAGATGTCATTAGCTACTTCTTAGGTCAGGAGACTATCTAGCAAGACTCATGATATTCTGTATGAGTACGACAACTGGTAACTATGATGACATGATCTGTTAGCTGTGGGGTATTGGCTGGAGAGTGTAGAGAAGTCACATCATGTTTTATATTACTGTGCTACGACGAATATCTATCAGACAACAGAGGTGCTAGACGTGCCAATACTACCTTTTGCAGACAAGAGTCCTAAGATAGACCCGCAAGCATATGTCAGTCCACAGGCCACAGTTGTCGGTGATGTGGAAATCGGTCCTGGTAGCAATGTCTGGCCAGGAGCAGTCATTCGAGGTGACCAAGCTTCCGTTCGAATTGGAGAGAATACCTGTATTCAGGATAGTGTTGTGATTCACGCACACAATGAAGACAACCCTGCAATAATTGGTAATAATACGATAATAGCTACCGCAGCTGTCGTTCACGGAGTATATGTTGGAGACAATGTCAACATTGGAGAGGGAACAGTGGTTTTTGATGGTGCAACGCTTGGAGAAGGAGTATCACTTGCACCAGGGAGTATTGTTCCACCAAATATCGTAATTCCTCCAAGAACACTGAACTCAGGAGCACCGGCGGCTCAGATTCGTGAAGTTTCAAGAGAGGAGATTGATCAACACACCATTAAATCAGATACCATAACTCAAATTTTCCTCAAGCTCAAGAGATGGCAGAACCCTACTTGATTACATAGTTTCACGGGCAAGAGTTGTTAGATTATCGCAACCATTAGATGATATCAAAAGAATATCTGCAATTTTCGCAGTACCAATACCTTCAACATATCCAGTAGGATGAATCGAGAACATCATACTTTCTCTCAGAGTATGTTCGCCATCTATTGTAAGATAGGGTGGTTCATAGAGATCAAGTCCAATCGAGTTTCCAAATGGCTGAACAAGAGTATCTGTTGGAAATCCTTTCCCAAGCTTCTTCATAATCTTCTGGGAAACATCCTTAATCGAAGTTTTAGGCTTCAATTGTTTCTCTATTACGTTGCATGCATTAACTACGTACTCGTAGAGTTTTCTTTGCTTCTTGGTAGGTCGTCCAAGGTGAATGGTCCTTGCAATTTCACAGAAATACCCTTGATGACTGACAGTCATGTCCAAAACAACTAAGTCATCACCACTTATTCTTCCAGCACCAGGTTGAACATAGGGCAGTCGAGCGTGCTCTCCAGATAGTACAACTGCACGCAAGCCATGCAATTGCCCTCCAGCTCCTCTCATCGCTGCTTCAATCTCAAGTGAGAGTTCTTCTTCGGATTTTCCGGTCGCTACAATCTCAAGAGCTGTACGTATACCGATCTCACCGATGGTTATTGCTTGGAGAATAGCATCAATCTCTGCAGCATCCTTGATGAATCTGAGCTCCCATAATGCTTGTGAGAAATCTTTGAATCCTGCTTCAGGAAGGGCCAGCTTAAGTTTCTCGAACTCACGCACTGATAACCAGTCATGCTGAAGTCCTATCATTCCACTGGCTTGACCTAACTCCCGAAGAATACTAGTGACTCGATCCCAAAAGACATTCCCCCTAGTTCTCGACAGACTCTCAACAGGAGAATCAGTGTATGATCGAATCTTAGCCATTATTGTTTCACGCGAGGTTACAGACTCCTGTATATCAGGAAGGACTAGTTGTGGTTGTGATGAATCGGCGATTATACATGCGATTGGTACATTTGCTCCCATATATTGGTATCCCGTGAGGTATTGTACATCCTGTCTTCTTGTGATTACCAATGCATTAAGCTCACTTCGCTGCATAGATTTGTGAACTTTCTCCAATCGCTGTGGTCTGAACTGCATGTTGAGAGCATCTCTATTGCTGAATAGTTCATTCGAAATTGAGTGTCCATTTAAGCTTCGTGTCGAGAGAAAGAATGGCGGGACCGCCCGGATTCGAACCGGGGATTACCAACTCCGCAGGCTGGTGCCTTATCCA
>JBHLRQ010000230.1:0-2980 GCA_048882385.1 Candidatus Thorarchaeota archaeon | reverse complement strand
CAATTCCCGGAAATAAGAACCACCACATTGTAAACGCTGTTATCATTGGTATGAAGAAGTTGTCAGTCCAGCCAATACTCAATATCTCTGCAACAGTTGCGCAAGCTGCAACCATCAGTATCTGAGGGAGAACTGCAAGAATAGCTGTGTCTGCTGAGTAAATTGCTAATGAAACAATTACAGATAATGCAGTAAACAAAAACACTCCTACACACCCCTCCACTGATTTGTCACGGTATTTGCGTTTAACGTATCTCCCACCAAAGGGTCTCCCAAATACTTCTCCTGCGGCATCACCCCATGAAACAGCTAATATTGCGGCTACGAAAATCTCAGGTCGTGAAAAGAAGAGAAGAAACACAGTCCCGAATGATATTAGTCCCATGAATCCCGACGCAAATGTATTAAGGCGAGTTTCACCATCACGACTCCCAGCTATCAGTAGCTCTCCGATTAACTCACTCTTATGCGCCCATGAATACATCAAGATTGTAAGGAATATCCCAGCGGCAAATGCCGGTCCACTAAGATTGCTGTACATCACAAGTGTTATACCGATAGTTGAACCCATAATGATATGAACAAGCTTTCTTGGTTTCCATTTTGACATCCCTGATGCAGACATGTAGTATGCTATCGTAAGAACCACTGATGCAATCAGGCCAGTTGCTAGCGCCATGCCAACATCGACAAGAGCTAGTTCCCCGAAATAGAGATCTACCATCGTTGACAATATTTCGTGTCGTATGGTAGTATTTCATTATTATTGTGATTGAACTACTAATCGATTGGCTTTCCTTTGATTCTCCAACTAGTTCTAACGACAAAGTTGACATAAGTAATTTGTACAATTGCCAGGGCAAAGCCTGCAACAATGCCTGCAATTAAAGCAATAAGGGGATCAAGAGCGACAACACCAGACAAAGACAAGGATACCGACGCAAAACATGAAGTTACAACGTATATCGCGATGTAAATGTACTTCGCAGACTTTTTTCTTTCTGGAGGTAACTCTGTGTTAGGTTTTGAGATTACCATAATCGTTCGATCTATAATCAGTTTGGCTATTAAATAGAAATCCTATCCAAGCAATAATTGGTCAAATTGGCCAATCAACTCTAATTAATCAGATATCTTGGATGTGGCTTATCAGGACGAATTCTATCCTCTATTAGGATTCCAGAAAGAGCAACATCAATCATAGCTATTGACGGGTAGACTAATGGCGCATATCTAGCAGGTCCCATCAGGATGAAATCAGCACCAAGTGAAACTGGCATCAAACTTGAACCAACCATAGCTGGTTCCGTTGCATTTTTTCCGAATTTTCGTTTAAGACCTGCCCAAGTACTGATTGCGTTGTGAGCGCCGTTTCCAACTGGATATCCATACTTATCCTTCAGGATATGTTGCGTTTTGCATGCGATTCCCAATGTTGGAAGATCCATTACTCCTGTATCAATGAGGATGTCCGAAACTCCACTTGATTGAGCTTTCTGAATAAGCGTATCAGCTATTTCAACACGTTTTGAGCTTGATGCCATTGATGCAGAATTGAAGGTCAAAAGTACAGCTCTTGTAAGGCCTGTTTCATTTACTACGTTGAAGAGCTCATCTTTTGATTCAGGAGTGACTGAATTAATAATGACTCTATCTAGAAATCCTGATTCATTAGCGTATTTGATCCCTGCTGTATTGACCTCTACCGAGTCTGATCCGTCAATTAATAGAGGAAATTCTGTTTGGTCAACAAGATATTCCAAATATGATTCCATCGCATTACTAGTTGTTGCAACAACGTCCAACATCGTGCCTAGTCCAGTTTTCTCCGTCAGATCTAATAATTCATTCAGTAGGTCTTCTGCAGCAGTTTTATCAAACTCTCCTGTGCTGGGATTCTTGACAATTCGGTCCTTTGTGTAGAATATTGATGGAATGACGACTGTTGGAATTCTTCCAGGCAAGCCTCCTATTCTAACACCACCTATTTCTAACGTCATTTGTTGAGCTTTGTAATCGAACATTCTTCTACTCCTAAACTGCAGTCGGCTGTCCCTGTTTATGAATTACACTTTAATTAACCATGTCATATCTTTTAGTCAATGAAGGGACTAGGTGTAGTAGTAGACAGGTACAAATTGTGGATCGTTACGATTATTTCATCAAAATGCGTTAGAATGACTCTAAGAGTCCTCTCTATTTTTTTGCGGACATCCATCTAGATTTATCTGACATTGTAGTCACACATTAAGCGGTGATCGGTCATGAGGAATTTTTCCTTTGTGCAGACATCTGTCTTCGTTGACAAGAGGTATGACTTCAGTGGAAATCAGCTAGCAACATTTTGGAATGTTGAGGCAAATAAATCTCTTACAGATGATGAGATGCTGGGAATCACTAGAGAGATGAACTTCTCTGAAACAACTTTCATACAAGAATCAAAGAAGAATGCCTGTGTATCCAAAATCAGGATTTTCACTCCTGGAAGTGAAATACCATTCGCAGGGCATCCGACATTAGGGAGTGCATATGTCCTACGCCGAAAGAAGATTGTTGATCCAAAGATAGAGCGAATCAAGCTTGAGCTAGGGATCGGACCTATAGATGTAGAATTCTTGAGCAAGGAAACAGTAAGAATGAAACAGAATCCACCAACGTTTTTGGATGAGCTCGAGCATCCAAGAGCAATTATGAAAGCTTTGAGTCTAACAGAGAAGTCAATCTCTGAAGAGTATCCAGCTAGGTTTGTATCAACTGGTAACCCATTTCTAATAATTCCACTCAGATCTCTAAAATCAGTGCAAAAAGCATCTCCGAATCCTTTCGCAATATTATCCGCTCTTGAAAATGAAATTTCGCAAGATGTACTAATATTCAGCACTGATACAATCCATGCAGATACAAATGTACATGCAAGAGTTTTCGCTCCAGCATACAATGTAATTGAGGACCCAGCTACTGGGAGTGCAGCAGGTCCTTT
>JBHLRQ010000229.1:0-3005 GCA_048882385.1 Candidatus Thorarchaeota archaeon | reverse complement strand
GTCAAGAGTTCATAGCTGAAAATAGTTTTACATGTCCAGAGGGATTCTGTGGGTGGGCATGGAGGGACCTTACAGTTCGACTTACTAAGTTCGATCTCATTGATGATATGGACTGGCCAGAGAAGGACATTACCTATGTGGCATGTGGAGATGGGGTACGACCAGTAATCTTCAAACTGGAACGTATTGATGACTAATGGTGCAGAAGAATGCGGGAAGTGTGATTGCTGCACCAGTTCCCAAGAAGACCAACTCTAATCCTTCCTCTCCTGTCATCAAGACCTCAAACAGTTCAAACAAGAACCTAGCTAATCAGTCTGTCAGGAAGAAGTGGATTCCTAATCAGTTCTCTTTCTCAACTTGACCACTGCGACAAGAATCACTACCACTGCAATTCCTCCTCCAACTACGAGGAGGAGTGTCATGTCTGGTATTCCATCGGGTGGCGTTGGCGTTGTTGTTGGTATTGGAACAACAACTATGTTGTCAAGTGCATATCCGACTTCAGCAGTGAACGTGAATAGGTCGCAAGTTGTGTGAGTCGTATCCGTGACTGTGATTCCCAAAGTGCCATTAAAATACACTTCAAAGTTACCATCAAGATCTCTGGTGATATTGATATGATACCATCCAGAAACCTCTGCCACATCGTAACTTCCTATTACAGATAAATACGGACTTTCTGAGGGTCTACGATACAGGAGGAATGCACTGCTATGAGACTCATACTGACCCACAACTGTAATGATACCATACTCGAATGGAAAATCTAGATCCTCAGGAATCAGGGGTGGACTTCCAGATATAAATGCAATATAGCTACGTTCATTTAGAGTGTCTACGCAATAGACATCAAATGCCCATGAGCCATAAGCCACGTTACTTGTTCGATATGCTTCACTCCACCAATCTTCACTATAAACCCGCATTGTGTTGTCTTCAGCTGTAATGTTCCCAGTGGTTGAATTCCATGGATTGGTAGACGTATCTAATCCCAGAACACTCCATCCATCGATGTTTCCATCATCAAAGTCATCCGACCATGCTCCTGCCTGACTGATTACGAAATCAACCTGGTTGGCTGAGGACATGACTGGAATCATTAGACAGAGAACGAGTGCTAGTGTTAGCAAACTCACCTTCTTCTTAATCACAATCTCTCCTCCACTTCATAATAGTATTTAGCTCTAATTTAATGAGAATGATAGTGGAACAATGTACAAAATTGGAAAAAGAGAGGGTGATCCCAGTATCGTGCGATTCCGTTAGATGATGTCGAAGGCTAGGCTAGCAAAATTAGTAGCGGTTAAGTGGTAGCGGGTGGTTTGAAAAGCAATCGTCTAGTACAACCTTGGTAAGGCAATGGCCTTGAAAGATTAATATGGTTAGAATTATCAGATGATACAAGGGCATGCAGGACTAAAGAATCTAGCATCAAATATGATGTCTTTATAGAGAATCGTGGAGGAGGATTATTCATAGTTGGAGGCAAAGATGAGCAGCTAGAGGAAGAGCTCTATGAACTAATAATAGCAGTGCTCAGAAACCGCTTTAGTGAAAAAGGCAACTGCATATTAGACACGACTGATCGACTCGTACGTACTGATAATAGGATAGATCTGGATAATGTAGCACTTCTGTCCCTTAGCGTAGAAAGAAAGTTCCCCGATTTGATAGGATGTCTTGATACCAGTGAAGCACTATTTTCCGAGGAAAGTAGACTGATTGTGGTAAAAATAAAGAGAGGCGTTTTGACTCTCAGCGATTTATACCAAGTGAAGATGTATGCTGAAGTCCTTCAGGCTTACTACGCGGTTCTGATATCTCCTAGTGGGTTTCAGAAAGAACAAAGAAGGGCTATTATCGAAATCCCCGAACTACTCAACTATTTTGCTCAGGAATATGATCGTCAGATTGTAGTGATGTATTGGAGAAAAAACACTCTTGAAATAGATGAGGAATTATATGATGAGGACCCATTAGAAACTTAATTCCTTCTCTGATTGAGAGAACATAGAGGAGTGAAACAAAAAGAGAAAGTGGTAGTGGGTAGTGCTACTGGATTGGTAAAACTAAACTGAAACCTCAGTATTCATTGTTTCAAGTATGCAGTTCTTTGACGCTACTATCGCGATTGTACCTATTATTGCAGGGGCGATGATCTCCTCACTCGTCGTTGGGTTGTGCCTCAGGTCTATATATAGAAACCCGGAGGTGCGTGTTATAGCGCATGCGATATTGATTATTCTGGGAGCGTTTGGTGTCTTTATCACGATATTTGCATGGTCGCATATCCTCTTTGATAATCCACTCGTACCTATAGGAGGTAGCTTGATGATTTTGGGACTTGTTATTCTTGTTGCACTGGTTATTGGTTTTGTAACTACATCAGATATGAACACCATGAAATAGAAAGATGGTAGCGGGTGGAAGATTTGAACTTCCGATCTCAGGGTTTCTCAGAGCACAGGGCTCATATGAGCCCTGCGGGATAGGCCTGGCTTCCCCAACCCGCTTTTACTTAAACATTTGTTTGAACAATAGCAGTAGTCGGAACCTTAAGTCCCAACCCGCTATGCTTGGACTGGGGTTTGGCTATGGGAGTTTTAAAGTTATTCGTAGAGGTGGACTAATCCCGTAGTACAGCAGTTATTTCATCAGTCAAAATTGTCCCGTCGAGTAACTTAGGAGTTGCGGGACCTCCATCACTCATCAAGGTTCGAGAATCACCACTCACAATAACTGTGTCCCATCCATAGGTGGTCACTTGATAGCTTCCAGGACAAGTTATGATAAGTGTACCTGAGATTCCGATTTGGAGGTCTAAATCTAGATTCACAGAGGACGTATCAAGATAGATATCAAATCCAAAACCCAAGTAGACTACATCCTCAGTTATGGTCAGATCAACCGTCGTGTTGTCACCACCACATTGGAATCCAACATCTTCCAACTGCGCATCATTGTCATATACTGCTGTTATGCTAGTATCAGCTCCTTCTACA
>JBHLRQ010000228.1:0-3010 GCA_048882385.1 Candidatus Thorarchaeota archaeon | reverse complement strand
TCCTCGTCCAGCAGGCGTATCGAACATGCCTTTACGCCGGTTATCCTCACCGCCGCCTCGGCAAGTTTGTCCAGCACCTCCTGAAGCGAAAAATCCCCCGCCACGAGTGTGGTAAGCTGATAAATCTGCTCGTCCCTCTCTATTTGTTTTTCTGTCCTTCTTTCCATAATTAACAAGCACTTCCAAAACAATGAATTATACTCGATTTTCCGCTTTCAGTGAAACTTAATCTATCTCACTTATTGAACGTATTTAACTTCTTCCCTTGCATAGAGACTTGTTTGAGATTAATATTGAAATATTCGATGCCGGAATCGAGCATCAAAAATCGAGTATCGAGATGAGCCAGACTGCTAAACATATAATTTTCGTCGGCCGGGTCCAGGGCGTCGGTTTTCGCTTCACCGCTTATCACATAGCCAATCGCCATAAGCTTACCGGCTTTGTACGCAACTGCATCGATGGCACCGTTGAGATGCTGGCCCAGGGCCCTGATACAAATATAGACAATTGCATCCGGGAAATAAAGGACTCCTTCCCCGGCTACATAAGAGAGAACAAAATCGAAGAAATCCCCATCGATCCCCGATATACCGATTTCAAGATAACCTTCTAAAATACCACAAATCCAAAAACAAAAAGGCCTGCAACTTGGCAGGCCTTTCTAATCTTTCACTGCTAAAACTTTCGGTTGAACTTCGAGAGGCAATAGTCAAGATGATAAGGTGATGCAGTTAGCGTCTTTTTCTCACCATCACCGCACCCAAGCCCAAAAGTAAAAGTGTGGCCGGTTCGGGAATAAGCACTATAGAGGCGTTTTTGCCGATATAAAAATCGTTATCAATCGATTCACCATTGGCCAGTGTGCCGGTCAGATGCCTAACAGGTTCATCGTAAGAGTAACCGCCCAATAAGCTTGTAAGTTCCCCATAACCAAAGGGCTGTCCGTCAACTGCAAAATTTGAACCGTGTATTGTTAAAACGGCTGAGTCATCAGAAACCAACTCATTCAACAAGGTCCCGCCAGACATATTTATCCGGGTGTTGTCCCAAGCCTGGAGATAATCTCCCATCCAGCCAGCGTAGATTTCAACCTGGCTTCTGTCGAATGCCCGCAAGCCCGCACGTCCCGAATATGAGCCGATGATGTTTAACCGACTGTCGCCGTACGGTTCCAGCCAATATTCTATGCTTGAGCCATCCAACATGTTCACCGTAGTGTGTACTCCCGGAGCCTCGTAATCAATCCACAGACTGTCGTCTATAGCATAATCGATATTATGGGTTTGCCCATCGCTAATAATAATTGCACCGAAAACTTTCGGCAAACCGGAACAGAGAACAATCGAAATGATTACTATAATCAAAATTCCAATTCTTCTGCTTCTCATCTTTTCTCCCTTCAAAAAAATGGTTCATATATCCTGCGGTTACTTCCCGCACAGACAATAACGTTTGCAAATAATTATCTTACGTCGATGTCATCCTTCATCAACCGCTCGGCCTTCGATATCAAATCAACAAGTTCAATCACATCAGCATCGCCGTCAAATTCCCTGCTGAGCCGCTGGGCACGCTCAAGCACTTTATCGAGTGTTGCCCCTTTGGCCCAGTAGCTCTTACGAAGAATCTCAGCAAATTCGGCAACTGTCGCGGCAAGCTGAAACTCGCTGCTTGAAACATCAAAGCTTTCATCAAAATCTTCAACCGCTATAGAACTCTCGAATTCCGTTACCGCGCTTGTATCGACATGTTTATAACGGACGTAAGTAGTCGCAACAGTGCCTTCACTGCCGGGCCATAATTTTAATTCATAAAGGGCCGTAACTGAATGCCCCGCTCCAATTTCACCGCCGTCGTACTTATCGTCTCGAAACTTATCATCAGGAACATCACGGTTCTCGTAGCCTATCAGCCGATAGCTCCGTACGACCTCCGGATTGAAATCAACCTGTATTTTGACATCCCGGGCGATCACCTGCAAAGTGCCGGTAAGGTTCTCCTCAAATACCCGTCTTGCCTCGGCAATAGTATCAACATACACGTATTGCCCATCGCCCTTATCACCAAGCCTTTCCATAAGCACATCGTTATAATTGCCCATCCCGAAACCGACAGCCGAAAGTGTAATCCCTTTTTCCGCCTTTTTCCTGATGACCTCTAAAATATCATCGGCTCCGGTCTGTCCAACGTTGGCAACACCGTCCGAGCAAAGTATGACCCGGTTGATAAAGCCCCTTCTGTAGGCGCTTTCAGCCATCTCGTAACCGATGCGAATACCCTCTTCAGCGTATGTTGAGCCTTCGGCTTGAAGTGATTCGATCGCCTCCAGAATCTCCGCCTTTTCATAAAGTCCGCGATGGCCCATTACTTTCCTGCCTCGGCTCCCGTATACAGCAATCCCTATTTGGTCTTCCTCTCTTAGTCTTTCGACCAGCATCCGAAGGCTTCGCTTGACCAGCCCCAGCCGGTTCTCCCGCTTCATAGACCCGGAAACATCGATTACAAAGGTCAAAATCGCCGGCTTCCGGTCCTCCTCGCTAACCTGCTTACCCTTCAGCCCGAGCCGAAGCAGGTAGCTGTTCTTCCGACCCGTCCCGAAACTCCACGGTGCAGCTTCAGCATAAACCGCAAATGTATCTTCCTGCGGAGCGGCATAATGATAGTTGAAATAATTGACAAACTCTTCGACCCTCACAGCCTTTTCAGGCGGAAGATGACCATCATGCAGATACCGCCGGACAATCGTATAGCTGCCCGTATCAACATCAGTCGCGAAAGTGGACAGATGGTCATCCTCGGTATCGACAAACGGATTCACCCCGTAATTCTTAAAGAACATCGCATCCACATCCTCACCGTTCGGCGGCGTCATCCCCCCGTGCGCCATCGGAGCATGTATGGGATATTCCGAATCGTAATTTAGCGCCGCATGCTTGAAGACCGCCCTACTTGCCAATTCTCTCGCTGGTTGTAGAGCCGGCATCAATATAGCACTTAACAAAAAACC
>JBHLRQ010000227.1:0-3016 GCA_048882385.1 Candidatus Thorarchaeota archaeon | reverse complement strand
GGTCCCGTTAGCCAACCCCACCCGTAAGCCTGCACCTCTCTCTGTCCGAAGACAGAGCAAGCTGTTTCACAATTTGAGATAATCTATCTGCAGCTTTTGCCTATGAGAGGAGCAGAGTTCATCCTCACTACTCTCTCTGACTAGTTTTCTTCGCCATACATCAATTCATGGAGTGTTTGCTCGAAAATCTCAGGTCTAAGGACAGTACAAACCAGAGAAAGTCCTTTAACAAAATCAAGCAGATCCATTCCATCATATTCTATTATCTTCCAGCCCATGTTTCTAATCTCTTCCTCCATCTCTGAATAATCAGTCGGAAAATCAGTTTCTGTAAGTACAAACCTAGCAGCGCTCCTGAGCCATTTCAAAGCTTCTCTCATATCTTTGAAATATGCCACACTTGGCGTAGGTCTGTCCTTTCCTTCCCACGCTTCCTCTTCGTCATCCTCTTCTTCATAGTTGTCTGATAAGAAGCTCAGCTCAACATCTTCACCATTGAGAACTTGAATGAATTCCGCCTCTGAAACAAACAATGTAGAGGGCGGCACTATGTTGTCGTTAGAAAACTGTTGTAAAGCAGCCTCAAATTTGAAACGAATTGGTCCGAAAACATTGCTTTCTTCTGATCTGAACTCTGTAGCATGCTCTTCTTTCAAGAAGAACTGCCATGCGAACTCGTCTTGCTGATAGACTCCATACACAGATTTTGGCTTTTTCATCACTATTACCTTCAATGATTGCTTAAATATTACTGATAGCTTTGAATCACATTGACCTAGGTGCTTCTCAGTTTTTTAGAATTGAGAAAAATGTGGAGAGTGTTACCGAGTTCTACTTCCTTTTCACTAATTCTGATTGATAGCTCTTTGTGGGCTTTCTCTGTATCTTCAGTAGGTTGTCGTCTGTACGCTTCAGCTGCATCTCTTGCTCTATTTGCTTCGATGTTCATTGCTCGCGCTTTTGCATAGACTTCAAAAAGCTCATCTTGTAGTTCTGTTGGAAGAAGAGAAACATCACCTGAGTTGATTAGAGAGTCCCAAACTTGGGTATCAAGATGGTTTCCTTTCCTCTCAGACACTAAATCTTGCATTCTTTGTAGTTCTTTTCTCAGAATTTTCTGCATCTCGTCCATGCGTTTCTCTTGTTTTGATAGTGTAAGAGCTTCCTGTAATACAAGCGCAAAAAATACACCCATTGCTGTGGCTATGAAGGCAGGGTAATATTCAAGGGTTTGAGGAAAGTTGGAAATTACATCTGAACCCCACAAGATGTCTGTAATCCAAAAAATACTTGCAATCAAGGCACCTATAAAGATTATATAGAAACCCCATCCAAAGAGAGTTGAAGACTTAGTCAAGTTACATACCCGCTCTCTAAATTGATTGTACCATGATAAACTTGACTAATCTAATTCCAACACTTTGATGCCTTGAAAGATATCTGCTCGTTCTGGACCTAATTGATACAAAGTGGAAAGGGTGCTCAACAGTGAGCGGCTAGGGAAAGGCCCGTTTTTCCCGAACCCGTCAGCCTCTACTTCTTAGACATACTTGATACTGTATCTGGATTGACTATTAGTTTCTTAAAAATCTCAGACAAAAGGTGGACTTCTTCTTTATTCAATTTACTAAACATTCTATGAAAGAATTTGTTTCGAACCTCCTCTCGTCTTTTTAATAATTGAAATCCCTTATCACTGACTGTCAAAAATACACGTCTTCGATCTTCTTTCGATCTTCTTCGCTGCAGATAGCCTCTTCGAATTAACTTGTCTACAAATCTGGTTGCAGTGCTAGCAGGAAGTGGAAATTGCTCACTAAGGTCACCCATGGAGATTTCATCAGTATCTGATACAAACTCTATAATCCTCATCTCTCGTAATGATACATCTTCCTCCGTGAAGTCCAGTAGCCTAGATACTTGTCTTACAATTCTAAAATATGTGTCTAGCATCTGTTGAAGTTCCTGACTCATGAAACTACCTAGAAGTGCATACTGATAAATATTTCCATTATAGAATATTACCAAGATGGAAATTTTTATATACTTCCAAATTGGTAAAATTCCAATATGGAAATATATTTCCGTAGGTGAAAATGATGAGTAATTTATATCATAAAATAGATGGCTTCTATGGCAGACTTCATGGAAGCTGGTATGGCTACGCGGCTGTGTTCGCATCAGTTTCCTCAGTAGGACTCTCAATTCTATTGTATATGCAGATTGATCCTACCTTCTCTTTTCTTACTCATTACTTGAGTACAATTGGTGCGGCTCCATCTTGGCCGGGGTATGTCTATACACTTGGAATGACCATCACAAATATTCTGAAGGTTTTCTTCGCTTTGTATATAGTGCGGTTCTTTCAGCTCTTGGGAGCTGGAAAGAAAATCACTTGGACAGTGTTTACAATATCAGTCATTAGTTCGGTTGGCTGGGCAATCAGTACATTCGTACCGTATACACTCAGCTTGATTCTACATATCTCAAGCGCTCTAATCTATTTCTTTGGATCTGTAATAGGCCAACTGCTGATTATTCGAATCGAACTAAAAAATCCCAGAATACCAAATTATCTTATGATTTTTGGGTTGATTGTTGTCACAGCTTACGCAGCTTTCTTCGTCCTGGAGATCATGGTGCTCGCGGCGCCTACGATCAACAAAGCTCTGTCAGTTGTTACAGAGTGGCTTTCATATCTCTCAATAATGGCATGGGTCGGCATTCATTCTTATTATACTAGAAAGTCAGATTAGCTATTAGAAATGGAATGAAACATATCATCAAATGAGTTGTTCATTCCTACCTTCTTTTTTTGGTACTATGTGTCGTAGGAAAGGGTGCTCAACAGTACGCGGTTAGGGAAAGGTCCCTGTTCACCAGACCCCGTCAGCCTCTGCTTCCTTCCATAATAGAGTCTGGATGAAACCCTTTAGTGTTTCTCATGTACAAATGTATTCATTCATTATAGTTAAGAGTGAAAATACATCTTTGAGAATCAAAGTAAGGCGAGTGA
>JBHLRQ010000226.1:0-3037 GCA_048882385.1 Candidatus Thorarchaeota archaeon | reverse complement strand
ATATCATGAGCAATGCGACCCCAACTTGTGACATCCATGGTATGATTCCAGTACCGGCAAGCAACAGGTAGATTGCACACAAAAAAACGGAAATGGCAGTAAACCCTCCAAGCGCAAGGAAGTTTCCTCTGTTGGGTGAACGCAGGAGGAACCAGCTATCAGAGATGAATAGAAGAACAGAAAGTCCAAGGTTATACTTTCTTGCTAGTTGTATCAAGTTGTTGATTGATTTCGCAGTTAGACCAAGACTTAGTGCAAATGAAACAAACGAGATGACGAATACAAGTTGATTTGCGGTAGTCATTGTAATCCACATCGCGATGATGCTACAGAATGAGAAAACAAAACCAAGACCGGATCCTAACTGAGCTTTGAACAGGTCTAGCTCCTCTCTTGGGGTCATTGAGAGGGCTGCAGTCAGAACACCATACCTATCAACTTGAGGTTCTTTTCTTACTTGATCGATGAGAATTAACGCGTTCCGTCCTAAAATGCTAATCCTATACTCACCGTTAGTGCCCTCGATAAGACCAGCTTCTGCTAGCTCCTTTAGATGATAATTGAATGTTCCACTATCTTGGGAAGGGTCAAATCCTAAGACATGCATCATTTCCGAATACGATGCGCTGCCTTTATCCGAAATTAGCTGAATTATTTCTCTTCTCGTTGAGTTTGAGAGTGCCTTCAGTATTCCTTCATCATGATGCTTTGCAGGATTCTTCATTAGTATCGGGTATTATCTTGTTTCGAAGTTATATAAGCCATCTTAACGAAATTTCTCGACAAGACAGTTCGCTCAACAGAGAGAGAAGTAGGGAAAGCTCCCTGTTCACCCGACCCAGTCGGTTTCTACCTATTACCTGTTTAAGAACTGGCAAAGAGTATACTCAATTCAGGTGAAGATAAATAACATAACGGCGTTATGCAAACAAGGTTGCTTTCTGATGCGTCCGCCCTGTGAAACAATCGTATCCGCTGTTCTTCCAGCCATTCGATCCCTTATTGCTCGAGACTTAATCGAAAATCACTCAATGAAACAGACTGAAGTTGCTGAAGTCTTGGGTACAACTCAATCAGCTGTCAGTCAGTATCTGAAGCAGAAAAGAGGGGATCAATTGACTAATGTGTTGGGTTCTCTACCTGAAGTGCAGGAAGCCATCGAGAATCTTGTTGCTGAAATCACATCAAGAAACACGCAAGAGAAGGAATCGGTCAAGACTATCTGTTCAATTTGTATGTCACTGAGAAAGGATGGAACTATTTGTACGATATATGAAACTCATTCCGAAGACCAGAACGAATGTGATCTCTGTCAGACATTATCAGAGTGACTTGTATCTCAAAAGAAATATAACGCCGTTATACTTTTCGTCATTAAAATGGCGACTCTGTCATACTTTAGGATGTGTAGAGTATGATGTGGTTCTTCTAAAGAGTGGAGTAATCAATAATGAATGTTAGAGAGACAGTAGTATTGCTTGTGCATGCCATCATAATCTACTTCGTATGTTTTGCAGTAATGGGAATCAGTATGGCAACCATGGATATTGACACAGCGTTGATAGTTCATGCAGCTGCTGCACCTTTTGTATCTGCAATATTCTCATACATATACTACAAGAAATTCAACTATACTAGTCCAATCATAACAGCTTTGGTAATAGTAGCCACAGTAATTCTATTGGATTTCTTTCTTACAGCTACGATTATCCTGCAAGATTATTCAATGTTCTATAGTGCAATTGGAACTTGGATTCCATTCGGCCTGATATTTACAGGTGCCTTGATAGTTGGCTTCTATGTAAACAAGGAGTAATCGTATTCTTGTAGGTACAGATTCGCTGGTATGTGATTCTTCAGAATTGGCTGGCGGTTTGGAACAGTATAGATCTTTTCGAAATAGAAATGGTGGAATACAAAATGTCAAGATCGATATTCGTATACTCAGGTTTCATTGGTCCGGTCATCTATGCAGCAGTCCTCTTTACCCTTGGTGCACTGGAACCAGGTTATGATCCAATCAGTCAATCTATGAGTGAATTAGGAGCTGTCGATGCCCCTTATGCAATCATTATGAACACACTAGGTTTTCCACTGCTTGGTATTTTCTTCATTCTCTTTTCAGTAGGTGTTCACCGGAATATCTCACCTGGAAAAGGTTCAGGTTTAGGACCATTCATGATCATACTATCAGGAGTTTTTCTCATTCTGACAGGTGTGTTTCAGTGTGACTCAGGATGTATCGATGTAACTTTGACAGGTGAGTTGCACAGTCTTTTTGCGACTTTGGCTGCTTTCGTAATGATACCAGTTCCTTTGACGTTAGTTCCTAGAGTCTATTATGACCAAAACTGGCGTCATTACGTATGGTTCAGTTGGGTTGTTGTGATACTGACCAGCCTTCTCTCTATTCTCTATTTGGTTCCTGAATTGGCGATTTGGGAGGGTCTTCTTCAACGGCTGGCAATCGGTGCTCCTCTTGTATGGATTGAGGTTACTGCGTACAAAATAATAAAGGAGGATAAATCAGGATAATGAGTTTCTCGGACAAATATCATAAAGTTGTCCTATATGTGACTACACTCGGACTGGCCGTATATGGTGTCATGGTGGTCTTTATGCCTGAAGTGCTTGCTGCTGGGTTTAACACATTCACCAGTCAAGATTGGGTGTTGTTCCAAACAGGAAATAGTATTGTTGCAGCCTATATCATCCTGCTATGGAGGCTTATTGGAATATTCAACTTGATGGCAGGCGTAGCGTTAACACTAATCGTTTGGAGATGGCTTCAGGAGGGTAATAAGTGGTCTTGGATAACCTTACTCTCCGGTACTGTCTTAGCATATTTGGGACCGATAATAACAGACCTCACTGTTAGAAGCATAGAAATCTTTGAAGTGATTGAGTTTGTTATATTTGGACTCTTTTTGATAACGATGCTGTTAGTACGCAGTAGATACTGGACAACTTTAGACAATGAATGAAGTAGGTTTGATTTGTGTGACTGGAAATGAAAGAGTGTTCACAATTAATGTAA
>JBHLRQ010000225.1:0-3061 GCA_048882385.1 Candidatus Thorarchaeota archaeon | reverse complement strand
AATTGCAGAGTATCGAGTCCGATTGAAACTCAGCTTCAAATATGAGAAGGAGTAAAAAGAAAGAGAGAGGGGAGGAAGCAAGTCCCACCTCTCTCAAATCTATTTGCTCTTCTGCCGCAATAGAACAACGAGTATGAGTATTACCACGACTCCAGCTCCTGTGATAATAAGAATCATAGTCTGATCTCCTGGCGGTGGTTGCGGAGTGGTTGTACTTGTAGTTGGAGTCGTTGTAGTTGTTACGATTTCATTCACTGTAACAATCACAGTATCTGCCGCAATATTACCAGCATCATCATACACAACACATGTGTAGTTGTATGACCCTGCTGCGAGACCATCAACATCAATTACGATGTGTTCAGAGGTATCGTTCCAGGAGCCAGTGAATGTACTCACATCATCGACGAATACCTCGTAGGAACTTGGTCGTAAATCAGTTGGATCCCAGTCTATGACATTCCCGGTTTCACCAGCTGTGTATTCTACATCAGTAGGACTATCAATAACTGGAAGGATGGTATCAACAACTGTGAAGTAATGAGTCTTAGTGGTTTCAAGACCAACATTATCACGAACAGTCACAATAACAAAGTGAGAACCAAGTGATTCATCATCAAGGTTCCAGTTCTGTTGATATGGTATGTCATAGTCATTTATTGCTCCTGAGCCATCAGCATTGAATCGAACATATTCTATACCAGACCCAGGGTCAGCTACATCAGCAGTAATGGTGATTAGACCAGATTGATCCGTATTGTTAGTAGGATTCGTTATGGTCAATGTCGGAGCTACATCATCCCCTACCGTGTAAGTGTAGAAGAAACCACCATTATCATCTATTTTCTCATTACCACAACCATCAGCCACCTGAATATAGAATTCTAATTGGGTATTGTAAACATGGGCAGGGATAGTGGCGTTGTACCGATTACTTTCATCATACACACCAACAATGACTTCAGTGGAAGACCAGCTATTTATGGAATAAAGTACAAACACTGTAGATACTCCAGGTCGTGCATCGGTTGTACCTACACTAACAGTGACATCTTCATAATACATCGGTGTTGCATCATACAAAACAGAATCAACTACAGGCGGTTCTGTGTCGATGAATTGGAGATCATCGAAGAGGCAAGTCAATTTCAAACCGGGTACTGTAACAACGTATAGTGAAATTCCTGAGAGATACCATGAATCCGAGGATGTAGAAAAGCAACTTTCAAAATCATCGGTGATATTTCTAGCAAGATTATTCCATGTACCAATCTGATTGATGTTTTCAGCGAGCACATGTTTGAGAGAAGTTGTATTCGATGTCGGATAAGTAGCTGATTTCCCTAACATGTATCGAATATAGTAGAATTGAGTAGTATCGGAGAATTGAAATTGAATATAGGTTCCAGCGATACCAGAAGTATCAATGTGGTCTAATCTCCACCAAAAATCGGTTGCAAGCTTGTTATCAAATTCTGTATAGATTGATTCACGATAGATCCCGTCTTCTTGTCCAACTGCGGTCAAATTGCATGCAGACGATCCACTGTGAGAATCTGGAGTGCTAGTCACCACACCTGGTGCATAAAAGTATCTAGACCATCCGAGAAATGGTGGATCAAACAAAGGTGTATTTTCAAATTCAAATGTTGGATCATTTGCAGGAGATGATAGTATATTGAAATTATCAATTAATAATTCAACAGTCGAACCAGACTGACCTTCATAGACATAGAAACTTAATTCTGTGAGAGGTAGGTTACCAAATCCAAGTTGACTTACAGCATCGTAGAGATCAAATTCAGAGGTTTGCCAGACATCTCTTACTCCAAACCCTGGAACCTTCACATAATAATTTCCCGTTTCATTGGTAAGGTGGATGGTATCATCTCCAAGACCAAAGTAGTAATGCACAAAGTATGATGATGTATTTTGAAAAGTCAAACTTAGATACGCATACTGTTCAGCTCCAGCCCCAACTGTATCATTATATTTCCAGTCAGTCTGGATGGTGGTCATTCCAGGTATCAAAGCATAATAATATCCTTTGGAGTTAAGTAATCGGTGACAACTAGCCCATCCACTTCCTTGGGAAACCTGTGGTACTGTAATATTGACTGAATGACTATCTAGAGTACTAATTGGACTCTGCTCAACAAGACCGAGTGTCGATTGAGTCGTACCCCAAGGACTTCCTGTGCCAGTCTCAAAATCTCCATTATTAAGAAATCCTGTGTATGTGCTATTATAGAGGGTTACGTCATCAAAGACCACACGTACCATACCTGTCGCTTCATATGGTGAAGTTACAAAAAAATAAAGACTTGATACGTATTCTGTAGGCGTTAGCAGTCCTAATCCAAAAGCTGCGATGAAATCTTCAGTGATATTTCTATCGAAGCTATTCCATTGATTGATCGTGTCATTTCCTATTATGTGAACATCACGGCTATCATTCGTGAAGAGTGTAGTTCCAGTACATAGATAATAATTGATGTAGCGATAACCCAGGCCACCGTTTGTTTCAAGACGCAGGTATACTTTAGAACCTAATTGCAAATCTGGAACTGCGAGGGCATTCCAATTGAAACTCAAAGAAAGACCAGGTTCCAACAAGTCCTCTGTTGATGGGGGAATGTTTCCAGTAGTAAGGTATGAGCTTGTAGAAGCTCCAGGACCTCCTTGTCCCTCGACGTAACCAGCATAGACACCATTTGCAACCTCCCCAGTATAAGCAGGATCAGCAAACTGATAGCCACTTGAATTTACGTGCCAATCTTCAGGCATATCAAGTACAGAGTCCCAATCTTCAAAGCTTGGATTACTTATAACATTCAGACGAAGTGGTTCCTGAGGAACGGGATCGTCTGCCATCGCGATTGCTTCTTGTAGTGATGATACATTGTCTGACATTGCCTCTTGATTCAAAACAAGAGGTGTGTCCACAGAGTAGAGCATCATTCCGACAATAATGAAAGACATTGCTAGTACAATAGCGTGCTTCCTTTCCATCTTCATTAACTCCTTATGTGCAGGTAAGGACAAACAACATTGAAGCAGA
>JBHLRQ010000224.1:0-3065 GCA_048882385.1 Candidatus Thorarchaeota archaeon | reverse complement strand
TCATTCTGTTTTAATAGTAAACACTGAATAGTCTGTTCACCTCAGGTCGACCATGCGTTTCTACAAGCCTGTAAGGTCTCAGCCCTGTTACTACTGTCAACAAATTCATGAAGAAGAAGGAGTTTACCCAATTCGTGAAGGCATCTATACATTCGAGAATCATATCTACAGGTGACTGGCCAATTAAGAAAGGTAAACTTTCTAATCCCTCTTTGTGTTTAGCCATAAACAATTAGAACTATATCAAAAATACACATTTTCTAGATAGGATCTTTGGGATGGAGATTGGTCATGATAAGAAGGAGTGCATGTCTCCCATTAATTATGATTTTATCCTTGATTCTCTTGACTCCATCAGTTGATAGTAATATTCCGCCACCCATCGAGCGGGTAACAACTGAATCTGGGGGACTTTATAGTATTGCATCAAATGTATCTATGCCAGAAGCAGAAGTCAATGTGACTATTAGTCTACAAGAATCTTGGAATTATAGTATCAATGTTATTGGTTCATTCAGGATAAAAAGTCAGGAAACTCAGAATCTTACAACCGCTTTCGTTTATCCGTCTGTTTGGACTCATTTCACTGAAGATCAAATTGTGACAATTAGAGAGTTCCTTATCTCAGTTAATAATTCAAATGTGGCGTTTACGGTTCTTCCATTTGATGACTTCAAAGATGATTTTGACTTTAATCAGACGAACTGGGAGAATGTTGTGGACTGCGATTTTGCTCTTTTTAATTTCAGTATCGACTCAGAAGATCCTATCGATGTGGGTGTATCTACTGTGTTCAGTGTAACAACGACTGCACATGAATTCATTTTCGAATACATTGTAGACACGGCACGAGGTTGGGAGGGAAACGCTCACGAAACTGTTAGTATAGATTTTGAAAGGACTCCCGGTACAGAATTTATCGAATACAAGTTTGCACCAGAACAATGCTTGGAATTCATCGGAAACAATTACAGTGCGAATTTATTCTGGAATTTCAATATCTCTGATTTTCTATATGACAGAGTGAGCTTCAAAGTCCAACAAAGGGATTACCCAGACTATGATCCAATTCCTCCCCCACCACCAGGACCATCTCCTTGGTTACCTCTGATTTTCTGGGCAGTAGTTTTGATCATCATTATTGGCCTGAGGAAACAAGACAAAATCTGAAGCAGTATGTTCTAAAGTTTGTACAACATTTATTTTCGTTGATAGTTATGCAGATTGCGAAGATTGGCAAACGAGGATTATTATTCTCTTTCAAGGATCCATTCCTCACCAATGTCTATGTCATTGTTAGCAGAAATTGGGTGTTTATTTTAGATACGTTCCTCGGTTCCCAATCAATGGATATCGTCAAACAAGAACTGATGAATGAGGGCCATTCTGACTTACCAACAATCATTTTCAATTCACATGGAGATTATGATCACTATTGGGGGAATGCCTCCTTTGGGCAATCTCTGATTGTTGGACATGATGAGTGTCGAGATAGAATTCTAGCTGAAAGTGATGAAGCTCTCCTAGCAAACCAAGAGCAGAAGAAGGGTGAGGTGATAATAAAAGCTCCTTCATTAGTTTTCTCGGAAAGGTTGAGTTTTCCTGATGACGGACTCACCTTCTTTCACACTCCTGGACACACGACTGACTCTGCATCCTGCTATGATGAAATAGAGAAGATTCTCTTTGTTGGAGACAATGTTGAAACTCCTCTCCCTTATGTGTACAATACTGACATTGACCAATTCTACAGGACCTTGAAATCCTATTATGAGATTGACTGGGAAATCATGATTGCTAGCCATGCCCCAGTACAGTTTGATCGTGTGATCCTAGATATGAATTGTGAGTACCTAGATAATCTTCGAAATTGGAGAGTTGATCTTTCGAAACTTGAGAAAGAAGAACTACACCTTCACTTTCACAACATTCGTTATCTAGAAGAATCGCTAGCTGAACAAGACTTGACTCCTGAGATGAAGAAGCACTTTGATGAAGTGAAAGAAGTGAATCATCATTGATTGATGTAAATAGTGAAATTGGATCCTACAGCGTCAGCGGAGTCGGTTGAGAGAGGGACACATAACCTCTCCTCCACTTTTTTTGAAATTTAATATGTTTTTCAGGAACCATTTCCTGCTCCAATAATTCTCTTCGAAGTATCTTGTCTACTAATGTATCAGGAATAAAGAGTGGAGCACAGGATTAAGCGCATACCTGTGCTCCTTCTTAGACACCTTAGATGCTTGCATATCTATATCTAGTATTAGACCTCTGTCGAACTCGCCTTTGACATCGTTACCTGTCCAGCTCGCATTGCAAGGTAGAAGTATGCTAGAACGAAAACGTTAACGATGGTGTCTCCTATAGCTCTCAGCTGGAAGTAGAAGAGAGCGATATCAGTAGTTTCCATACTTTCACCTACAATGATCATGTATGCTACTCCAATCCGAAGAAACGCCCAGATGATAGAGAGAATCCCTGCGATGAGAGCAACCATTCCAATATCCTCACGAGTCATATACACGACATATCCGCCAACCCCGAAACTGAGGAGGATGAAGCTCCAAATTATCAAATAAGCGGGGGTGAAGTAGCCTTGGTGTAGATATGGTTGTAGTTGCATTCCTATGATTTGATATAGGTTGGAGCAAAGGAATGGAATGATAGCTAAATAGCTTCCAGTATCACGGTAAAGCCCTAAGAACGCAAAGCTTGCGAGAACTGCTCCCACTGCTAGGAGCACTCGATCAATGGGCACTAGTTCAGTCCCATGCCAAACAATACCGCTGATAAGAATGTAGGCGCCTCCTAGCAAAGCCATGATTCCGCCAACTACACCCAAACCATACAGGATATTGGATGTTCTGTCCTTTCCCATATTGATTTCACCTAAATTAGTCTTACATTGATTCTATGGTTCGAAACCTTTTGTGATCAAAAAAGAACGTAATCGCCGCTAGAATGCCAAACAATCAGTAACATTCTAGCTACCTTGAATACAGATGTACTTCTCCAAGACTGCTCCATTTTTCTCCCACAAGAAGTCTTCGAAACTAAAAAGC
>JBHLRQ010000223.1:0-3087 GCA_048882385.1 Candidatus Thorarchaeota archaeon | reverse complement strand
CGCTCAGGCAATGCGGCAGGGCGACGTGCGCGCGCTAGGGAGGTTGATGCACGCCAGCCACGTAAGCCTACGCGATAACTTTGAAGTTTCAAACGACGAATTGAACGTCATTGTCGAATGTGCCCGGCGGGAGGAGGCCTGCTTTGGCGCCCGGATGACCGGCGCGGGACTGGGAGGGTGTGCGGTTGCCCTCGTCCGCGTTGACGCGGTTCCGGCCTTTTCTACAAGTGTTGCGCGCTGCTACGAGCGCAACACGGGTCTAACGCCCAACCTTTACGTTTGTGCAGCCACAGCCGGGGCAGAAATCGAACCGATTAATGCGCCTGACCGGTTTCCGCGATGATGACTCCAGGGCTTCATTGTACGATTTGAGCTTCAAGAAGGACGTGGCTGCAATTTCCAGAAACCTTGACAGGCCATGATCGTTAGATTATACTCTCCGCCCAGTTGTCTAGCGAGATGTGTATACCATCGGGAGCTTGCGCATTTCATATTGGTCACGGGGAGCGGTGATGATGCGGCGGGATTGCATATTTTGTCGAATCATTGCGGGGGATCAACATGGGGCGTACGTCTTGGAGAACGAACGGGTAGTGGCGTTTCTCGACATTAACCAAATGTCGCCTGGCCATACCTTGATCGTCCCGCGCACCCACGTTCCCTATTGGTGGGAACTACCGGACGAGGATTCTGTAGCTGTTGCGTCTGCGGCAAAACCCCTGATGCTTGCGCTGCGGGAATTATTCCAGCCGCCAGGAATGCTGTTGGAGCAAAGAAATGGTCGGGCGGCCGGACAAGAGGTCTTTCACCTGCACGTCCACCTGATACCCATTGGCGGAGGTAGAGGGTCATCGCGTGCAGACAGGGCGACGCTCGATCAGCGTGCGAACCAGATACGACAGGCCGTAGAACGCATTACGGGCACGATAGCCTAATTGGTAGCCAAATGTCCATCTATGTTGATGTCTCTGCGGCGGTTCATGCTAGGGCAGGTTTAGGTCGCTATGCCGATAGTCTCAGCCGTGCGCTGCTCCGCGAAGCGCCTGGACGGTTTGCCTTCTTTTTTAACCGCAGCGGCGCCAGTCGTATTCCATCATGGTTAAGAGGGCATTCGGCATCCTCTGTGCGTGCTGGTTACAAGCCGTGGAGAATGGCGGTGTGGCTGGGTCAGCTTGCACACGTAGGCTTTGACCGGCTGGTGCCCGACTGTGAGCTCTTTCACGCCACAGAACATCTGTTGCTACCACTGCGGCACTGTCCAACGGTATTGACCGTTCACGACTTGATCTTCTATCTGTTTCCGCAACATCACAAACGGTTGAATCGGTGGTACTTAAACGCTGCCCTACCGCTCTTCTGTCGTCGCGCGCATGCTGTCATCTGTGTCTCAGAGCACAGCAAGGCAGATCTGGTGCGGTTCTGGGGTATCAAATCTGAAAAAATCCATGTCGTATATGAGGCGGCCGATTCGCGGTTCCGGCCTGTGTCTGCTGAGCAGGTAGAGGTGGTTCGGGATCGGTATGGCTTGCCAAAACGGTTTTTATTGACGGTGGGCACGATCGAGCCACGCAAAAACCTGAGTCGGCTGCTGGATGCATTGGCTTTGCTGAGACAGCAGGGGAATGACGCGAGCCTGGTCATCGTCGGGATGATGGGTTGGTTGTATACAGATTTGATGACAAAATTGGAGCAGTCTGAACATCGTGACGCCGTGGTAATGACCGGTTTTGTGCCGGACGCCGACCTGCCAGCTGTTTATGGTGGAGCGACCGTGACGGTGGTAGCGTCGCTTTACGAGGGTTTTGGTTTGCCGATATTGGAGTCAATGTCTTGTGGTACACCGGTCGTCAGTAGCTGTACGTCAAGCTTGCCAGAGATAGGCGGAAAGGCAGTTCGCTACTTCGACCCGGAGCACACAGTTGAGATGGCTCACGCGATTGCGGAGGTATGGCGGAGTGCTGAGCTGCGGCAGGAAATGCGTCAGCAGGGATTGGCACGGGCGGAGCAGTTCACATGGCAACGCGCGGCGCAAGAGACGATGCGCATATACGCGCGTGCGCAACAATCGGAGATGGCGAAATGAAGCAAAATGGTATTCCTGACAGTGCAATGGGCATTTTCGCGCACCCGGATGATGCTGAATTCACAGTGGCTGGAACTATAGCCCGTTGGGCCCAGGCAGGATGTCGCATCGTGTACGTGCTGTGTACGGATGGTGATGTAGGCACGAATGACCCCGATCTCACGAGAGAGCAATTGGGCGCTTTGCGCCGCCAGGAGCAGTGGGACGCTTGTAGCGTGCTAGGTGTTCAGGATGTAGTGTTCCTGGGTTACAGCGATGGGCTGCTTCAGCCAACGCTTGAGCTTCGTCGCGACCTCGTGCGTGCTATTCGTAAGCACAAACCCGAGGTAGTTATGTGTGGCGATCCCACCGCGTTTTTTTATGGGGATGAGTACATCAATCATCCCGATCACCGGGCAGCTGCTCAGGCGGCACTAGAGGCCGTATTTCCAGCGGCGTCGATGCGCTTGGTATTTTCCGAACTCGCTGCAGAGGGGCTAACCCCCCATCAGGTTCGACAGGTTTATGTCTGGGGCTCTGCCGAATTGAATGCCTGGGTGGATATCAGCGCGACACTCGAACACAAGATTGAAGCGCTGAGGAAGCACAAGAGTCAAATGGGGGATTGGGATCCCACGGAGATGGTGACCCGCTGGGCTAAGGAACGTGCCGAAGGCCACCAGATGGAGTACGCTGAGGCGTTCCGGCGTATGATCTTGGTTCAAGATGCTGACGAAACGCCGGGTGAGCCCGAACCAGGTCAAGATGAGATGCACGATCGACCATAGCGCTGGATGAAGGCACTGCGAAGATACCAGGCCTGCAACGACCGTCACTCTTCCATTGATTTCAAATCAAAACCGTCAAACGCTTCTACGCACTTTTCGTCGGGCAACTGTGGGCTTTGTTGCTTTACAGTTGGTATCTGTCGCCTGGTGAAAGGACGACGCAGGTGGTATTCGTCTCACTCTCCACCCGCCCTGCCCAGATTGCGGGATCTTGAGCAATCAATTCCCAAGTGTCAT
>JBHLRQ010000222.1:0-3151 GCA_048882385.1 Candidatus Thorarchaeota archaeon | reverse complement strand
TCTAATCTACGAAATGAATCTTCACCATCTTCGCGAAAAATCTGAGTGATAGTCTTCACTGCCAATTTTTCGACAAGACTATCCGTGTCGAAGAACTTCATCCCGGTGGATTCTGCGAGGGCTTTTCCGATTGTGGATTTTCCGGTTCCCATGAAGCCAATCAAGCCAATATTTCTTCGTGGTTTTCTGGTCAACACATTACCCTCCTAGGGCTTGAATCACCGTACTCCTCATTGTTTCGATCGGCGGTTTCTTTCCAATCCATAGCTCAAATGCTGCAGCTCCTTGATGAACAAGCATCCCTATTCCATCAATTATTTTGCAACCTCTTTTCTTCGCTTCTCGGAGTAGTTTAGTTTCACGTGGATTGTAAACAAGATCCATAACTACCAAATCGCTATGTAATTCCTCACCTTTCATAGGCATGTCAGATATCGAATAGCCTGTCATTCCTAATGGAGTACAATTGACTAAAAGATTGGAATCACTCATTTCAGGTTTCTTTAATTGTCTAGACCAAACTCGAATCTCACACCACTCACGTAATTTCAATTCATCAACCATGTTATTTGCATTTTCAGCAGACCGATTAATGATGTCTAATCGATTAATCCCCTCTCTAACTAAAGTGTAGGTAACTGCTCTTGCAGCTCCTCCTGCTCCAAGGATTATCGCATTGCTGTGCTTGACTCGGACTGACTGTTCATTGAGTGACCTCAAAAATCCAGATGTATCTGTGTTGCATCCCTCAACTAATTCTCCTTTACGATGGAGAGTGTTCACTGAACCGATTATTGTTGATTCTTCAGATATTATATCCAAGTATTCAATAATTCGTTTCTTGTAAGGAATCGTCACATTGGCTCCAGACAATGATCCTTCGCGAATTTCCTTCACAACACCATTGAGTTCATCATCCAATGTGGGTCTTAGCTCGTATTTGTAGTCTTTTTCTAGCCCTAACTCTCTAAAAGCAGAATTATGCATAATCGGACTTAATGAATGACTGAGCGGGTATCCAATCAATGCGTATCGATTCATGATAGATACCCCACTATAGTCCTCATATCTGACAATGAGATTTGCCCTGAAGCTGCGGATACCCCAAAATCCTGTGACACATACATAAAAGGTGCTCCAAGAAATAAAGCAGTCACTCTAGTGAATCTGCCTCTGTTTCCCAGTCCAAATGCGATGAGAGGCGTTTTTAGTTTCTCAAGATAATAGAGCTGAAGTACACTTCGACAATCTTCTATTGATTCTGGAGTCACAACTATTTTGAGAATGTCTGGACCTTCACTGTTCATTTTTTGGATGCATGTTACTAAGTCGGAAAAACTTGGAGTTTCATTTGGATAATGTTTCGATAGTATAAGTCGACAATTATTATCTACAGCTTTGCTACGCACCTCATCGATGAATCTCCTTTCGGTGTCAATTTCGATATCAACGAATGAAGCTCCGTGTTCAATGGCTTTCACTAGACATTCGATTCTGTCTGACTCATTTCCTTCAAACAATCCACCTTCCTTTGGTGAACGACATGTTGCAATAATTGGTATATCCGATAATGAATAGAGCTCATCTAGTTTGATAATTGGTTTCATGAAATCCATTCTGTGCTCAATTAAATCTGCATTAGTTGAAGATAAAAAATCTGCACACTCTTGAAATGTCGTTCCGGTTAGACATACACACAATTTGACAGACATTGTAACATCACACTCCAGCCATTATCGAATTGCATGAGAAATAGGCTGATTTCCATCCAGCGATTTCATGAACTCTCTGAACATCTCGATAGTAAGAGACTGTGCACCATCGACAAGTGCAGACTCAGGTTTTGGATGAACTTCAATGATAAGACCATCTGCCCCCACAGCCAAACCTGCTCGTGCTAGAGGAATCACAATGTCTCTCTTACCAGCTGCGTGACTCGGATCTACAATCAGTGGAAGATGTGTCAATCCACGCAACACTGGAATACTAGCTAAATCGAGTGTAAACCTAACATGATTACTCTGTGTGCGGATTCCTCGCTCGCATAGAATGACTTCATGATTTCCTTCTGACATTATATATTCCGCAGCTGCCAGAAGTTCATTCAGATTCGCCCACATTCCTCGTTTCAAAAGAACTGGTTTTGGAGATTTTCCTGCTCTTTTCAACAGTGAATAATTCTGCATGTTCCTTGCTCCTATCTGGACGATATCAGCTGTGGATTCGACTTTTCCGAAAGACTCAACATCAACAGCTTCTGTGATAATGGGAAGACCTGTTCGACGACGGGCTTCCTTTAGATACTTCAGTCCCTCAATACCCAGTCCTTGGAAAGAATAAGGAGATGTTCTTGGTTTGAAAGCGCCTCCTCGTAGAATATCACCTCCACAGTCCTGTATTGCGAAAGCAGCTTCTATTATCTGCTCCTCTGATTCGACACTGCATGGGCCAGCAATGATTGTTATTTTCTTTCCACCAATCTCAACATCGCCAACTTGAATCACAGTAGGATCAGATCTGACTTCAATATCCGCTAGTCTATACGGTTTGGTGACCCGAATGACCTTCATTACACCCCCTAGTCCCTCAATTTTATTTGAGTCGAGTAAATCAACATCGCCTGTGATATTGATCACCATTCTTTGAGCTCCGGGATTTGGAATTGGTGTGTATCCAAGTTCCTTCACAATTTGGAGTACTGTTTCTACCTGTTCTTCTGTTGCGTTCTTGTACATTACAACTAACATTGAATATTTTCTCCTACATTCATTTTCAAACTAAGATTGTCAATTGGGTCAATAATCAAAATCTCGGTCTTTCCTAATCCAACAAGCACTGGAATTTTGAGCTGACCACTCCTCACTTTCTTATCTTGCCTCATGACTCCAATGAGCTGTTTGATATCAAGATCATCCGGTATCTCAGTTGGTAGTCCAAACAATGATAAAATTGAAATAAGTGATTCAAGGACTGAATCTTCTAGCAGTCCCATCCTCACAGCTAGCTTCGCTTCTTCAACCATACCTATTGCCACAGCTTGACCATGCAAAATAGTATGATTGGAACAAGTTTCAATTGCATGACCAATAGTGTGGCCAAAGTTCAATATCTCTCTCTTGCCTTTTTCTTCTCTCTCATCCGACTTGATAAT
>JBHLRQ010000221.1:0-3156 GCA_048882385.1 Candidatus Thorarchaeota archaeon | reverse complement strand
AGCAGCCATTGATAGCCAGTGAGATTGACCAACTCGAGGCGGAGATTGCGCAGTCGGTCCAGAAGGAATACAATTCAAAACAGAAGCTGGAAGAATTAGAGGCTGTCAACAGCGAGCGGACGGAGCGTATAGCAGAGCTTGAAGGCAAATACGCCGAGCAAAAAGAGCTGCTGCAGAAAGAAATGGGCAGACTTACCGATTTGAAGGTAGCGCTGGGCCAGATTACGGAGCAGCGTAAGGGGCTGAAGCAGACAATCGGGCATCTATCGAGCCAGATGCAGGCGAACCAGACTGCGGCGGAGTCGGCGCTGAGTGAAATACAAAGCTGCAGTGAGCAATTAGCGAGAGCGGGGAGGGACATACTCGAATGCGAGGCGGCGGTGTCGGAGCTTTATGTCGAAAAGGATAAGACACAGGAGAGCACTACGAAGCTGCAAAGGGAAGTGGAAAAGCTGATTGAAGAACAGAAACAAACGGAAGAGCTTATCCATCAGAAGCGAACGGAAAAACACGAGATGGAGTCGGTGATAAGTGAGCTGAGGATAGAGGCCGGCCAATTAGAGGTAAAGGGGCAGGACCTTGTTGAGCGGGTGCAGGAGGAACTTCAGATGAACCTGGTGGAGGCGTACGAAGATTATATGCAGAGCGAAGTGGACTGGGAGAAGGTGAGAGAAGAGATTACGGAGCTTCGAGCAAAAATCGAACGCCTGGGGAACGTTAACCTGGACGCGATAGATGAGCAGGACAGCCTCGAGCAGCGATATGAGTTTTTGAGCAAGCAGGTGGAAGATTTGAACGTCAGCCGGGCACAACTGCAGCAATTGATACATCGTCTTAACAAACAGAGCCGCGAGAAATTCAGTAACACATTTGAGGAAATCCGTGTTCATTTTCAGGATGTCTTCCGAAGGCTTTTCGGCGGGGGAAAGGCGGACATATACCTCGAAGAGGCAGAGGACATTCTGGAAGCGGGGGTGGAGATAATGGCGAGGCCGCCGGGTAAGCAGACAAGGAGTATTTCACTGCTGAGCGGCGGGGAGAAATCGCTGACGGCCATAGCGCTGCTTTTTGCTATTTTCAGGACGAAGCCATCGCCTTTCTGTTTTCTCGACGAGATTGACGCTGCTCTCGATGAGGCAAACAACGAACGGTTTAACCTGATGGTTCGGGAGTTTCAAAAGGATTCGCAGTTTATTATCATTACGCACGCCAAGCGAACGATGAGTATTGCGGACGTTCTGTTCGGGATAACGATGCAGACACAGGGTGTCAGCAAGAAAATAAGCGTGAGGTTCGATCAATTCGACAATGCAGAGGAGACGGCGGCGGTGGCATAATCGTACTGCGTATTACGTCGTGCGTATTGTATTGAGTGTTAGCGGGTAAGGTTATGAAGAAGTGTCCCTTTTGCGCAGAGGAGATTCAGGATGAGGCCATCAAGTGCCGTTATTGCGGGGAGTTTCTCGAGAAACGCAAGCCGGCGTCAAAATGGTATTTCGGCACTGCGTTCGTTGTAATTGCCCTGCTTTGCGTCGGTCCGATTGCCCTTCCCCTGGTGTGGTTCCATCCGCGTTATAAGATTCCTACCAAGGTCATCGTCACGATTCTGGTTATTGTCTTTACCTTCCTGCTCGGCTATATGGCAATTCTGATATACTCTCGCTTATTAGACTCGATAAGAGAGTTGGGGATTAGTTAGTCTCGTATTGCATTGTGCGTTGTGTATATTGTGTATTTTGTAGTGGAGCCATCCCCAATCTGCGCTTGAGGCTGCCAACCCTAATCAGGTGAATTTGGATGCGAAACAGTCGTAGTGGGCGTGCCGTGTTTCTTCATGTAGTTTTCATGACGAACCTTGTTTAGTCTCCAAACCATATATTTCATTGCCAAGGACACTATCAATATCAGGCAGATTAACTTGACAATTCCTGATATTTTGATTATTTCTCCATCTGACAAAATCATACGGAAAGTCATAATGCATGACCAAGCACCGGCTGCATAAAGAAATATAACCCCGAAACCGAAAGCTAAAAGGACGTGGCCCAGCGTCACAAATAATGCCCCAAAACAAAAAAACAGGAATGACATAATCGTATAAAAAGTTGCTCTTTTCATTTTATGCTTTTGAGTATCTGCTGCAAAAATAATACCAAGCACGAGAAATATGCCGGCAGGAAGACCAAAGATTTCGTGAATGCCTATTTCCAAAGTTATACAAATAGCAACAAGGATTGCGCAGCCAATCGATGCGATGTAAAGAAACTTATTTGTTTCTAACAATTCCTGCCTAGTCTTGCTTTCAACAGAGTGGCTGACGTTTGCTTTCTTAAGTTCTTTCGAGATGTCGTTACTTTTCTCCATAACAAACTGAATTATTATATTTTATTATTAAATAGTAACAATGGGAAAGTCGCCTATTTTCGAAGGGATTGAATCCGCTTTATCTAATATAATTATCGGCTTGTTAATGTTGGTTCTGAATGGGAATTTGGGCAAATATTAGAGGCATTTCCTTCCCTTCGGATTGCGGGAACAACTCACTGCTCGCGGACAGAAGCAATTATCTGTTCTGCGGTTTCTTCAAGGTTCGCCGACAAGTTATGAAACCAAAAATGCATGAACATGGGCCGGCCCCAGTCTTTAGAAAAGCCGACTAACAATTCGATACGTATTGTCGCCTTCTTTTCTTTTGCGCGAACACGCTGAATTATCAATCCGTTTGCGGACACGCCCTTTTCCACCCGTCCTCCGGCAGAAAAGGATTGTTGATTTCCAAAATATGCCGAAAAGAAAGTCTTTCTTTTGTGAACGAACTTATAAGTGTTAAAATCCTCCACAGGCGTTTCTTTTTCGATTGTGACGTTAGGAGGGTATTTCAAAGAAAATCCTTCATCCTTGTATTCATTGGACTATGTGAATAAGAGCCGACAACTCTCTCAAGCTGCCGGCCCTTTGACTATATTAGGCGTTCGTTTCTTTCACTCCAAATGATCGGCGAAGAACTGTCGGATATCCTACCTTGGATGGGCCTTTGTACACTATAAACACAACCAACCTTGCCATCTCATCAACATTTTGTTACAATTTCCATTATGAAAATGTCTCTTAAAGTGTTCTCAGCGGGTCCTTGTTCGTACCGCCCGAAAAGAGAAC
>JBHLRQ010000220.1:0-3177 GCA_048882385.1 Candidatus Thorarchaeota archaeon | reverse complement strand
CGTCTGTTGAATTCACGTGGAAAATATGAACTCCATCACCTGAGGGCAGATATGTCTGATAAGGTTCGGGAAATGGAATCCAAGTATCAGCATCCCAACCGGAAACGACATTGTTCAAGTGTTCATCTGTAATGTTAAGCATAAGCAAACTACCACTCTTGAGAACGTCACCCACAGTGAAATTGATCACATCATTCTTGGGATTGGTGGCATCTATCTCAATCGTGACCCTATCATAGGCTCGCAGACCATAGCCATCTTCACAAACAATTCGAATTGTGTGATTCCCATCTGAAATTGATAATTGATAGGTTTCTAATGTCCACTCATCAACGACTAATTGACCATCGATAAATATCTTGTAAGAGGGATTATAGCTAAAAGAGGGAATCTCAGAATTTGAGTCCCAGGTTAGTGAAAGAGGCGACCTGTGTAGTTCTCCTTCTGATGGAGAAATTATGTTCATTTGTGGAGGATCATAAATCTCAAGGTAATTTAGAGTCCTATTCAGGAGGTCTACTCGATCAGCTAATGTGGATATCGCATCAAAAGCAAATCCAAAGAGGATTCCATAAACAAAGGGAGAGTGTGTGGCTGCAAATGTATCATAGCCACCACTTTCATACTCTAACAATCCCATACTTAATCCGAGAGTTCCAAGCAAATCAGCATTTCCCAACATCTGAGACCCATCACCTCCTCCATAGGTGTAATTTGTCCCTGAATAAGGAAATCCAAGAGTTCCTAGAACGTTCTGAGAATTTGACCCATCTCCATAATAATCATTGACTCCAAAATTGATACTTAACCAAGCCTCGTAGCCTCCTCCATTGTATGCACGCCAAGCAATTTCAGTTCCTGTGAGTAAGAGCTTCCTTGTCACAGTGTTTTGAAGATATGATTGGATAGCATTACGTTCCGCTGTTGAGATTGAACTTGAGTCAGCCCCTTTGAACCAAATAACGAATTGATATTCCAGTAACTCACTAGCTGAGGGAGAACCATTTGTAGGAATAAACCATGTAGAATATCCAATACCTACTTGATATCCTAGTATTTCCAAAGCGCTTGTGTAGTAATCAGTGATATTTGTATCATAATAGTCGCAAACGATTAAGATTGGTGGACGGTACCATTTGATTGTAACTTCAACGGAGGAATAGAAAGTTCCATGTCCAAGGTCCAGCTTTATTTCAAAAGTTGCATTTCCAGTTGGAAGACATGTAACATCCATTGGATACTCGTACAATTTAGAGGTCGAATTATACCAGTTAGTAAGATCAACCCACGAATCGTTGTTCCACCTGAGTAACAAAGGGATTCCATAAAATACTGGTGCATCTACTTTTACTGTGATGTTACCAGAGATGACTTGCCCCCCTAAGGGATTGATGAATTCGAATGCCATTGGCTCTTGACTTATTGTACCGAGATCATTTTGGAAAACCGATTCCTCAGTTCGGACATCACCTGTCATATTTAAACTAAAACAAAGAAAAACGCAGACCAGTAACACATCCAATGGTCTTTTCAACCATAATCCTCCTAACCCGATGAATTAACTACAGCTATACTCATTGAACTATAAACTTCTCGATATGAGGGAACAGATTGGCAATCAGTGATGATCAAGATTTTACAAGAAAACCTGCTCGATATCGCGCGTTAGACGATACTATCGTTTTAGCATCCCAGTGACGCTATCCTTGCTTACACTCATCCCTCGACCTTTTGCCAGTTCTTGTAGAGGATAGACCATACCACAATTCTCACATTTGATAGCTGAGTAGACAACGCCGCCTCCAGGGACCTTGATTTCATGGATGACCATCTTCCATTCTTCAGATCCACAATCGTCACAAGAAATCTTCATAGTTTACAGTTAGTATGGAGGAAAATAAACTCTGTCACTAACTCTAAACAGTCCAAGTCCAAATGTCATCGATAATTGGCTCTTTTCTTAAAGATCCTTCAGTCTTGATAAGTTGACGCAACATCTGTGCACACTTTTGGTAATGATCGAAAGCATCCTTGATAGATGATTCATCTTCATTATCAATCTCAAATATCATGTGTTCAAAAATCTCTTTGTGATCAGAGATTGAAGGCTGCATTCCATGTAGGAAGAGAATTGTTTCTGATGCGTGATTTCGAACTAGATAATCAGGGTCTTTTGCAACCGACTCAAAGAGCGCTTCAACCACTTCGATAGTCGGGAACCGTCTCAAGACTATGGCTGCACGAATTCGATCCGACCAGAATCCAGACCTCTTAAGTGCAAGAATTATGTCAGGGACATATTCCAATGTCGTCTTGATTAAACATAGTGCTACTGCAATCTCTATTGCCAGAATGCCAACGCTTGCCTTTCTTTTCTCAATAAGGTGGGGGATTGCTTTCTCAGACCTCAACTCTCTAAGCCCTATTGCGCCATAATGACTTCCCTCTTCAAGGGATTGGATGAGCATATCTTCTGCTTTTTCACGTTCCTCACCAACTAATCGTGTGACTGATTTCTCATCTATACCATCATGCCACATCATGTATGGATCACCATAGTAATTCTCGATAAACCGTTCCCATTCACGACTTGGCATCTCAAATCACAGGTTGTCAGAAGAGAGTTTAGGATTATTGTAGTTTTCCTCAAAATGAAAAGTCATTCAGCACAATTTAGATAGAATAACAAACTCTTACGTACTTGCACGCTTAACAAAGAGATTGTGCAAAGAGATGACGATAGAAACGTGTAATTAATGAGATACAATTACATTGTGATTCTACGGAGTTTTCAACTTTGGACTCAGTTGATAGAAAAATCCTATGGGAACTCGATGATGACTGTAGACAATCATATGAGAAACTAGGTCAAAAACTGAGTCTTTCTGCGAATGCCATTAGAAAGAGACTAGAGAAACTCATTGAAGATGGCGTAATCATACGATTCATGGTAGTTCCTCACAACGCAGTCATTGATGCAGACTTTATCTCAATTATAGTATACACCGATGGAACAGAAAATCAAGAAGAATTGATCAAGGTCATGGGAAATCACAAGGTGATACATCATGTGAGTCCCTTGGTCACAACTGAGGGAGGGGCCTATCATCTATTTGGTCAGTATTCTGGCATTGATATGATGTCACAACTAGGTCAGTTTTTGAAAGAGCTTGAAGC
>JBHLRQ010000219.1:0-3208 GCA_048882385.1 Candidatus Thorarchaeota archaeon | reverse complement strand
GCCACCCTGAGAGATGCCGTCTATAACTTCATGGAGAACAAACTTTCTCCCCCATCGCGATTTATACGGGACTGGCTGGAAGGCAAGAATTACGAAGGGGAAGAGTTCAAGTTTTCACGCGAAGCCTTGAATACATGGACGCCTATCGCCATCTCCAATTTTATCCGAACCTCTAAAGAAGAGGATGCAGCCAATATGCTGGTTATTGTCATTGCGGAATCGTTTGGAATCAATACAAGCACTTATAAGAACAAGAAATCAAAATGGAGTAAATAATGAGAGGGATGACATGGCAAAAACAGGAAACGGAACGCTCTGGAAGATACTGATTTGGGCGGCGGGTGCTTTAATCGCAATCGGTGTAGCCTATGCTACTATTGGCAATAATACAGACCGCATCAAGACGATAGAGCCTGAGGTCAAGCTCAACAGCAATCACCGACTTCAAGATGAAATAGATACGCAGTATGTCAAGAAGCGCTTAGAAAACATCGAGACCATGCAGAAAGCCATTCTCGATGAGGTGCGGAAAAGATGAGTCCGAAACGACACAAAACAAAGTTGTTACGGATAATGACACATTTGCGGGATGCAGTCAGCGAAACTCTCGAACATCGGCACATCAAGTATCCCTACCCAGAGCTTCACGAATTGGAAATCCAACTGCACAAGATGGTGCAGGCAATAGAACGACAAGAATTAGAATGAAAGGAACAGTATGGATGAATGGATTAAGAAAATTGGAGAGGCCATGCGTCACAACCGTTTCGCCGCGATTGCGGTGATTGTGGCGGCCTGCATTCTGGTATGGATGGGGGGGTGTGAATCAACGACGACCAGCCCCATCAGCCAGCAGGAGGTGACTCGTCCTCAACTGGTCGCGGAGGCCGACAAGTTCGCGGCGGACTTGGCTCTGGCCTATGCCGACCTCGACAGGCAGGACGCCTTCAAACAACAGGTCGCTGAATTGGGGGTGGCCGTGGCGCAAGGTGGTGAAGTGAATCCGGTGGGGGCGGCGTTGTCCCTGCTGGGCATTCTGGGAATTGGCATTGCTGTGGACAACCGTGTAAAGGACAGCGTGATTAAGAGCAAAACCAACGCCCTCAATACAGTCAACGGTGGGAACACCACCACAGCATGAAAGGTATAGTTATGGCAGAAACAGAAGACAGAGCAAAACAGGACATTGGGGCTGACGAGGCTTACATCGTCAATCTCAAAAAGGTGGTCGAAGACGCCCATGATGTCTCAGGTCGCAATCGTATCTACTTTGATGCCCTTGCGCAGACAATAGTTTTGGGTGCGCAGAACGCCACGGTATCGTCCAACGCCATCAACCAGTTAATTGTCGCCGCAGTTAAACAGGGACTGACGACAACGGGTAAGCAGGATGAGCAGATTACCGGCGTCAACATGACAGACATCATGGAGAAAGCGATTGCCAATTCTCCATTTGAGGAGCTTGCTAAGGCGATTGCTACGGCCGTAGTCGGCAAGATGAACGCAACGGCCTAACGAAACGACTGGGCGGTCGGCTCATCGGCCCTAACCGGGCCAACTGTTGTGACAATTTAAGCGGCTCTCCGCCCAGCATTTTAAGGGACATATTATGACGGTCAACGAGCTTGCCGTGCAGGTACGTAACGACCTTTTGCCCCTGTTGAATCCACAACTTGAGTGCTATCTGCCCGAGACGTATCTTGCCCTGAAGAATATCATCGAGAAGATGAAGCATATCTACATGACGGATGGGGAGAATCAGGAAATAACAGGCCCTTACGGCTACAAGATACCCCCCTTACAAGAGGCGACCGGCACGAATGGCCGCGAGCCCCCGGAGTGCTGTGGAGGATGAAATCCGTCCGAACCCATAGCTTTAACGGAAGGCGCTACAAAATTTACGTCCGGGAAGCTCCTGACGGGATGTGTGATCGCAAGCCGAAAGAAATGGGGTTGTATATCTTTACGAATCTAAGAACATGCAATGGTTTGATTACAGCCTTACATGAGGCCCTTCACGCAGAGAACCATGCAGCTACAGAGGAGTCGATAGACAGAATCAGCACGGAGGTAGGAACCTTTTTATGGCGCTTAGGCTATAGGTGGAAACCCAATGGACGATGACTTTGACATCGAGGATTATGTCTGGTGGCTTTTTGGCGGGTAAGTATCTGTGCCAATGTGGCAAGCCGGGGTTTGTAGAAGTCGCAGGTTGCGATAACAAATATCCCTGCCATAAACATTATCTGGAATTTGCGAGACAACGAGATGCGCTTAATCGACAGGCTGTATCCATGTCATTCACGAAGCGATACATTCACCATTTATCCACTCGGAGACCTGCACATCGGGGCCAGGAACTGCGCGGAAAAACCCCTGCGAAAACTCCTAAAACAAATAGAGGGTGAAGACAATGCTATTATTATTGGAGGGGGGGACTGGCTGGACCTGATACGGCCCCAAGACCTCAAGCGATTCGATTTCGATACCCTTCCAGACTGGTTGATTGAGGGCGATGCCATGACCACGCGGGAAGCGATGGGCGATATTGTTCAGCAACAGGTCGATAGAGTAGTTGAGATGTTTTATCCTTTGGCCAAACAGGGGAAGGTTCTGGGAATTCTGGCCGGCAACCATGAATTCTCTGTGAAAAAATTTATGGGCCTGGACGTCCAGAAGGCCTTGTGCCGCAAGTTGGGTGTGGAGGACCTGACCGACGAGGCTCTGATCCGCCTGCGGTTCAAGCAATGCAGCACAACACAGACAGTCATTCTCTATTGTAGGCACGGATATGGGGGCGGGCGCACCCCTGGAGCGGAACCGAATAAGCTCGACCGAATGCTGAATGAGTGGGAAATAGCCGACGTTTGCATGACAGGCCACACTCATACCCCTGACGAATTGCCTCCGAAGCCGGTGCTTGAGATTCCTCGCAAGGGGAAACTACCCCCTGAGACCTTCTGTAGATATCGCTATGCCTTTAACTGGGGCTGTTGGGTGTATAGCCATGCGGCGGGACCAAGCAGCTACACCTCGCGCGGGTGCTTTCCGGCCCGGCCCTTATTAACCTACAAGGTCGTGGTTAAACCAATTTCTATGGCACGAATAATGCGGAACGGAAAGAACTTTGAATCTCAATGTGCCAAGATAGAAATTCGCAAAATACCCATCAGCTAAATCCGTGTTGTCAGGGCAGGCGGTTCCTGAG
>JBHLRQ010000218.1:0-3218 GCA_048882385.1 Candidatus Thorarchaeota archaeon | reverse complement strand
TGCGATGGCGGGGACGCACGGAGAAAAATTACCGGAGCAGAAGGACAGCGTTTCTTTCCCCGGTTCTCGTTCGGGCTGCTTCGTGGCGTTGCGAGATACTTCTTCAGATTCGGTCTCACCTTCCCGACTCTCCCTGCTGCCCCCCCCTGGTTGGATCCGTAGTTCTCTGCCGCTGCGGTAGGCAAGAACGAAGACTCTTCTCCTAAGATGTCCCGCACCCAGCTCGGCGGCTGTGATCGCGTAGGGCGGCGGCAAAGTGAAGCCCATTGCTCGTAGGTCTCGAAATGGCTCTCTAAAGGCGGAGACGTGGACGTTTTCCAAGAAAACGAGAGCTGGTTGGCACTCCCTGATAATTCTGGCAATGTCCGGCCAGATGTGCCGTTCGTCAGCCTCTCTCTTACGCTTTCCTGCAAGGCTAAATGGTTGGCAAGGGAATCCAGCAGTGATGACATCCACAAACCCACGCCAATCTCCACCACGGAACTCGGATATTTCGTCCCAGATAGGAGCCTTATCCAAGAACCCTTCTTCCATTCTCTTGACCAGACACGCTGCGCAATAGGCTTCCCTCTCCACGTAACAGACGGTGCGGTAGGAATCTCCGAGCACGAGCTTGAGCCCAAGCTCGATCCCTCCAATCCCGGCACATAGAGCCAAGCCATTGACCGTTTTCACAGCTCTAGGCGGTTCGTGATGTCCACCAAACGACGCAATAGCTCGCGAAGCCGAACGTCCAGCTCGATCAGCGACACAGCCAAAGGAGCCCCAAAATCCCCAGCGCCCTCTTTCGAATTCGGACTTGTTGCTGTAAGCAGAACCGTCACCAGTCTGCCTTCCAAAACAGCCACGGCTTCCTCAAGGTGCTCCGTTATGCTGTAAAGACGCTTCATCGCACTGGGAATCTCGGCCTCACGAGCAGGCTCACCCCTCTCTCGACAAGCTCCCAAACTTCCAACTAACTCTTGTGGCATGGTCCCTTTCCTCCCCTCTTTTTGTGGTGTTTCATCTCTCCACCTGACGTAAGTATAGCCCATTTTCAAGGCTGCTCCAAAATCGGGTAAAGACGAATTCGCCAGGAAGGAATCAGAAGCCTGTATCGGTTTCGAAGCCGGCCGATTGTTGATGCCCGCCCCCGCCAAACTTCTTCGCTACCGCCGACACATCGAAGCCCGACCTCGACCTCAAGCTCCACTGCCGTTTCATGTCGGCTCGGTCGAAATAGGAGGCCGAAAACGGCGCATCCGGAAACTGCTTACAAAGCTCTTCTCCTACTTCCGACCAATACGCGGTCGCATTAGTCACGGGCACTCGGTAGCCGCCTACCTCAGAAAGCCGGGCCTGACTACACATCATGGACACCATCTTGTCCTGATGCCTCAAAATCGCCCGCCCTTCCAAAATGCAGTTGTCGAAGCATTGCTCACACTCAAGATCGCTGGCCAAAATATCCCATTCCTTGAAATCAAACCCCACCGACCTCAAATAAGCATGAAACTCCTTGCTGTCAGGAAGCTCGAACTTCCATAGGTCTCGGTCCTGGATGTAAAGCAAGAGCTTCGGGACCTTCTTCTCAGGAAAGAAATGCTCCCACGTCAGAACCGCCCCGGATTTGGCCATGTCAAACGTGCAATCCTCCAGCCCCTCCAACGCTTCCTTGGCCGTCTTGTGATGATCAATCACGTAAACCGGGTTCTTTCTTCTCATTTCAATAAGCGTGCTCCGAGGATAGGAAAAGTCCACAAGATAAACTTGCTCCCCAGAAGGTACTTCGGGTGGCGGAGCTCCATACTGGGCAGACAGGTATTTTGCCTCTATCCTCTTATCCAGCTTGTCCAGAAAGCTCCTCGCTGCCCATGCAGCTCCGAAACCGTCGTAGCAGTTGGCATGGTATATGACGTTCATTCGCGTTCCTCCTCACGCTAGAATCCATCCTCAAAGGGAGTATAGCTCAAAAAAGGGTAAATAAAAAATTCTGTGGGGGGATAGTCCCTTAATACACGCGCGCGCGGGTGCGTCTCCTTTCCGGGCTCCCGGGCTCCTGGTCATGGGCTCCCACCGCTCCCCGCTCGAGCTCCCCGACACAACACCCTCATCGATACACACGCACACACACGCACACACACTAGAGCTTCGAGGCCGGCGGAATCGGGAGCTGGGGGAGTGTATATACCCCCCCACTCCTCACTGCTCCCGGATAGAGGGGGCTCGGGGTGGGGGCTTGGGGGGGCTTGGGGGAGTGAGCCCCCGGGGGTGGGTCGAGGTCCCCGGGGGCCGGGTGGCGGGAAAAGCTACCGAGGATCGAGCAGGTTTATGCGCTTTGTGGGTCGTTTGGGGACCAATCCAAGCACATCTTCGTCAAGAACTTCTCGAGGGTAGACCTCTTCGGGACAATCTCCGTCGAAGTGAACCAACCAACGTTCACTCACGGATGACGGCCCACGCTGGACCAGTTCCCGCAGAGTTGCTATTCCCTCAAGGAATTCTCGACCGCTCAGCGTGAAATTACGGATTCGAGCTCGTTGTCCTTTGGTCATCGGTACACCTCCAATCTGTTTGTTCCACCTGATACGGTAAAGATAGGATTCAAAGGCGCACCTGTCAAGGGTAAAGAGCAAAAAAATACCCCCGGGCCATCGGATGGGGGGCCGAACTGCCCATCGAGTGGGTTGACCCGGGGGTGTTTGGCGTTACGGAACCGTCGTCGCATCACCTCCTTTCATCTGGCTTGGTTCAACTGTTTGAAGTCTTCCCTCAATAGCCTTAGCCGCCCATTGAGCATTGATACGCCCTCGCTCGTTCAACTGGCGTACCCAGGCGACCCGCTGAGGGCTCCACCTGAAACCATAGGTCCGCATGAGCCGGCACACTTCTTTCTCCGGCTTCTCGTCGAAAATGAAGTGAATCCGGTTGTCCTCAAGGTCTTCCTTGATGACATACCCCGAGCCTCGAGTTTCCAGGGGCTCTTCCGTTGCTAGGACCTCGCGGACCTTCTCCCGCTGCTCAAGCTCTTTGATGCGCCCCTCAACCCGCTTGATGTTTTGCCCGAGGTTCTGAAAGACATAGGGCGGGAACGGGTTTTGCTCCCAAGAGTAGCGGCCTTCCATCCCGAGCCGTAGCTTCGTCAGCTCCAGGCCCACCGCTTTCTCGATGGGCTCCCACCGTTCGGGCTCGTTTGCTCCAGGCTTCCCCGCCTTCCGCCACAGCCGGTTGATCTCTTT
>JBHLRQ010000217.1:0-3237 GCA_048882385.1 Candidatus Thorarchaeota archaeon | reverse complement strand
GGAATGAACAACTATGAAAACAGCAGCCCGACCGTGACCAACTGTATTTTCACAGGCAACATCGCCAATGATGACACTGGCGGGATGCACAACCACTCAGGTTCTAACGCCATCCTGACCAACTGTATCTTCGTTTGCAACTCGGCCGGAAATGCAGGCGGCGGGATGCAGAATGCGTACAGCACAACAACGCTGACCAACTGCACATTCATCGGCAATACGGCTGTCACGGATGGTGGCGGAATAAGGAACTGGGACAGCAGCCCAAGCGTGACCAACTGCATCCTATGGGATAATGAGCCTGACGAGATTTTCAGCGGAGGTACAAGCGCACCAGTCGTTAATTATAGTGATATTCAGGGCGGCCATACCGGCACCGGGAATATCGATACGGACCCATGTTTTGTGGACCCGAATAATCCTGATCCGAACGTGTGGAATTTGCGGTTGTCACACGAATCGCCATGCATCGACGCAGGAAATACCATGGCGATTCCGTTCGGGATTTCTCTGGACCCGGATGGGAATCCACGTATATTAGATGACCCACAAACACCCGACACGGGCTTTGGTATATTAGGCATAGCCGTCGATATGGGAGCGTACGAGTTTCAACCCTGCCCCATCCCCGGCGACATCAACTGTGACGGTGTGGTGGACTTCAAAGACGTGGCGACACTTTGCGGCAACTGGCTTGCCGGCACGGAGCCGGAATTGTAACCACAAACAATTGACAAAGGAAACACAGGGCCGTGAGGATTAAACTCCCGGCCTTTTTTATTGATAAGGATTTTAGGTTCTATGGAGCGGAGGCGGGGATGGTTTTTGTGGAAGGCGTATATGGAGCTAAAGGATTTTGAGAAGGCGGAAAGCAATGCAAATTCGGCATACGAGAAGGCCGTAGGTATTAAGTACAGTTGGGCGGAGGGGGACGCGGCGGATTTGTTAGGTGAAATGACGGGCCTTAGACAGTTTGCAGCTGGCGCTGGGCTCGGAGGACGGCGGCGGCGTCGCTTAGGACGAGCTGTTTTACCAGACTGGCCGGGACCAGAGTGAGGCCCATATTAAATATTTTTTCCTCCACCATCGAGGCAATCATCCTTGCGGTTTGTCTTGAGACACCGTGTTTGTCAACCAGGTCTTTGACTATTCTGGATTTTTCCCAGCGGGATCTACCGTCCAGGTGCTCTGTTGTGCAGAGCTTTTCGGCGTCGGCAAGCTCCTCGATATCTATGGAGGCGACCTCGATTCTTGAGCGTTTGAGCCTGCGCTCGAAATGGTGCTCGCTGAGCGCGGCTGCGGCGTCCTCATACGAGGTGGCTGACAGGACGGCCTTGATTATGGAAAGGATTTCGCTGCTGGTGGCGCTGCGCCGGTTTTGCCTGTTATAAAGATAATAAGTTACGACCTCGGCCAGCTCTTCAGCGACGTAAGTATCGGGCCAGCCGTTGCTGCCAAGGGCGTTGCTGATGGTCCCTATGACCTTCGTATGCAGATATTGTTCAACAGAGCCGTCCGCCTTTATGACTTTGAGCTGCATTTCTATACCCTCCCATTCCCTCTTATCTCTTCCGTGATAAAATTAACATCGTCTCGATCCATCCATGTCCTCGACGCGGCAGAGATATTCTATTTTTTATAGTTGAACAGCGTCGGCTGCTCAACGGGCTCGGCTTCAGCAATGACGTGACTTACTTCCTCGATAAGCTCGCCGGCGTCACTGAAGTCACGATAGACACTTGCGAAACGGATATACGCGACCTTGTCCACTGCACGGAGGTTTTTCATTGCACTTTCGCCTATGAAAGCTGATGAGACCTCCTTGTCAAAGTTCCGGAATACGTCCTCTTCTACTTTCTCGGCAACCTGTTGAATCTGCTCGGCCGAGACAGGTCTTTTATAACATGCTTTTTGCAGGCCTGCAACAATTTTATCCCTGTCGTAAGGAACTCGCGAGTTATCTTTTTTCACGACGGATAGTTTGAAGCTTTCACCAACTTTTTCATAGGTGGTAAAACGTTTTCTGCACGCCAAGCACTGACGCCGTCGTCTGATTATCCGGCCGGCATCGCTTGAGCGTGAATCCACAACCCTGTCGTGGTCTTCCTTGCAAAAGGGACATCTCACAAGCCAGGCCCACCTCGATCCCAGTTTACAGGTACACTATAAACATTTTCAAATAGTCGCGCTGCGACACTACATGTCGCTATTGTTCGTATTCTAAAGCCAACATGTAGTATGTCAAAAAAAATTTTATGGTAAGTTGTTCAGAATTCCAGTCGGTGGTAGGCAAGTATTGTCCAGCAGGTGCTTAATTTGTGGCAGGATAAGCAGTAATGAAAAGAGGCAGATAAAAGAGCAGAAGTTTTTGGCGGGAAAATTTTTATAAAAAAATAAGCCCCTGCGACGGGTCGCAGGGGCCCAACTCGGAAAGAAACTTATACGCCCCCCCGAAGATTTTCTTCCAAGCCATCATTAACATGTGAAATAGATGTTCTTCTCAATCCTGCAAATTGCCGACAAGCAAGAATCATATGTTGGGCCATCGACCTGAATCGAGAGGTGAATATGCTTAAGAGCAACCTTAGCTGTTTTTTCGATCCCTTTGGTTCAGCCCAACCTCAATTAAAGTATAATATAAAAATCGGCGTTAGACAAATTGATAGTGCGGTTTTTTGCATTTCATAGAAGGCCGATAAAATTGATACTCGATTCTCGATACCAGATGCTCGATTTTCGTTTCTCGATACTCGATTTTCGCCTTTGCACGTGGGGATGAGGTAGGAAGGAAGGGGAAATTTGGCTTTGACTTTTGGGTTTTTGAGGAGTATTTTGGGGGAGCAGCAAGGGAAAACATCCGTGATTGGAAACTCGTTGCAGACATTAAAAAAGTTTCTTGAGAGGGCATGGATATGATAAGCGTTGTCAATGTGTGGCACCATTACGGAATTAAGCCGATTCTTAAGGATGTTTCTTTGAGTGTCGAACCCGGCGAATTAGTGGCCGTAATGGGGCCTAACGGAATGGGCAAAAGCACGCTGCTTGGCCTTATGGCCGGTGTTTTGTGGCCCATTAAGGGTTACGTTGAAATCGACGGGCATCGACGTCGCAATTCCATCGAAGAGGAAATCGAGATTCGCAAGAAAATCGTTTATCTTCCCGACAATCCTTACCTGCCGTTATTTAACACCGGCCGGGAGTTTTTACTCGCCGTGGGAAGGCTCTACGAGGTCGAGG
>JBHLRQ010000216.1:0-3264 GCA_048882385.1 Candidatus Thorarchaeota archaeon | reverse complement strand
GAAACGCGTGTACTTAGGCGAGCTCATCTCAACGATGGTGGACGGAGGATCGGGAACGCCTTCCGCATAGCCGTCCGTCGCCAGCCGATCGCCCGTTACTACTTCAACCATAAAACCTCCCCGTTTAGAGGGAGCCCCGAAAGGCCCCCTCTCGGATTTTGTTGTCAGTCCTTACCGCTTGTAGTCGTACTCGAGCCCCCAAACGGTCCAATAGGTCGGAGCCACAATCGCGCCGGCATCTGTATGCCTGAGCACGACCTTTTGACCTTTCTTTCCAAAAAGACCGAAAGGAAGCCACGAGAACACGTCCTCGGCGGCATCCTGAGTCGCACGGTTTACCTTTGTCGTCACGCTTTCCGCACCTTTCGCACTATGGGTGACATCTACGGAATCAACCTTGAATGTCCCCGCAGCCGAAAGGTTCAGATTGGAAATCGATTGCATGACCGCAACGCGGGAATCCGCAAACGGCTTGCGAATCAACGTCCCATCCGGGCCGAGGTAGTACCTCATGTCTCGCTTATTGGTGAGCGCACGAGTCACATACTCGGCCGTTCCGACACTGGTATCCCGCAGCACAGCCAATCCAGCCGGGTTCATCACGTTCAACGTCGCGGCTTGAGCGATGAAATCACCGTTCGTGCCGTTCAGGTCGTCGGTTCTGTACCCGTCGAGAATGACTGCTCGCCAGTCGGTAGAGCCATTGATGATGTCTGCGATTTCACCCAAGGTGTTACATGCCGCATTCGTCTGATCAATGACGCCACCCAAAGCCCCGGACACAGGGCATTCGAGAGTGGTATCGGCAGTCGTACCGTCCGTATTGTCTTGAGTGAAGGTGATGGTGCTGGTCCCCGTACCGGCAACCGCGACTTTCGCAAACTTGGAGCTTCCGATGTACTTGATCAGAAGAGGCGTATCTGTATCGACAGCGTTGACGTACTGAGAAACAGTGTCTCCGTTGATGTACTTGTCGAGATACGCGCCGTATCCATCTTGCGTTTGGGCCACGTTCAGGAGGCCAACCACGGCAAACAACGCAACCATATAGGCAACGAGAGTTTTCTTCATGGTTCCCTCCTTACAGCTTGACCAGACCGTGAGCCGCCTCGAGTCCCATCTTCAGCCCGAAGTCGGTCATGATTTCCTCTTCGTAGCCGTCGTAGGACGGGTCTTGGCGGTTCTTGAGGATCTGGCTATCCCTGTTCCGGTAGTGGACGTACCACATGTGCTTCATGTCGAACAGGAAGCCCCATCCGGCGTGCTCACCCTTGAACAAAGGATGCACCATGATGTTGAGCGTGCCGTTGGTGCAGGTAAATGAACCCGCACGAACGCCGATCTTGTCAGACAGCGGCTTGTACCGAATCTTGTCCCACATGAAGGACTCGATCTCGGTAGCGAGGTCGCGGCCAACGATCAGCCATTTCACGCCCGGACCGTTGTTGTTTCCGCTATCACCCAGCTCCATCGAGAACGCCATCCAGTCCACGAGCGCACGGTAGGTCAACGGCTGGCCGTTGAGATCCCACACGTTGCTCTTGATCCAGTATTCGGCGCCCCCGGTGAAGGTACGCAGACGGTTGCCCTTCGAGGTGGAAACGGTCTCGGAATGCCGCCTCCCAAAGAGCAAGCTGAGCTCTTGAGATTTCCGATGCTCGAACATCGCTCGAGCGCGGAGCCTCGCGGGCTCACGTCCGCCGTAATAGCGCGTGTTGGCAGTACGACCCGACCACCCAACAGGAGTTCTGATGATCTCCGCGTAGTTGTAGAGTCTGGTCTCCTTGATGGTTTTGATCGTACCCATGACATCGGCTTCCGGATGTACCGGAGCGATGAAGGTCAGAGTGTCACCGACATCCATTGCAGCACCACCACCGCCAATCGCGCGAGTCACATTCGCTAGCGTGTCAGACGAAGGATCTTCCGTGAGGATGACGTGCTCACGAGTCCTCGTGTTCATGTAGAGGTAGTTCTTGGCAGCTTTGAGATAGTCGCCCGTTTCGACGGTAATGCTGGTTCCGCCTGCCGCAGCAGTCGAGGCAACGGTCAAGTCACGCGGGTACTGGTCTTCTTCGAGGTGCTCGTACTTGTAGTTTTCGACCTGTTGCCGACCGTTCGCCTTGGCTTTCTTGAGCAGGTAGATGAATGGAGTGACAGAGGGGTAATACTGCATGATCTTGTCATCGACTTCGGCTACCAGTTTGTAGGAGCCGTCATCGACGAGACGATCACCAGTAACAATAGTCGGTTCATCCCGAGGGATCTGTTCCGGCATTGCTGTTCTCCGTCAGTTTCAGCAACACCGGCGAGTTCGGCCTTAGAGGCCCAGCGTGGGGTCGTCCTCCTTCATGACTGCATCGAGATCGCTCAAAATTTGTGCCTCCGCAGCGGCCCTAGAGCCTCTGACAGCGGCGCGCGGCATTCCCGAACCGGTGGAAACCCCTGATGCCGGTGTTCGCTGTGGTTTCTCGGGTTCGGATACCTCGGGAGCGGGTTCTTCGGGTGCTGCTTCGGGCCTGTTGTGATACTGCTGCCAATCCTTCTCGGCCAGATAGCACAAATAGGCACCATAGACGCCGTTTCCCTCTTTGATCATCACGTCACGACCGGGCATTTCCTGCCATCGAACCGCCACCCTACTCAGAAACTCTCGGTTCTCCTGCGTGTCCTCATGAAATTCGGGATAAAGGTAGCTACCTTTGTCATCCTTACTTTCCGAGAACTTCTCGAAGACTCCTCGAGACTCCTCATAGTCGGCTAAGCGCGAACGGAAGGTTTGCCAGTCCGCGAGATCGGTTTGCTTCAACCGGGCTTCACGGCCTTCTAGCACCTGGTCCATCGTCCAAGCGATAAGATCGGCGGCACGTTCGGTGTCGCCCTCTTCCAGCGCCTTCGTGAACTCGTCTCTGTTCAAGGCATCCCACATCGACAGAGGTTTTGCTGGCTCGGCCTCTTCTTTGGGTTTGGCCGGCCCCTCCGTGGGCTTTTCTTGGAGCACCCGGGTTAGCCTTTCAGTCGCCTCGATGAGCCTGTCTTGAAGCTCGGCGTTTTTCTTTTCCAGCGAGCCGACTTGGCCAAGGTAGGACTTGACGAATTGCTCAGCCTTTTCCTGGCTCTCGTACTCTTTGCCGGCAAAGACGAAAGGTTCCGGCTCGGGAGGCGTTTCTTCTTCCTGCTCCGGTTCAGCCGTTTCGGCCGACGCTTCCGCAGGCACCTCCTCTGGTGTCTCCTCAGAGCCCTCTTTCTTGCCTTCTGCCGTTT
>JBHLRQ010000215.1:0-3317 GCA_048882385.1 Candidatus Thorarchaeota archaeon | reverse complement strand
AATCGGCCGCGCTTTCGACGTGATCACCTCCCCTGCCTGGCGCACCACTGAGCTGTTGCTGCTGGCACTGACCATTATGGGCGCTGCCGCGAGCCAGGGGTTGACGGGCCTGCTGCGCAACTATTCCGTCGAGTTCCTGGCCCAGCGGATCGAGCGGGACGCGCGAGAGGAGCTGTATGTCAGCCTGCTGGGCAAGAGCCAGACCTTTCATAGTCGGCAGCGCATTGGCGACATCATGGCCCGCGCCACCAACGACGTACGCATGCTCAACCTGATGTTCAGCCCTGGGCTGATGCTGATCACCGATTCGTTGATGGCGCTCGTGGTGCCCCTTGTGATCATCGGCGGCCTCGAGCGCAGGCTGCTGCTTGTGCCGGCTATCTTTGCCTTCCTGTTAGCGCTGACGGTGGCCGACTATAATCGGCGCCTTAAGCCGGTCAGCAACGCCCGCCGCGATCAGTTTGGGACCATGAACGCCGGTCTCGCCGAGGCCATCGCCGGGATCGAGGTAGTCAAGGCCAACGCCCAGGAACGGAACGAATGGAACAAGTTCACCCGCGACGCCCGTCTGTTCCGCGACTACTTTGTGGAGCAGGGTAAGATACAGGCTCGTTATCTGCCTATGTTGGCGTTTAGCCTGGCTTGGGCCGGCGCCTTCCTGCACGCCATGCTGTTGTGGAGAGGGGGCGTTATCACTCTGGGACAGGTGGTAGGCTTTATGGGGTTGATGGGGTCGCTCCGCTTCCCCACCTTTATCTCGATATTTACCTTCGACTTGTTGCAGCTGGGCGTCGCCAGTGCCCGGCGCATCCTGGATCTGATCAACACTCAGACCGAGTTGGACGAGAACGAGGCCGGCGCCGCCAAATTGATCCGCGGCCAAGTGGTTTTTGAGAACGTCAGCTTTAGCTACAATGGCACGCCGGTGTTAAAGGATGTCAGTTTTACCGCCCGCCCCGGAGAGACCATCGCCATCGTCGGCCAGACCGGATCCGGCAAGACAACCCTCACCCGGCTCATCAACCGCATCTTCGACGCCTCCAGTGGGCGCGTCCTGGTGGATGGTCTGGACGTGCGCGACTGGAGCCTTGAAGCGCTGCGCTCACAGATCTCAACTATCGAGCAGGACGTGTTCCTCTTTTCCCGCACCCTGGCAGATAACATTGCCTTTGGCTGTACCGACGCCAGCCACGGTGCGATCGAAGGGGCGGCGCGCGAGGCCCAGGCGCATCGCTTCATCACCGACTTTACCGACGGCTACGACACCGAGGTGGGCGAGCGCGGCGTGACCCTCTCGGGCGGGCAGCGACAACGGATCGCCATCGCCCGCGCTTTTCTCACCGACCCGCGCATCTTGATTCTGGACGACAGCCCCAGCGCCATCGACCGCCTGAGCCAGATCCGCTGGGCCGACCGCATCTTGGTCTTGCGCCGCGGCGAGTTGGTGGATCAAGGCACCCACAAGGAACTGTTGGCCAACTGCATGGATTATCAGCGCATTTTTGCGCGCTATGATTAGGGCGTATTCTGTATGGGCTTTATTCTCGACGGCCTTGACAGCGAAACCTACGACCGGGAGTACGGCGACAGAGAGCTGGTCGGCCGCATCCTCAGCTATTTCAAGCCCCACAGGGGCCGTATGGTCGTGGTGGCGGTCATGATCACGCTCAACTCGGTAGCCGGCACCGGCGGGCCCATCCTCATCTCCCGCGCCATCGATATCATCGCCGAAAACGCGTCGGTGGAGGCCATGCTGCTGCTCGCCAGTGGTGTGCTTTTGCTGGGCGTGAGCGCGTGGGTATTCAACTTTATCCGGCAGTGGTTCTCGGCCCAGGTGGTGGGCGATGTGGTGCTCAAGCTGCGCGAAGACGTCTTTGACGCCACCATCGGCCACGACATGTCCTTTTTTGACGAGCACCCTTCCGGCAAGGTCGTCAGCCGTGTGACCTCCGACACGCAGGACTTTGCCGCCGTCGTCACCCTGACTGTGGACCTGATCAGCCAGGTGCTGCTGGTCCTCATCCTCTCGTTCTGGTTGGTCAGCATCAACGTCTGGCTGACCCTGCTGTTGTTGGGCTTTACGCCGCTCGCCGTCGTCATCGCCCTCAGCTTCCGGCGCGTCGCGCGCACCGTCACGCAGCGCGCCCGTCGCGTGACCGCCAAGATCAATGCCCAGATCCAAGAGTCCATCAGCGGCATCGTCGTCGCCAAGAGCTTCCGCCAGGAGGGCGCCATCTATCAAACCTTCAGCGACAACAACCAGCAGGCCTATCAGGTGGGGCTGCGGCGCGGTCTGACGCTCAACACCATCTTCCCCGTCATGGGCTTCTCCTCCGGCTTGGGCGTGGCGGCGCTGGTCTACGCGGGTGGCTTGGCCAGCCGGGGTGGGGCGGTGAGCCCCGGCGATTGGTATCTTTTCATGCAGGCGGTGGGCTTTTACTGGTGGCCGTTGATGGGAATCGCCTCCTTCTGGAGCCAGTTCCAGGATGGTCTGTCCGCCGCCGAACGCGCCTTTGCCCTGATCGACGCTGAACCCAAGGTCGTCCAGATCGCCAACGAACCCATCGACGGCGGGGCTGCCCCGTCCCTAGCGGGCCGCATCCAGTTCCGTCACCTCACCTTCAGCTACACCGACGACGAGACCGTGCTGCCCGACTTTTCACTGGAGATCCACCCCGGTGAGACCCTCGCGCTGGTCGGCCACACCGGTGCGGGCAAGAGCAGCGTGGCCAAGCTCATCACGCGCTTCTACGAGTTCCAGGGCGGTGAGTTGCTCATCGACGGTCGGGACATCCGCCGCCTGGACCTGGACCAGTACCGCCGCCAGATCGGCCTGGTGCCGCAGGACCCCTTCCTCTTTTCCGGCACCGTGCGCGACAACATCCGCTACGCCCGCCCGGAGGCCAGCGATGACCAGGTGTGCGAAGCGGCGCTGCAGATCAGCCGCGGCGACTGGCTGGCCGACCTGCCCGACGGCCTGGACACCGACGTGGGCGAGCGGGGGGCCAACCTCTCCATGGGCCAGCGCCAGCTGGTCGCCCTGGCCCGCGTGTTGCTCAAGGACCCCGCCATCTTTATCCTGGACGAAGCGACGGCCAGCGTGGACCCCTTTACCGAGACCCAGATCCAGGAGGGGCTGGAGACCATCATGCGCGACCGCACCGCCATCGTCATCGCCCATCGCCTGTCCACCGTCAAGGGCGCCGATCGCATCATCGTCATGGATCAGGGCCGCATCATCGAAGAGGGCGCCCACACTGGACTGCTGGCTCAAGGCGGCCACTACGCCGAGCTGTACAATACCTACTTCCGGCACC
>JBHLRQ010000214.1:0-3319 GCA_048882385.1 Candidatus Thorarchaeota archaeon | reverse complement strand
CTAAGATTCTCATAACCGGATTCGAACCCTTTGATGGATTCACAGTCAACCCCTCAGAAGAAGTGGTAAAGCGTCTTAGTAACAAAAGAATCAATGGATTCTCTCTAGTTGGTCTTGTTTTCCCTCTTGATTACACAAAAGCACTTGAGATTCTTGATAAAGCCCTTAGGAAGCACAAACCCGATTATATTCTAAGTTGTGGACAGGCCAACCGAGTAGCAATCTCAATTGAAAGGATAGGCATGAATGTGATTTCAACAAAACGACCAGACAATTATGAGAATTTACCAGAATCTGACATTATCAACACTGAAGGTCCTGCTGCATACTTTGCGAATCTTGACCCAGTCCCTCTGGTTCAGGCCTTGTTAGATAATGGCATTCCTGCGTATGTAAGTTATCATGCAGGACTCTATGGTTGCAACTGGCTTCTCTACAAAGTCATGGAGAGGATTGAGAATGGTTCTCTTAATGCGAAGGCTACATTCATTCACCTTCCCCCTCTTCCATATCAAGCAATTGAGAAAGACATGATGTCAATGGCAACAATGTCGCTTGAGATGCAGATTGAAGCTTTGTTTACAATTATTAAATCTCTCAGCTGACGGAGGTTCCGATTTCCTCGCCAAATACCTTCAGAATAATGAATCCTAGTAGAGCACCAAGGAGAGTAGCAATTGTCCGCTCCACAAGCATTGCAGGGAAGATTGCATAACCAAATACTGCAGCTGGAATTTGAAGGAGGTAGACAGAACCCATAGCCATCATCGAATGGTCTAACATTGCTCCAATGAATGTAAAGGGAATGAGCTGGTAATAAGAGCGGCTTGGATCAAATTCGAACTTCCTGACCTGGAAGATGAGCGAAACAATAACAGCAAGTATGTAGGGTAACATGAACCACCATGCTTCGTAGACTACCATCTCATAGAGAAGAATGACAAGCATGAGATAGATTGCTGTTAGGAAGGGTCCTGGTATATCGGTGTTTGAAACCTTAGTCATATGTTTCAGTGACAATCCTGTGAACAATGCAGCCACTGCCGGTCCAAGAATAGTTGTTGGGATGAAAAGGTAGACACCTCCTCCAATTGGAAGACTTACCATGGTTGCCAATATCCCTGCTACAAGTCCAAATCCAAATCCTCTCCAAGGACCTAAGATGATTCCAATCAGTGGGGCAACACAGATAGCAAAACTAAGGATACTACTCAAACCTGCTGCCCCAATGAAACCGCTCATTGGAAGAAGAGCAAGTATAGCATAGAGTGCAATCAGGATTATTCCAACCGTTGTCTTCTTTGTTTGGCTTTCTTTTTCAAAGAGTTCCATATCTTGACTATCTGCATCTAGCGACAATGAGTGACCCACTCCGTAATGAGTCTGCAAAATGAAATGCTTATGACGCTTACGGTAATTTTGAAACATTCTGCAGCTCTATTTCTTTAATTTCCAGAACCCTAGAATGACAACAACACCTACAATGGAAACAGATCCTGCAATGGGTATCAGAGTTCCCCAATCAATGGTAGTCGATGCGGTAGTCGTTGTTGTGTTTGAATAAGGTGTTTCCAAGAAAATACTCACGGATTTACTCGTTACTAATCCATAGCCATCAAGAACAACCAAACTCGTAGGAAATGGGTTGTCTGTGTCTATATCTGCTGGACCCGATGCATCAGGATAGACCTTTTCAGTGATGAGAGATGGTACATAATATCTTCCATTGATAGGTTCCACTCCTTCATCCAGCTCAAGCCCAATGGGCCAGATAATGATATCATCATATTCAGCAGTTGTCTGATTTAGAAAACTGACAACAACTTTTACGTATCTTATATAGCTCAAACCTGTGATTTCTATCTGAAAGCTTGTGTTTGACCAATCGAGAATCAGCTTATTCTCTAATTCATCATAATTCGGATGTATGATTTTCATAATCGGTCCAATAGTGTCCCTGGTAATTGTATACTCAAAAATAGGAAAGTATGTGGAATGTTGAATCCCAACTGTGAGGTTAAGGATCTCCTCATCAATGTACTCGTTTCCAAATGAAGCCCATGTTTCATTCATAAAGAAATATGTTGAATTCATCCATAGAGCGTAATGTATGAACTCCCCTTCTGGTGTTTCCAATATCTTCTCGTAAGGCAGAATGGTTTCGTAGTATGATGTCGAGTTGGATTCTCCTTCGTTCTCAGAAAGGTCTACGACAATCACAATGTTAGGATCAGGATTCTCCCACCAGATTTCAAATGAAAATCTGAAGTTCTTCGGTTGCATGATGGATGTATTTGGATAGAAATACCTCCAGAAGATTTCTTGTCCATTTATCATGACAGACCCTGAGTTTATTGTACTCGCGTTATATGCTGGAGGCTCAAAGGGCGGATATTCAGAAGTTTGTGAGATCAGGGTGTCATCTCGTGGACCTTCACTGATTTCTCCATCTATCGCATGGATGATTGGTAGTAGACTTCCTAACAAAATCACTAGTGTGAGTGCAAATACTCGCTTATTCAGGTATTCCATTCTTCACCTAGAGAAGTTTGATTTTAAAAATCAAATTCGGTTCTCTATCCATCATATTGGATAGAAGTCCCAGAAGTGTGACACCTTCCAGTCATTACCCACCTGTCTGTCACCTCTAAGATCAACCAATTCTTGACCTTCAAAGGGATAGAACTGGAGATCGTTGCTACCATTGACCACGATTAGGTCGGGTCGACCTTGAGTCCTCCAGTGTCCAACCAAGTAGGTCCAGTCCTCTCTAAAGTCCTTGTCTGACCTGTATAGATACTCTTTGTTGGAGAAGTCATCTTTCCCATCATAAGTGAAGAGATACAATCTCTTGTCTCTATAAGCTAGGATATCCGGAGTTTGATTACCCAACCAGTGTCCAACCAGTAGTTGTGGATAGTCTTTCTCTTTGAAACCATGGCCAATTTTGAAATCTCTCCCTCCATAGAATGATTCACCATTGAAAGGAAAGACTATGAGGTCTCCATTGTCTTTTCGAATCATGATATCTGGGTTGTTTCCTCCTGTCCAATATCCAGGGTAGATGTTCGGAACCTTATTCTTCTTGAATCCGTTCCCAACATTTTCTTTCCTGCCTAGATCTTTGAATTCCTTGCCATCCCATGGAAATAACTTGAGGTCTCCATCCTCATCTCGAATAAGTAGGTCTGATGTTCCATTGTTCAACCACTCGGCTGAGTAAAAATCCAATTCTGCATAGAAACCTCTTCCAACACGATCACCTGTTCCTCGAAACATGAAGGTTTCATCCTTGAAGGGATAATGTCGAAGGTTCCCA
>JBHLRQ010000213.1:0-3350 GCA_048882385.1 Candidatus Thorarchaeota archaeon | reverse complement strand
TGCCGTCGCCATTTAGGTCACCCACCGCCACGGACCGGGTGCTGTCTGCCCCAGACCCAAAGCATCGGATGGCCTCAGATGCCTCGTTGCACTCCACTGCTCCTGTGTAGTAGTGGCCACTTGCGTCATTCACATAGACCACGTTCTGTTGATTGTAGTTGCCGACGACGATGTCCAGATATCCATCCCCGTCCATGTCTCCTACGGCGACGGACCGGGTGCTGTCCTGCCCAGTGCCAAACGTGGGAACACCTGCACTGGGATAATCGCCTGCACCGTCGTTCAGATAAACCACATTCTGTTGACCGGAATTGCCGGTGACGATGTCCAGGTCGCCGTCGCCATCCACATCACCGCTCACCGCGCTCCGCGTAATATCCTGGCCCGTCCCGAACCTGCGCGCGCTGCCGCTTGGGAAGTTGCCTTGCCCGTCGTTTATATAGACGACGTTTTGTTCCCCTTGATTACCGGTCACGACATCCAGGTCACCGTCGCTGTCCAGGTCTCCCACACCGATGCTCCACGTGCTGTCTCCCACAGGACCAAAGGGGTGTCCGCCGTCACTAGGAAAGCTGCCCGTACCGTCGTTAAGGTAGACCACGTTTTGTTGATTGTAGTTGCCAGTGACGATGTCCAGATCACCGTCGCCATCCATATCGCCCACCGCCACCGCTCGTGTGCTGTCCACCCCAGTGCCGAAGCGGCTGTTTCTACTCAAGTCAAAGTTTCCTTGTCCGTCGTTCAGATAAACCCTGTTTTGCTCCCCCTCGTCGCCACCATTTCCCGTGACGATATCAAGATAGGCGTCCCCGTCCACGTCTGCCAGCGCTACACTGCGGGTACTGTCTTCCCCAGTGCCGAAGCAGCGCACGTTCACCGTTGGTATGTCACAGTCCACTGTGTCGGAGAAAAAGCTGCCTGATCCGTCGTTCAAATAGACGACATTTTGCCCTGCGTTTCCTGTGACGACATCCAGGTGGCCATCGCCATCCACGTCACCTAGGCCTACACTGTAGGTAAGATCACCGCCGCCGAAGGGACGCGCGCTACCAGTCCAGTTGAAAGACCCAAATCCGTTATTCAGATAGACGGCACTTTGCTGGTAATTGTCATTGCCTACCGCGATGTCTAGATCGCCATCACCGTCCACATCCCCAACGGCTACGCTCTGCGTGTTGTCGGCTCCTGTGCCAAAGCTCTGCGCGTTTCCGAGCTTGTCAAAATTCCCCTGGCCGTCATTGAGATACACGCGGTTTTGCTCACCCTCGTCACCGCCGTTGCCGGTGATGATGTCTAGGTCGCCGTCGCCGTCGAGATCCCCTAGAGCTACGCTCCAGGTCTTGTCCAGGCCGGTGCCAAAGTATTCGCGGCTGGTGAAAGAGGGGTCGTCGGCCCGGGTAAGAACAGGCCATAGCCAGAGGCAAAGCAGCACAAGAAGCGTCAAGCCAATAAGCGCCACCGCCCAGCGTCTCAGAAACGATTTCCGTTTCAGCGTTCCTCTGGGCCCGAGACTTACACGCCGCCAAACAGCTAGGTCGTTCATAGTATCTCCCGTTTTTTCAGCTCGCTTTGTGCAACTGCAAGGACTCTGAGCCAGGGAGCGGTCCTCATCCCCCCCGCAGGACAATATGACCGAAATCGCAATGAAAGAAAAAACGCCAGACCGGTGTTAAGTCAATGATTGGTTGAATTGATAGTGCAGCTCGATCAGTGCGACAGACCGTGCCGGCTAGATTCCGGCCCTACTCTTGCCGTGCCAGTAATTTATCCACTGTTGCCAGATCGCGCTTTGCGGACAGTTCCTGAAAAGTCGTACGGGCTTCCTGCAGCAAGGTCTCCCCATATTCCCAGTCCGTGTCCGACAGCAGATAACGTCCCCATTCCGTTTTGCTCCGGGCCACCTCGTATGGGTCATCGGCCAGGAGAGCAAGACTCTGCTTAAGCGCACCTACACCCGGATTGGCCTGCCCGTTGGCGATCAATGTCTGCCCCAGCACGCGCAGGCCCACTCCTTCCTCCAGATCCATGCCCAGGTCCCGTGCCAGGCTCACCGCTCGCTCGGCATTCACCAATGCCCCACCTGATTGCCCATTCGCGAGTTGCACGCGCGCCCACCCGCGATAAATCTCGGGCAACTGGTACTTGGAATCCATTTCCAGCGCCAAGCGTTCGGCCTCCCCTAGGAGAGGTTTGGCGGCCTCCACTTCGTCCTGGCGCAGATGCAGATCGGCCAGATTGGACAAGATATGAACCAACTGCTCATTCAAGTCGTGCCGTCGTGCCATGTCGAGGGCGTGCGACAAACGAGCCGTAGCCAGCTTGTCGTCTCCCCGATTTGTGTACAGTAGGCCCAGATTGCTCTCGATCCTCACCTGTTCGGCCACGCTACCTAATTGTTCCGCCAGGGCCAGCGCTTGCCGATAGTCGGTCACGGCTCCCTCCCAATCGCCGAGGATCTCTTTGTCAATGCCCAGATTGCTCTGCATAACCAACATCTGGTAATAGTCATTCAATTGCTGGCTGATTTCTAGCCCTTGCACTGTAAAGCTGTTACCCCGTTCGATATCGCCCTGAGTGCCATAAACCGTCCCTAAATTGGCCAGTGCTCTGGCGCGCAGCTGACTGGGTTCTTCAGCCAGCAGCTCCAAACCGCGCTCGAGCGACAGAATCGCAGCCTCATAATCTCCAAGGGCGGTCTGTACGCTTCCGATCTTGATATGGAGTGCGGCCTCCTCCCGTGCACTGACATTACTCAGCTCCTCCAGCCCCTGCCGCAGCCAATCCAACGCCTCTTTTGGCGCTTCGTATTCCACAAGCACACCCAAACCCCGATAGGCCCGCGCCCTCGCTTCCCTGATGGACGGCGAATCCGGTATGCGCTTTAGGCTCGCGAGCGCCCTCTGATAACAGGCACGTGCCGGACCGCTCTCCCGTAGGAAGGAAAGCACTTGGCCCCGCGAGGTGTTTACCGCCGCCCACAAAGCCGCGTCGAGGTGCTGCCCTTCGAAGCGCTCCAAAAGCTGCTCGACTGCCCGCGCTTGACCCTGGTTGATGAACATCCATAAATCATCAGTGGCCAATTGGGCTGCCAGTTCATATTCGCCGGACCGTTCAAAGTGCACTGCCGCTTTGAGCGTGTCGGGCTCCCCCCCACGGTAATATTCCCCTGCCCTGCGGTGCATCTCCTGTCGCTCGCGCCGCCCCAATAGATCGTAGCAAAAAGCCCGCACTGTGGCGTGCTGGGTGAACTCTTTCTCCCATTCGCGGGGCGTAACGACTAAGAGGTGGCGGCGGGTCAGATCCCCCAGGGTCCGCCGCACACTGGTCCCTTCCAGAACCGCCTCAATCGC
>JBHLRQ010000212.1:0-3357 GCA_048882385.1 Candidatus Thorarchaeota archaeon | reverse complement strand
GACAATATTGCTACAGTCCTGTTTTCGAAAATGACTGGAATGGCTGCAGCTGAAGTCAAACCTTCATATTGTCCAGGCGTATCTGTGGAAACAGGCATTTCTTTTCTTGTGATATAGACTGGTTCATTAATCTCGATAATTCCCTCTTGACTAAGAATACCTTTGAGAAATTGTGAAGAAATCCCTTGACTTGTGGAAAGGTCAAGTTGGCCAGTCTTCTCGTCTACGAGGAAGATACCTCCAGTATCGACTCCTTCTAAACGGACTGCTGCCTTCAATATGATATCCAGAGCATCAATTAAATTCTCAGTCCTACAGAGAGTATTACCCAGTTCACGTTGCAGAAGGAGTGAATCTTCTACTTTCTTCTTCTCCGCAATCTCCTGTTCTAGTTGTTCATTAATCTCTTTTAGTTCAGCAGTACGTTTCTCAACCCGAGATTCCAACTCATCCATTGCAGCGCTGAGAGCTTCTTCAGCTCTTCGAGCTTCTACCTCTGTTCTTATTCGATCCGCTAATTGAGAGAAGAGGTCTCTGAATTCTTCTGTTCCCTTTTTGAGATAATAATCTGCGCCTAGATTCAAAGCTCGAATAGCTACTGCTTCTTGACTTCGACCAGTGAAGATTATGAATGGAATGCTAGGATTGAATTCTCTTACCCATTCGAGTAGCTCTAGTCCAGTCATACTTCCTTGTCCTAAAAAATGATCACAAACTATCGCATCAAATTGCTCTTCTTCGATTCTTCTAAGTGCCTCTTGGTCCGTTGTAGCTGACACGAGCTCAAATCGTTCATCTTCTCGACTTAGGAACTTACCAGCAAGGAAAAGAAGGTCCTCGTCATCATCGATTACAAGTACTCTGATCTTCAATTCCTCTCCACCTCTTAGGGTAAGGCTTTCTCCCAGCCCTACAAATCGATTTGAATCTTGGGTAGTTTAAGTGAACTCCATGATATTATACTTGTCATCAAGATATTCTCAGGATTTGTCTAATTAACTAAGCTAATCATCAGGCTTTAGTAACACTAATTTCCTAGAAGTTGATCGAATATTCTCTCATGGAGGTTTCCTCTCAGTGTTGAATGACTGGTCGTGGATTGGTGATCGGACAGACTGTCGGTCTAATCTTACTCCCACACGTGAAACCATTGTAGACAACATAGGGAAAAGACGATATACTTTCATGGATTCTGAAGGAGAGTTTGTGATGATCCTCCATCCATTTTTTCAACAGTGAGAAGTGATGTAAATGAGGCTGACAAAATATTCAGATATTGAGATGGGACAAACTGCAGAGGTTGTTCATCTTGTCACTGAAGAAGATATTAAGACATTTGGAGAACTCAGTGGTGATTTCAATCCATTACACTTCAATGAAGACTGGGCGAAGAAGACAATGTTTGGGGGTCGAATAGCCCATGGCATCCTGACTGCATCGTTTATCAGTACTGCTATTGGTATGCATCTTCCTGGGCCTGGAACCATCTACGTGAGTCAGAGTATGCGTTTTCTCAGTCCAGTTAGAATTGGTGATACAATCACTGCTTGTGTGGAAGTTGTGATGTTGAATGACAAGAAGGAACGTGTAACGCTAAAGACAACTTGTATAAATCAGAATGGAAATGTAGTATTGGATGGAGAAGCACTTGTAACTCTGATGAAGGAAGATTGACGCTAGCAATAGGTGTGTTTCTCTACTAACTTTCTGGTCATCATCATTTATTGTGACGCATAGAATGAGTACAATCTTGCTCACTCTGAGTGCTGAAAATGGTATTGTAATAATTCCCATCAAGGACTATCTTTTCAACATCGTTTTACTATTTTTCATATGCACAAAAATATCATGTACCATCAGAAAGATAAGGCATCAATGTACCTAGAAAAAGGCACGAGGTAGTAGAAGTTGGCGGAGCAGAAGGAAGAGGTCCTCCCTGTCATTCATCTGCGGATTAGGATATCCAGACCAATCGAAGAAGTCTGGGAAGCATTTCTTAATCCCATTATTATGCTCCAATGGCTTGGAGATGAGATTAGCGCTGATGTTCGAGTGGGAGGTAGTATCAGATTTCTAGGGCCTCATGCACCGACGACTCCAGAACTTGCCAACTATTGGGATATCAAAGAAGTAAAGGAATACAAGGTTCTTCTTCTGAGCTGGCGGATAATGGGTGTCGATACACTCCTCGTAATAAGATTCAATCCAATAGGTCCAGGAACAATGATTCAGGTCAATCACGGTGCTGTGCCTGTATCTGCACGAAATTACCATTTACCTGAACATTGGAATTTATTGTTGGCCAATTTCAAAGCTGCTGTTGAATTAGGGGCTCCAGCCATAAGATTTGATTATTCCACATATCATCCATTGAGAATCACACGTTATGATCCCGTTGACGTCAGACTAAGTGTAATTTGCAAAACACCACCTTCCCTTCCATTTGATGTCTGGACAAATCCCGAGAAACTCAAGCATTTCATTCGAGCTGAAACACCAGTTGTTGATCGCCAATATGCTGGGATCTACACTTGGTGGGCTGAAGGAAAAGGTCCTATTGTCTTCAAGAAGATGATTCCTGATAGAGAACTAGAGTTCTCCTGGGTACATGGTGACGAGCCTGAAACCATTGTCAACGTCAGATTTGAAGAGGTCAATGACGACACCTTGGTCCACTTGCATCACAATGGGTTCAGAACTCCAGAAGCGGTCATCGGTTATGACATTGGATGGTCAGGTATTCTAGCTGAGCTCAAACTAGTCTGTGAGCTGGGTGAATCTGGTATTGAAAGGATTAGTGACTGGGGGTAGTCGTTAAGCCTAGATTGGGAATAGGACAATTCCCGGAAATAGGAACCACCACATTGTAAATGCTGTTATCATAGGTATGAAGAAGTTATCAGTCCAGCCGATACTCAATATCTCTGCAACAGTTGCACAAGCTGCAATCATCAGTATCTGAGGGAGAACCGCAAGAATAGTTGTGTCTGCTGAGTAAATTGTTAGTGATACAATTACAGATAACGCAGTAAACAAAAACACTCCTATACATCCCTCAAATGATTTGTCACGGTATTTGCGTTTCACATATCTCCCGCCGAAGGGTCTACCAAATACTTCTCCTGCGGCATCACCCCATGAAACGGCTAATATTGCAGCTACGAAAATCTCAGGTCGTGAAAAGAAGAGAAGAAACACAGTTCCGAATGATATGAGACCCATGAATCCCGACGCAAATGTATTGAGGCGAGTTTCACCATCACGACTCCCAGCTATTAGTAGCTCTCCAATTAACTCACTCTTATGCGCCCATGAATACATCAAAATTGTAAGGAATATCCCCGCTGCAAATGCGGG
>JBHLRQ010000211.1:0-3403 GCA_048882385.1 Candidatus Thorarchaeota archaeon | reverse complement strand
ACTATTGTCTTCTCTTCTCTCAATACTGTCTTCTGAGAACTGATCCCAAAAACTAGGCCAACCACTGCCTGACTCAAACTTTGTTTTTGAACTAAAGAGTTGGTTCCCGCACCCCGCACAGACGTAAACACCATTTCCTTTGTGATGTACATATTTTCCTGTGAATGGTGGTTCAGTCCCGCATTGTCTAAGTATCTTATATTGATCAGAGCTCAACTCCATTTTCCATTCTTTTTCTGATTTATTCATGGTTAACTATTGTGCAATAATATACAAAACCTCTTCGGAAGTGGCGTTTTTTGGAATAGTATAGAGAAACTCATTCAATCTTTTCAGAATGAAACATTATGGGCTATAAGAAAGCATGATTGAAACCTAACTATTTTATCAAAACCCTAGACTGTTGTCCCTTGAGGCGATTTAGGATGGAGCGAGCGATAGTCGAGGTAGGGATCCAGGTTCTGGTGGATGATAATGCTGGCCATGGCTTTTTACTTGGAGAACACGGTTTTTCGGCATTAGTCACTGTCAGCTATGACGACTCTAGCGAGTTTAAATTCCTCTATGATACTGGCGGTGGCACACCTGCTCTTGAATACAATCTCAAGGTCATGGAGGTAGACCTCTCTTCAATTGAGATGATCATCCTGAGCCATGGGCATTATGACCACTCTGCTGGATTATTGAAGGTCATAGGGGTGATTGGGAAACCTGTTCCGGTCTTGCTTCATCCTAATGCTTTGTTGCATAAAATATACACCTCCGATGACGGAAGACGGCATGAAATTGGAATCCACAGAAACTATGATGAATCTGAGCTCGCGGCTAGAACCAAAATAATTTCCGATACAGAACCCTACACAGTAACGGATGGAGTAATGACCACTGGGATCGTGAAGCGTAAAAATGACTTTGAAGTCCTAACTGGTGTTTTGAAGAAGATAGTGACAGTACATGGAGATATAGAGACCCCAGACATGATTGAGGACGATATCTCGGTAATCTTTCACATGAAGGATGATTCACTAGTTATCCTTACAGGCTGTTGTCACTCTGGAATTGTGAATACCATAGAACATGCCATCAAACTAACAGGTTCATCATCGAAGATCGGAATTGTAGGTGGTCTGCATTTGCATGATGCATCTGATTTGCGAATGGAGAAGACAGTTGATCGTCTGAAAGGATATTCATACACGAAGCTTGCAGCCTGTCACTGTACCGGACTACGGGGACGAGCCGCTTTGATGCACCCATTTGGAGAGAGTTTCAAAGATATTACCGCTGGCTCTACTCTCAAATTCACTGTTGGCCAATGATTTGGATTATATGCGAGCCTGAGTCGTTAGTCGCTGTCTTTCAGCTTGGAGTGTATCCCTACACTCATCAACCGATGTAGTTGTGAATGAACTCCACAACTCATTTAGTCTATCACAGGGGTACATAGCACAGACTGAGCAAACTCTATAGCCTTTCCCAGAAGAGCATTCTCTCACTTCACACTCAGCACAAAATGTATGCACCCTTTCACTGAAACAACCTTCACAGACAATGTCATTTGCTTCAAGCTGGTGGTCCTCACTGGACCACATTTCTGCAATCTCTTGCAGTTTCTCCAGATTATTCGACTTCGTTGCCAGGTATGCTGGACATTCAGTACAGACGATACCACAGGGAGCCACGATTCTATTATTCATGAGTTGTGACTTTCGTCAAGATTAGATTAGGTTTATACCCTCATGTGTCGGTATCATGAAGAAGGATGACGAGTATGTCAGAGGAATATATCCAAGATTCATGGCCAGAAACAGGGAGATTCTGCTGGGGCTGTGGCAAGAACAACCCACATGGTCTTCAATTGAAGAGTTATTGGCAAGATGACGAAACCATAGCCACTTTTACTCCAAAGAAACATCATCTGGCTTTTCCTGGTATTCTCAATGGAGGTATTATTGCTACAATAATTGACTGTCATGGAACTGGAACAGCAAATGCTGCTGCACACAAGCATGATGGAGATAAACACCTATTGCATGTCACAGCATCTCTGTCAATCAAGTTCCTTAAGCCTACTCCACTGGACGAACCAGTAACTCTCAAGGCGCGAATATCAGAATCGAATGGGAACAAGACTGTTGTCAAATGTTCTCTCTACTCTGGAGATACTGTCTGTGCAGTAGGAGAAGTTGTTACTGTGGGTGTCAATCCCGACTTTTTTGTGAACAAAGAGCTACCCACTTTTAGTAAGTGACAGTTTCTCATTGCGCCAGCAGATTGCACAATAGGCATACCTATTCAGCTCTATTTCGAATATTGTTGAAAACATCAACGTACCCAGTCTACCTACTTCTTGAAAAGAAATAATAATGCAAATTTATTCTTCAACGTTAATGACATGCTACTTCAAGAACTCAAGGATGAAAGAACTGTTCGAGGACATAGGCATTGAGGTCACCAAAGAGAATCGTGATGTTATTGACGAAGTGATTCATGATATGCTCAGCGTGGATTATCCGAACTGTGCGGCCGCATGGAAAATGGTACGAATGAAACTCAAGATGGATGGTCCGGGATTCAAAGAACGACTGAAACAAGCTCTAGTAAATACCATTTCATCCTAGATATTTCGGAAGCACATCCACTAGTCGATCTAGGTTGGATACAATCTCTCCTGAAGACTCAATTGCTCCCAACACGTATTGGTTCTTGTACATTCTACCGGCGCCTTCTCTTCTTGCTCTTATGTCCGTATAGAGTCCAATCACAGGAATCCCAGAACCATATGCTATACCAATTTCACAAGCGACTCCACTATCTATTGGAAATTGATCCAGACATGCTACAACGAGATCGCATGACAGGAGCTCATCTGTGTCTATCCTGAATATTTCCTCATTTGAAGGGTCTGCATCTTCACTGAATGCTTCTTGAGGGAGAAAAACAGTGTATCCTACGTTTCTCACGCGATCTACAGCCATCTCATTGAACTTCCTGTCAGCATCTGAGAATAGGGCGTTTGCCCAGTAGATTTTCTTACTTGCCAATCTTTCCCCTTCCTCTTCTCTATACTTTATTGATTAACTTCTTCAGTCGTTTCAGATTCCTGACTTGGTTCGTCTTTTCCTTTGAACCTGTCTTCTCTTGCTTTGATGATTTTATCAGAATCAACGAAACCCTTGTAGAGAAGCAATACGCCAACTACTTCTCCCAAATATAGAACATTGCCCAATTCTGCGCCTTCTCTAGCAATACCACCTGCGATAGCAATGACCAATCCACCTAAAGCTATCCATAGATTGAATCGGAACTTTGTTTTCAGGAATGAAAAGAATGCAGCACCAATCAGGAGGAATGAACCCGTCACTGTAAGGAGAGGTGAGAAGTTTCTAACATGTTGAGCCAT
>JBHLRQ010000210.1:0-3517 GCA_048882385.1 Candidatus Thorarchaeota archaeon | reverse complement strand
GTCAAAGGGAATTGATCCAGGTTATGGGAACTGGACTGATACTGTATCGGTCCGAATAATTCCGAGAACCACTGTGATTAATCTAATTCCTCCAGAAAGTACTCCATATGGAGTCAATGCAACATTCTCATTTTCATTCGATGATGTGGCAGATATTAGCACCTACAGGATTGCAGACAGTAGTCAAATGACAATTAATATTGGACTACCAGATTATTCAATCAGCTATAACGTATCTACAAAGCTATTCCATGTTTCCTTCAATACAAGTGTCTTAGGAGCGCCACTAGGTAATCGTCAGTTCACAATTGGTGTAAGTTGGATTGGAGAGCCTTACTATGCTAACGTGACGGGTAGAACAGTCATTGTTAGTATCAGATTCCGTGAAACAGAATTCGATTACTCGTCGATCAGTCCTACACCTTATGGCGACAATGTGACTTTGCAGTTTACATATATTGACATTACAAGCGGGAGTTCTCAATCTATCAATGATGGGGCAGTTACGCTATATAATGGGACACAGGAGATTCCGGTATCGGAATACTCCTTCACTTCACTTGGAAACGGAGAATACACGATTGAGCTCAAGACAACTTACTTTGCAAAACCTGGCACATATTCAATAAGAGTAGAAATGAGTACAAGTCATTTCTACTACGCGTTAGCCGCGTCGACACGATCTCTTAGCTTACGATATAGATTAACAGTCCTTCTTGTAGAGCCTGTTGATGAAACACCATTCAACAACTCCCTTGAAGTGGTATTTCATTATAGCGATGTGTTGACACTTAGTGAAATTGGGAACGTTTCAACATCGACCACAATTCGAATCTTGAACGGAAGTTCGTGGTTCTTCAGTTCAGAATGGCGTGGTGCTTCTGAAGATTATCTTCTAACAGTCCAAACATATAATCAAAATCTTGAGATAAACAAGGAATATGTTCTTTGGATAGAGCTTAGTTATCCAGACTCCTCTCCATTCTATCTTTCCGCTGAAACATTCATTTCATTTACTTTGCGAGAACGAGCCACAAATCTGGAATTGACTGTTTCACCAGAACCAACACCATACCTTGAGAATGTCAATTTCTTAATATACTATCAAGACTCTTTATCCTCGAATGGAATTGCTGGAGCATCGATTACGCTAACAATCAGTGGAGTTGACTTGGTTGAAGGAGTTGATTATGTACTAGAAAGCCCAGCTGATGGCAGCTACTACATTTCACTCAATACAACGGCATTGGGAGCAGCTGGGACAACTGTCAGCCTTGTTGTACGATCGTCTTGGAATTCAAGTGCACCATACTATTCCTCCTCTGTGATAATACTAACTCTCAGTGTTATGCAACGAAACTCCATTACAGAAATACTAACCTCGACAACACAGGTCAAATTCCTTGAGAATGTCACATTCACTATTAGGTATAGTGATTCAGCAACAGGGCAAGCAATCCAGCTCAGCAAAGACCAACTGCTGATATATAGTGAGGGGTCGCTGCTGCAAGTCGATGACTTCTCAATGACTTACGTTAGCGGGAATTATGAGATTTCAATCAACTCCTCAGTGTTGAATACTGGATTAGTGAGCAATTGGAACATCACCTTCTACTTAGATTGGCAGAATAGTATTGTACCATACTATGCAGATGGTCGAGCATCTGCATGGGTAAGCGCCGTCAATAGAGTCGGATTAGTAATTCGCGATGTAACACCAACAGTACCGATACACGACAACATGACATTGATGTTTTCATATGTCGATGATTCAACTCTAGATGGAATTAATGATGCAATTGTAATATTCGACTGTCTTAGTCCAAGTGGTCTGGTAGAAGGTGTAGATTTCTGGATCTTTCGAAATGCGGGTAATTACTCAATCGTAGTTGACACGAATAGTCTTGGAAATATTGGCACCTTCACATTTTCTCTGCGTCTGCTCTGGAATCCCACACTAGTGCCATTTTATCGCAATACAACAACTATCTTACTCCAAGGGACTGTTCGACTAATTCAGGCACAGCTCAAAAATGAAGAGCCAGATCCATCTACCGTGCCATTAAATGATGACGTTTCCGTAATCTTAAACCTTAATGATTTGGACCATTCCATTCCAATCAGTGGAGCAGAGGGTTCGTTCTCAGTTAGATACAAGACCAATGCATCTGGCCCAGCAATATGGAGTATAACTCCAATTGCACCAGGGGTCTATGAATTGGTTGTAGATTGTTTTGATGCAGGTGCAACAGGGACAAATGCACTCATAGTAACACTATCGCTCTCAGACTATCAATCTGTTCAGATCCAAGTCCCATTTCAAATCAGACTTCGGCAAGGAGAATTGAATGAACTTGCATCACCAAGTACATTCTATGGTGAGTCAACATATGTGATAGTCGAGCTTGTTGACAGGGATGCGGGGAATGCACCTATTAGTGGCGCTGTTCTCACACTGACATGGCCAGATATTGGATATGTACCAGATTATGTGTTAGTTGGACCAGGGCTATACAATATCACACTCACAACAACTAGTCTTGATGCAGGTCTCTACACACTTGTGGTCGGTGCTCAGATAGGTGACTACTTCATTTCAGACATCTCTGTACCGATACAGATCCTAAGCATTCCTACAGAACTCATTCTTCCCCAGACCATTCCAGATGTCTACTGGGGCCAAGACATATCAATCTGGGCAATCTTCAATGACACACGGGATAACATTCTCATATCTGGAGCTACACTGGTCTATCAGTTTGGTGTTCTAGGTGGTAGTCTTACTGAAGTGATAGCTGATCCAGGTAACTACTCCCTAACGGTTGATACAGAAAATCTTGCAACTGCTTCAACCTATGTTATATCTATAACAGCCACTCTCAAGAACTATGTCACAGTGACTGGACAACGTACCGTGAATGTATTGAAACTGCCAATTGGACTTACGGTTGTTAGTGAAGCACAACCTGTGCTCTTCAAGGGCAGTCCTGTGAATATCACAGTCTATGTCAACAACACCAATAGTAACACTCCTCTGCTCGGAGCAACAGTGGATATTACATGGACTGCACAAGGAGAACAGAGCATCACTCTTTCACCTGTTCCAGGATTGGACGGATATTACACTGGATTCGTTGATACTAATGACCTATTCGTTGGAGATTATGTCTTAACAATAACAGCTGATAGAACAAACTATATTGCGGCAACCACTGCTGTAAGTGTAACAATCGAGCAGATCGATACCGCTGTCTGGCTTGACGCTCTGACCTCAAGCTATAGCGCTCAGACATTCAATTGGTCAGATACAATTCGAATTGGAGTTTATGTTCTTGCACCTTCGTTGAATTTGTCTTATCCGTTATCAACAGGTCTGGCAAATTGCACTGTAGAATGGTCACTATCAGGAACAGGTTTTACTGGTGAGTTCCTGAATGGATCATCAATTGGGGGACCAGGATATTTCTACTTTGATTTTGAAACCTGGGATTACAGTGCGTCTACTTACACATTGAGA
>JBHLRQ010000209.1:0-3519 GCA_048882385.1 Candidatus Thorarchaeota archaeon | reverse complement strand
TTGAGCGTGATAGCAACTCGTCTTGTTTCAATATTATTCCGAGTTAAAACCAAAGATCCTATGAGTGGATTGGTGGGATGTAGGTCAGCTCAGTTATTAATGACCGGATTTCAAAATGATGGTTTCAAGTTTCTATTAGAAATCTTAGTTAGAAATTCCAATATTAGAGTGAAAGATGTACCCATAGTGTTTCTTGATCGTATTCATGGAAGAAGCAAGCTTGGTGCAAAGACCATCCTCCAGTTTATGATTCTTATTACCAAACTTCTATTTCGTCGAAAGCTTTTGGAAGGTTGGAAATTGCAGGAGGTGTTATGATGTCAAGACTATACACTCCTGATTTAACTGAAGGTCGAACGAACTATGAAGATAAACTGATAATCCTGTCAGCAGTTGCGAATCTACTAATTGCTCTTACTCTAAGTGTTTTTGGATCGCAAATGTATCCTTTCTTCTTTCTCGTTTATCTATGGATTGCATTCTATGTATTATTCATTACAACATTGATTAGAAGAGAGAAAACTGTTGAAAAACCACTTATTCGAAAAGGGTCACATCTTGTTGGTGCCGCGGTTCTAGCTATTGTAATCCGGTTAATATTCATCGGAATGACTCATCATATCTCCCTCGATGCTTTATGGTATATCGATTTTGGCAAATTAATGCATAACGGAGTTGTACCATATACGGGATTCTACTTTCCATACCCTCCAGTGTTTGCGTATTTCATATATGTGATCACTTCGATTTTCCAAGGCGCTGAGGGCTTCCGACTCTTTGCTATCATGATGGATGTCGCTGTACTAATTGTACTTTGGAAATTAGTCCATCAAGAATTTGGACCTATGTGGGCATCGACTGCCGCCATTGCATATGCGTTCCTCCCAATTTCGGTAATAGAGTCTGGCTGGAATGGTCATTTCGAACCACTGGCTAATTTACTCCTTCTCCTTGCTCTGTGGTTCTTGTTACAGCGGAAATACGTAATCAGCGGTGTATTCATTGGACTTGCTGCAGCAACGAAGATCTACCCGTTAGTGGTATTTCCAATTCTGTTCACATACATTAAAGATTCGAAGAACAGATTATGGTTTACCATTAGTGCGATTCTATCAGCCCTCCTTACTTTCGTTCCATTTCCCCTATTAGCTTGGACGACGAACCTAAATGGAACAAGCAGTGGATCCCAGAGTAATGGCGCATTGGGTTTATTCGAATCACTCTTTGGATTTCTACTTACACTTCCATTTCCATCAGATATAATTGCCATTGGAGTATCATTTGCCCTCGTTCTTGGCGTACTTTATCTGATGAGGCAAGTCAATAGAGATAATCCGACAATAAAAGCAAGACTATACCAGCAGATATCATTGGCACTTGGTGTCATACTTGTCGGTATAGGGTTTACTGCGGGTTCCTATCATCTTCTACCATTTTCAAGGGAAGTATATTGGAGATATCCTGTTGATGTGAGTATAGTTCGCAGTATAATGACTATATGCCTTGGTTTGTTTATCCTATTCAATGCAAAACGGGATTGGATTACTGGTCTGAGAAGAAATGTTTCTCAAAAATCCCTGCTAGCTCTTATAGGAGCCACTGCCCTACTTCTTATTGCGATGGTACGTAATTTTTTCTACGGCTGGTATTTGCTGTGGTCAATTCCATTTTTCCTTTTATTGCGTGATCGCCGCTTGGCTTTAACCATAATTCTAGGTCTACTTCTTGTCTATCCAAATTATACGTATGATAATTTTGCCAGTTTAGGATTCGAAGAAACTCGACAATGGCAAGATGAATTTCAAACCGTTGAAGGATGGTCGACCCATATAGGCATTCAGGGGAATAATGTGAACATCAATCAAGTCAAATCACATGTTAACTCAGATGGAATGAATGGGCTATTCTGGTTTGATACAAGAAACATAACAGACAATTCGTATCTGAGTAATGTCACTATTAGTTTTACAAAGGTGGTCGACTTCAGATTCAACGAAACAACAGAGTTTGCATCAAGGATAAGAGCTTCATGGGATCCGCCATTAGGTCGTAATGCAGACTTGTCGCTGACATTTGAAGGAGTTGATGCGAATGACGAGTCCATCAAAGGAAGTATAATCCCCAGGACAAGTGTGTTTACTAATTTGACCTATGTTCTTTGGAGGTATGCTTTCAGTAATTTGGATTCAACTACTAAAGACGGAACTATAACAATTCTAAATTTGACTATCTTCCCTGTAGAGATTGTCCAATCTTATTACACGGTTGATTTCTTTTACACTACTAATAATGGAACATTCAAACCAATATATTTTCTAACTATACCATTGCTCTTCGCGATCGTTTTAGCAGCATTTACAATTCTTTACCTTGAATTCGAGAGAGGAGAAAAACTAGACATTGCACAGAAAAATCAACAATAAATTATAAATCAAAAGTAGGCCAAAACGTATCGATGTTAGGTTCTAACCATATCAAACGTTTAACGATTTTTGTCGAACATTTTCCTCCATTTCTTGGTTCGGATCGTTCTGTGTATGAATATGCAAAACGTATTGCTGATACAGGTGTTCAAATTCATTTTATCGTCACCCAACCATTGAGATATCTTATTGGTCAGAGAAGTCCTGATTGGGAATATACTAAAAACTGGTTAAAACCTCCATCCAAAGTACATAAGAATATCAACGCAGAATACCTCCTTTTAGAACAACGATTGATTGCACTATGGCATAGGTTTCAACCTTTGGCATATCTAATTACGATTTTCTTATTCATGATAAAGTCAACTAGAACAATAACGAGATTAAAACCCAATGTGGTTATAGCCGCTCATGCATCTCCAATTGTTGGTATGGTGGCATTTCTATCTTCAAAATTCACAAAAAGACCATTTCTCCTCGGATGTCCAGATTGGATTTCAGCATATGTTGCTGAATTAACAAACAAACCAATGAATAGTTTTAGTGCAGCCATTATTCAAATGTTTGAGTTTAGCCTGTATCGATGGGCAAACCGCATATTTGTAGTTACGGAGTTTCTCAAAAACCTCTTACTTTCACAAAAGGTAGATCCCAACAAAGTCGTGGTCATTCCAAATGGTGTAGATATTGCCTTATTCAATCCTGATGTAGATGCTTCTGAAATTAGAAATAGATACAGAATCGAGAATCAATTTGTTCTACTTTTTTCTGGTCATTTGGAAGATTGGGCAGGAATTGATCTCATCTATGATCTAGCAAAGTGTCTCAATGAGAGAGTTCCGAACTCAACAATATTACTTGTAGGAGCAGGAGCATCCATCACAAAACTCCTTGATCGGCTAATTCATTCTAACCTGGAACATGTAGTAACTCATGCTGGACTCCACCTATACCGTGAGATGCCATTTTTCACCGCGGCTTCAGATGTTGCATTATGTCTATTTCCAAATACTCCGGCTGCACATGCTGCATCGCCTCTCAAACTTTTCGAATATCTTTCCTCAGGAAAAGCTGTTGTTGCTACGCGTGTTTCAGG
>JBHLRQ010000208.1:0-3522 GCA_048882385.1 Candidatus Thorarchaeota archaeon | reverse complement strand
ACTAGATGATTCTGGGTGCTTAATAGCTGTGCTCAGAACAACAGTGTAGGTGAGGATGCATGACAGAGGCGTCACGACGGGCTCGGAAGACACTGCTCAGGAAACATCTCACTCGGGAAGGTGTTGTCACTGAGAGTCTGGGACCAGTGAAGTTTGAAGTGGGGAATGATGACGGAAGAGAAGAATGATCCATGGGTCAAGTGGGTACTGAAAGCCATAGCAGTTCTTTTCATCACACTACTACCATTATCCGGAATTCTACTTCTCTTCATACTTGTTCCAGGAATTCCTGCAGACTGGACAGGAGGAACTCTTTTTGTCACTGGACTGATTTTCCTTATAGGAGCAGGACTTCTCATCACTGAGCATGACACTAAGAATTGGTTGTATTCAATCGTAATCGGATACGTGGTAGGCTTTGGAAGCATCGGCTTTGTAATTCTTGAGAGTCTATCACGAATACCGTTTCCCATCTTTGGAAATGCGTTCTATGCCACTGTTATCATAAGTGCAGCAATTCTATTCGCGATTGGATGGTTCTGGCCTGTTAATCAAAGGAGCACGATGGATCCTACTAGTGGACTTGTTACGAAATCATCAAAGTCAGTCAGTCTTGGCTCAACATTGGGTGGAATGAACAAGACTGAGAGAGTTCTAGCGGTCGAGCTCAAAGAGGTTCCTCATGCCTACACACACCCTGAGGAGGACAAGCAGAATCCCTTAGAGATGATAGAAGCGTTTCACAGTATTGCGAGAGCCCTCGTTTCGATTCCTTTCGGTTGGCGAATCCAACGTTCCTATGGAGATACTCGTATTCTCTTCTTCACTTGGTCACAGGATGAGGTTGCTCTCCTGCATTACAAGACTCTCTTACTCGATGCAGTACGAGAGGGTCTAAAAGACTTCAGCTTTGAAGTGACAACAATGCCGGAACCCAACTTCAGAGAGGGTTCTTCAGCCGCTGCTGCAATCATCAATGGAGTCCCTCTTTCTATCAAGGACGAGAACCAGAATCGTACTCCACTAGAGATGACAGCTGGGGTTCTTCGGGAGATGGAAAATGGCATCTTTCAGGTATTCGTTGAACCATACAAGATCAGTAAGTCCAAGCTGAAAGGAATTGAGAATCAGTACAGAAGGCTGGTGGAACGTTCCGAAACCACCGTTTCAAAGGAGAACCAGAGCTGGTTTGGTCCCCAGCATGAGTCCAAGACGATAGTCAACCCAAAGGCAAAGAGAGATGCCAAGACTCTAGAACGACAGATTGAGAGATTGTCCAGTCCAAACCTGCACAGGGTCACAGTCGCAGCGCTCTCTTGGAACAGAGATGTCACCAATGCAGATCTGGACATGCGACGAATCGTAACCTCATTCATTGGAGCTCTACGCCCCGACAACAAGCTGGAAGAGTATACGATTGAGTTCAAGCGAAAGCAGAGGGACATCACGAAGCTCATGGCTGGTCTTCCAGTGGGAAAGTCCTCCATTCTCACATCGGATCAGGTTGCAGGCTATCTGGTCATTCCAAGAAAGGACATGGGTATCAGGGTAACGAAGAGAGAGAAGTTCTCCATTGCAACAGAACCACTTCCTAAGCCTCCTGTGCAACCGATTACAGAGGTCAAGAGTTCGGATGAGAGAATACTGTGTAAGTGGGTATCAGACAGAGATGATGTCATCATCCTTGGGAATCCAATGAATGAAGGAGGTACTCCACTAGCTGGAAAGTTTGAATGGTTCCGTCCTCAGCAATTCGAGTCGCATTTTGGAATATACGGGAATGTACGAACTGGAAAGACAACCACTGCACTCTCACTTACTGCACAGGCAAGTAAGTGCGGTCTCAGAACAATGATTCTTGTCCCCCGGAGGTCTTACGACTGGACCTCTCTGGTCTATCTGAATCCCGACCTCTGGATCTTTACAGCTGGTGATCCAGACATAGCACCACTGCGAATCAACATCTTCCAACCACCAAATGGCGTAGCATTGTCAAAGTGGATGAAGGTCCTTGTAGACATCATGTCAGGATGGTTACCCAATGACAGAGTCATGAGCATGCACTTCGATGACATTGTTCATACAGTGTACCGAAACTGTGGTTGGAGATCAAAGGGAAATGTTCAAGGGCGGCCTATTCTTCTCAGCGACCTCTGGGATGCTGTAGAGGAGGTCGGCACGTCACTCGACTATGGGGATGAACTCAGACAGAACTTCTATGGTGCCCTCTATAGTCGAGTGACCAGTATGCTCAGGAATCACGTAGTCGTTGATATGTACAACACAGAGGAAGGTGTGACCTTTGAAGAGCTGGCAAGCAATGATGTCCTCATTGACATGGAAGGACTTCCGCAACAAGACCGAGCCCTCTTGATGGGAATTCTTGCAGCTGGAATTCACATGTACAAGATGGCAAATCCAACCCGGAAGATTACGAATGTCCTCGTATTGGAGGAAGCAAGCTATCTGTTACAGAAACCCAGAGTTCAGGATGATTATGGTCCCGATGCCAATCAGATGGCAGTAGACAGAATTCTGGACATGCTCACAACTGCTGGAGGTAACGGTCTCGGAGTCGTACTCATAGAACAGTTGCCCGGAAGACTTGTGGATGATGCTGTCAAGTTGGTGGTGAACGTAGTAGTTCATGCAATTGGCGATGAGGATGAGAGAAAGATTGTTGGAGGTCACATCGGTGTCAACGATGACCAACTGAACCATCTACTTCAGATGAGAAAGGGAGAAACCCTCATTCGCCTTGAGGGGCAGAGTATTCCAAAGAGTGTGATGATACTTCCCTTGAACAAGTTTCTAAAAATGGACATGCCAATTCAGCAGGTCACTGGAGAGAGAATCAAATCAGTCATGGAGAGGGTATTCGCAGGACATCCTCATCTCAATGCGACTATAGAATTACCTGACACAATCATGAGTCGTGTAGAAAGGTCAAAGCCTGTTGATCCAGCTGCTACTGATAGAGTTACACCTACTCGTGTTCCTTCAGCGAAGACAGATGCTTGGGAGAGTCAGAAGTTACATGAGTTTCTTGACACTGAGATGCGATCATTTGCTCAGGAACCAAGATATGTGAACAATCTTGTATTTCGGATGGAGGCTGTAAAAGAAGGGGATATTGAGCCACTTGTTGAGATGATTCTTGATGTATCAGAGGAATTCATCTACGAGGGGTCATCACAGTACTATGTGGCTGAGAGGTTATTGACACACTCGAATGATCTCTATCCAAACCTGCTCGGAAGAAACCAGATGAATGAAGCACTCGTCGTCATCCAGGAGAGGATTGGGTAGGGGGTCACGTGTCTGGAAAGTGGTGCTGAAAGGCGTAGGAGCAAGAAAAAACGGGAGTACAGAGAGCAAAGAGAGAAACAAGAACACAAGCAGAAGCTGAAAGAGCAGGGAAATAGAGAGCAGCCTAAACAACCTGAAGTTCGTGAGAAAAAACCAGAAGATATTGAGAAGCGGAAAAAGAAAGCTCTGGAAAAACTTGAGTCTAAGGAGAAG
>JBHLRQ010000207.1:0-3537 GCA_048882385.1 Candidatus Thorarchaeota archaeon | reverse complement strand
CATACAAAAAGATGACAAAGTCTTGGTCTATGGAGCATCAGGTTCTGTGGGGAGTTATGCAGTTCAACTGGCAAAATACTGGGGTGCAGAGGTAACAGCAATATGCAGTTCGACAAATTTTGATTGGGTACAAGAATTGGGTGCCACAACTCTTATTGATTACAGAATAACAGACTTTAAAAAATCCGGAGAAAAGTACGATGTCATTTTTGATGCTGTAAGAAAACTCTCTTCATCTAAGTGTAAGGGATCTCTTATGGAGAATGGAATTTTTTTGTCCTCAAGGTCTTCAACAGAAGAAGAAGTCGAGAATCTAATTTTTCTTCGTGAAATTTATGAAGAAGGTAAACTGAAAGCTATCATAGATCGAACCTTCCCACTCGAGGAGATTGTCGAAGCCCATAGGTATGTAGACACTGGAAGGAAGAAAGGAAATGTTGTAATCACTTTTGACAACTAATTACCTTCATGAAGAATTTCTAGCTAGATCAATGACCCTGAATGAAGATAAGAGGGCCTCGAGAGACCCTCAACTCTTTTGTTTTACTATCGACGTCTAGCAAATACAACTATTAAGACAATGGCAGCTACGACAACACCAGCGATAATGAGAAGAGTAGTTATATCTCCCAATCCACCAGGTGGAGTTGTGGGTGTTGGTGTTTCATCGGGAATAGTAACAACTAGGTTGTCGATGGCACAACCAGTTGCAATACTGCTATAGATTTGGAGATATGTAGAACTTGTTATACCTGTGTAATCAAAAGAAGCTCTGAGAGTTCCATTGATGCTGACCTCGAAGTAACTAGAACTATTCCTGCTCACATCAACATGGTGCCATCCTGGTACGGTATCCATGATCCCGTCTCTGATAACCGAACCAGAGGTTCCCACTTCTCGCCAGACCATAAACCTATCTCGGTAAAATCCAGTAGAAACATGACTATTGTTTGTTGCTCCTACCCACGAAACGGTTCCATTAGATAAGAACTGAACATAGAAAGCTCCATCATAACCGTCTGGAACATACATATCGAAACTCCAAGTCCCTACTGATATGTTGCTGTTGTGTCTAGCAATGTTGACTTTGTCATCAAGTACCTTCAACGTGCCATCCGTAGCCGAGAAGTTGGCATCTATCATGACCGGTGAAGATGAATTCTCGTATCCGTATAGTGTCCAACCAGGTAGGTTCGGATCGCTAAAGTCGTCTTCCCATATTACGGCAGCATTAGTTGTGGTTGTGCATGTTGAGATGCAAAGTACCATCACAAACAATCCTGCAATTAGTTGTATCAATCTTGTTTTCATTCAATTACCCTCCTTTGTCCACGCGACAAAGATCTGAATATTCTGTATCTCGGTACTCAGCGTTTCTGGAGTTTTTCCCATCAGGGTGTCCACAGACGATGATAGTACTCACCCTCCTTGTTGATTCAACCCCTTGACCATTCTTCATCCAACACAGATGGATAGTTGGAAGCCATCATTCCAAGAATGGTAAGACCTCCATCAGCGTTGCATATAATATCAGGGACAAAAAATCCGTCAAGATGAACTGAACGAATCCAAACAATTTCGCCGCCTGTATTAAAACATTCAAGGTAAATCCCTGGATCCTCCCAACCGTTATATCGTGCGCCAGATGCTTTGAAGGCAACGAATCGGTCTGGATTCAGCTCCAGAATCCTGTGCACATAGAAGCTAACATTCTTCTCCCACAGGATGTTTCCTTCAATGTCAAAACGAATGATATAACCAGGACCCCCAGCTAGGTATTCACCATTACTACATTGGGTCAAGGTAAGATATTGCCTTGTTTCATTCGAACTTGTGAAGACTCTTGAAGATTCATTGCCTTGGTCATCAAGTCGTACTATTCCTATGGGTCCGTCCAATCCAGGTTCCAATGGCATAGTAAACCCTCCAGCCAAATCCTCCAGAATGTCTGTGTGTGTAGCAAAACTGGGGTATGTCTTGTTCCAGACAACATTCAGATCTGTATCAATACGAGCTATCCAAAAGGGTGAGCTACCTGGAGTGTTGTAGATCTCTTTAGCAATAATAAATCCTCCATCCTCGCAGTGAGAAAATCCACTTGCATGACCATATTCAAAATGCCAAGTCCCTTCCTTGACGAAGTCGCCTTGGTCATTAATGACCAGTATCTGAAATGTGCTCATTCTATATCCATAATCAGTGAGGTAATGTCCGATTGCCAAGTCCCCATTGTTCATCTCGGTTATTGCACGAATTTCATATGTACTTTCATAGGTTCTGTTCCAAATTAGATTATAATCTTCGTCAGTGCGCATCACCCACAGATGACGATTACCATCATTGTCGTTCTCGCGAAAACCTGCAATTGCAAACCCTCCGGTAGTTATCTCAGTTATCTTTCCCCAAAACGGAACTGAGTCTGATTGAACCTTGCTATTGTAGGTAACATTCTGCACAAAATTACCATTCTGATCCACATCCATTAGCAATACATCGAATACATCGTTACCTGTTGGTAATGGCAAAATGGCTGGTGTAGGTGTTATTGTCGCGAATGCTGAAAAGAATAACATCGTGATTACACCGAGTGATATTGTGATAATCATGGGTTTCTGATGCCAAATCCTACTCCTCAAAAGAGGAGGAGGAGTCGGACATATTTTTTGTCTGGTTCTTATTTCTGATTCCACTTCAGTCGCCTTCCGATTATATCAACAAGGTAGACACCAAGTTCTGTTGGAGGCTTGTCATCTGGAAGAGGGATCTCCCACTCCTCTGCCAGTGTTTGAAGAGTCTTTAGGCATTGGTCCTTCGTTCCGCAAGTGCCACAATCACGCTTGTGCTCATACCACAATTGAAGACCAATCTTTGGAGAATAGAAGATGTAAGTGTATGTATCGTAAGCCGAGCAATACCCCTTGGCAATGCCGTATCGTGTACTGAGACGCTCTATCTTTACTCGATTGACTGATGCTGTATGTTGAAGGAGTTTGAGAATTCGCTCCTCAGCTGTCTTCTGGGCCATAGTGACAAATGGTCTAGATACCTTCAAATCCATTGCAATGTCTGAAGGTCTCTCTTTTTGGCGACGTCTGAGCCAGATGAGACCCTGTTGCTTAGTTGGATATCGTAAGTATCTGAACATTTTTCACGCCTTCTGAATTAACACGAATAATTTAACAGAATTAACCTAAACACTTTAACCACTTTGTAATAAATCCATCGGTGTTCTATCGCTCACAATTTATCCGATTTTGAGATAAAAGAAGACTACTTCCACTATAATCAGCTAACCCAGTATAAAGAAATTTCTTTCATTCAGCATAGATATAAGATGCAAATAGGATGTGCAGAGATTGGTTGGTTTAGTAGTAGTAAAAGAGTGATTGAAGTGAAGTACACAAAGCCTGCTATCATATCTGTCCTCGCAATAATACCTCTGACAATATTGTTTGGTGTAACAAACTCGGCAGGGTGGGTAGTTTTGCTGTTTCCAGTATCTGCTATTATTGGAACCTTACTTGGATTTGCCCTAGC
>JBHLRQ010000206.1:0-3549 GCA_048882385.1 Candidatus Thorarchaeota archaeon | reverse complement strand
AAGAAGGCTCGCCAGACAGCTGAGGTCTTTGCTGAGGGACTCGATGTCCAGACATACGAATTGCCTGGACTGGATGAACTCCAACGCGAACATGAGGGTGTTATTCCCGAGGATGAATATCGATCTCGAGTCCGTGATACACTCACGAACATGGAGGAAAGCGTTCCTGGCTGGGAGTCAGGATCTGTTGCTCTAAAACGCTTCGAGAGCGCAGTAAACACGACTAACATGATGTTCCATCATAAGAATATCCTCTTAGTATCACATGGTATCGTACTCACTGCCTATTTCTGCAAATTGAAGCATTTCGAGTCGATTGCTTTTGAGCGTTGGAATCAGCTGAAATTTCTTAGCTGGGGATTAGTAAGGGGAAACCGCGTCCTTATAGATATTGTATAGTCACCCAACCTTTTTGTATAGCAGCGCATTGAACGTTCTAGTGATTTGAGATGGCAAAGATTACCAAGCCTATGATTACATCTTTTTCCAAGTTCAAATCGGCATGGGAGAAGGATGCAGGAAAACCTGAGAACACAATCATGTATTATCTGATTGCAGCGCTGAATATTGAGAAAGATCCAGAACTTGCTAATGCGATGATGACTGTGGTTGTGTCCAAGAAAGATTGTCTAGAAGATTCAGGGTCTCCCTCCGGTCTCAAGCTGGGAAGGAGTGCCAAGTACTTTGTCGGTCAGTTCAAGAAAAACAAGAACATCGCGCGCTCATATGTTGGTGGGACTCCACAGAATGGTTACAAGTTCAATAAGAACAATCTCACTATGACTGTCACCAAAAAGCAAGAGCATGGTAAGGGTCTAAAGATCTTCATTGACTCTGGTGGCAAGGACATGGATACACCAGTTCAGCTCCAGAAAAACAATTCTGGCCAGTGGAAACTTACGGAATACTCGTCTATATGCACGGGTGTCCGAAAGACTCCTGAAGAAGAAGGCGACTTCTGATTGAAGATGGGGTCAACACGACCCCTTCTTAATCTGTAGCAAATCATTCATTGACCACATATGCCGCATGACAGGACTCTTGTTGAACAACTCATGATGGTTCTGGGATTCGATTCAGCTCTCAGTTTTTGCAATAGTTCCCATTTCTTCTTGGATAAAATCAACAGCCTCTTTCATCTTAGATGCTAGAATTGATACATCCTTGACCACTAAGGTGTTAACTATTTCTTCAACAAAGATGTCCTCAGGTGTTACTTCTTTCTTGGGAGGTTTCTCATCCATGTCTGGAAAGTACCTCTTTCGGATATTCTCGTCAAGTGTGTCCTTGTAAGAACTTGGAGTCTTATCACGCCTTAATTGATGCGCCCTCTTTGTCCTTTCCATTGACCTCTGTATGTCTTTCTTAAGCATCATCCTGATGTATTCTTCATCATTCATCTCATTTACAGACTTTCCACTAGGTTCAGTTTCAGGGCTGAGGAAGTCATCAAGTAGTTGAGACACTGAAAAATCGTCAATGGTCTTCCGTCTTTTTCCATTCCGCATAATCCGGTACAATCCGTTATGAACTTCCTGAGGCTTCAAAATAAAATACCTTTGTAATAGGAAATAGTAACTCTTACGCATCAACAGAGGTTTCCAGATCATCTAATCTTTCCAGAATCCTCTTCCTAGGAAAAAGATGTCTTGAGTGTGATTTCGATTTATAGCACAAAATACCAGAAATCGGTCACGCTTCACTATATTGCGAATCTCGTAAGGCTTATTTCAGACCTGTTACAACCTCTGGCCTACAAATCTGTCATCATGTGACTGCATAGATGCAGTAACTTCATACCCGCGAGTGGGCAACTCAAACCAAGATTCCTTTGTTCTGATGATTCAGCAAGAAGTATGTGGAAGGAGGAGAGTTGCGTGTCTAGGGATGCACGGCTTCTGGTCATAGTATTGGTGTGTGTAGTTGTACTCGTATTTGGGATGAGTTTTTCGGATTCAGACAATCAGGCTGTAGTAGAACCTGAAACGAATGTTGTAGCAATTCCCATTGACAGAATGAAGATATCTGAAGACCCATACACACCTCACTCGCCAATTTTCATTGACGATAATTTGGACTTTGAATCTCTTGGTTTTCCTGGTGAAGGATCTGAATCGGAACCATATGTCATCGAATACCTGAGTATCACGAGTGACGTGGCACACCCCATTCACATCCAAGACACCACCGCTCATTTCGAGATTCGGAATTGCATACTCAATGGACTGCAATTCACCTCTGCCGGAGATATCCATGGTGTCTACCTGCTCCGGACGGTCAATGGAACAGTAGTTGATAACACAATCGTAAACTGCATATTTGGAATCTATCTCTTGGAGAGCGATAATAACACACTAGATGGGAACTCCATCAGCAATTGCTACTATGGTGTCCATCTGGAGAGTTCCTGTTCGAATACGCTGGCCTACAACACCGCTACAAGCAACAGCCGCGGGTTTATGCTTATGAGTTATAGTGATTTCAATAATCTAACAGGTAATATAGCAGCAGATAGTATTCGTGGATTCAGAACTCAACAGTCCAGTGGTAACGTCCTTATTGACAACATCGCCACCAATCATCGATATGATGGATTCTATCTGGATGGTTCTACAGATACCAATATCATGATCAACAACACGGCAATGGACAATGGGGGTACGGGAATCATTCTGGCTAGTTGTCGTGCTAAGTTAATCAACAATACTGCCGTTAACAATGTATTGGGATTCTATTTGGTTGGCGTCAGAGATAGCGTTCTGAATAACAACAATGCATCCTTCAACAGTGAACATGGGTTTGAACTGTCTGGTTGCTGGTCCAATGTCCTAGTCAATAACTCGGCAATCAGCAATACTCAGAGTGGATTCTGGTTGCGAGGATTGTGTACTTCCAATAACCTGACTGGAAATACCGCTAACTGGAATTATGATGGATTCCGTTTGCAGAGTTCTAGTAACAATATGCTGGTATTCAATAATGCCACTGTGAATGCAAACATCGGCTATTACTTATTGAGTGCTAGTAACAACAATCTGACTAGCAATAATTCCACTTCAAACATCTATGGCATCTATCTCTCTGGGAGTGATAGCAACACCCTGTCAGAAAACATAGTTGAAAAATGTGAGTTTGGGATATACCTTGAAACATCATCATACAATCTGATCTTCCATAACAACCTGATTGACAATGTCGTGCAGGGATTTGACTTTGATTCGGTATTTGGTAACTTCTGGTATCATCCCGAGTTGCTTGAGGGTAACTACTGGTCAGATTATCTCGGTCTTGATGATGGAAGTGGAACAGGTAAACATGCAATTGCTGGTGATGGCATCGGTGACACGGATATACCCCACCCCAATGATGGATACGATATGTATCCCATGTCGCTTGATTCTGATCAAGATGGACTCTCTAACGCATTTGAAGTTCAGATTGGAACCGATCCCTTGGATTCTGATTCGGACGATGATTTACTGGGCGACTACTGGGAGATTGTGTATGGAACAAATCCCTTAGGTGCCGATCCTGATGCGGATGGTGATG
>JBHLRQ010000205.1:0-3553 GCA_048882385.1 Candidatus Thorarchaeota archaeon | reverse complement strand
CCTGTGCACGTGGCAGGAGCCACTGGACTCAGGGGTAAAGCCTGAGTCCAGTGGCAGGTATCGTTAAACTGGGATAAGTACGCTGTGAGCATAGTTCCTTACAGATGTCAACTCAACCGGGAACGCTTTCAGGGTCTCCTGCATATCGATCGGGTCTCCTAATGCGTATGCAAGCATCAGGCCAGTGAAGGACTGCTGCATGGGATCAGTGGCAGCATTCAGCTGTTCCTCGAGCGCCGATTCCGGCACATTCTGGACCTCGAAAGACTGACCACCAATTTCCTCGAAGATTTTGACTGTCTCCAATGGGCTTACGGCCTCAGGACCGCCTAAAGGCAGGACAGCATTGACCGCTGCCGGATTATGCAGGCTCTCAACCGCAAACTTCGCCACGTCCAGGGATGAAATCCAGCTGATGGGGTTCTCACCTGATCCAAAAATTTGGGCTTTGGCATTGGGGTAATCAAACCCAACTGCTGGACTCAGCCAGGTTTCCATAAAATATCCAGGCCGAAGGATCGTATAGGTCAGTCCGCTGTCCTTCAGGTACTGTTCTACGGAACGTTTTGCATTCCTGAGGGGGAATTCGTTGTCCATTGTGAACGATGTGTAGACGAAATGATCCACACCAGCAGCTACTGCCGTATCAATAAGGTTAATATAACCCTGCTTGTCAACTGTTCGAATGTCGTTCTCCCCTGGCTGGTAGCAGACTGGCATCGAGGACACTGTCGCAATCACTACTGTGACCCTCTGGCAGGCTGCTTCCAACGAGGCGCGATCACACATATTCCCTTCTACCACTTCAACCCCGTAACCTTTAAGTTTCTCAACTTTGGCTTGATCCGATGTTGACCTGACCAAACCCTTGACTCCAACATCTTTGGCAGCCAGAAGCTGACAGATCTGACCGCCAAGCCTACCTGTTGCACCAACTACAAGATACATCTGACACCTCCAAAAATGAAAAAATTATAAAACTGGGCCTGATCGCTTTACAGGCTAACCTGCACATAATGAATTGTCCGGATCAACATCATCACGCATAGATTATCAGGCAACCGTCGCAGAATCGTGACGAAATACGTGACAGGAAATACAAATTATTTGAGAAGTGATCGTAAATATAGATGAATGCCCATCCGATACACCTTTCCCATTGACCTTGATAGCCGACTCTTGCTATACTGTAAAAACGTTGAGGTGCCACAATGTCCCTATTATGCCTCTACCTGCTTGGTTCTCCCCGGATAGAGATCGACGGATCACCGGTTAATGCAGACACGCGCAAAGCCACAGCCCTCCTAGCCTACATTGCTGCCACAGGAGAAAGCTACAGGCGTGATTCGCTTGTCAACCTACTGTGGCCGGAATATGACCAGAGTCGCGGTCGTACGAACCTTCGCCGAACGATCTACGCGCTACGTAAAGCTCTCTCTGGTGATTGGCTGGATATTGATCGGGAAAACGTCGGCTTAAAGGCGAACGCCAACATCTACCTGGATGTGGACCAGTTCCACTATCATCTATCTACATGCCTGACACATGGGCATTCTCCTTCCCAGGTTTGCCAATCTTGCCTGGAGCCTCTGGCCACGGTAGTAAAACTGTACCGCGGCGACTTTATGAGTGGCTTTAGTCTCAAAGACAGCATTAATTTCGACGAGTGGCAGTTTCTTGAAACGAATATCCTCCGTCGAGAGTTCGCCAATGCATTGGAAAGGTATGTTGAATGTCTTAGCGCCAAAAGTGACTTCGATGCCGCTACCCACTATGCAAAACACTGGCTGACGTTCGATCCGTTGAACGAAGCAGCACACTGCAAGCTTATGCAGCTGTACGATTGGTCCGGTAAACGCCCTGAGGTATATCGCCAGTACCAGGCTTGTGTACAAGTGCTCAAAGATGAAATGGGAATTTCTCCGCAACCTTCAACGACAACACTCTACAAGAACATCGTACGTGGTCAGGGAGTAGACCCTCCCACCTTTAAAGGAAGGGGACAGGCTTCACCTGGAGAGGTTAACGATTCCGAGTCAACCTTACCCATCGTGACCTTGATCAGCCATTCAAGCACCATACAAGAAAGCTCAAGAAGCGTTTTCGTAGCCCGGGAACGAGAGATGGAAGGATTACATAATAGTCTTGAGGCTGCTTTGGAAGGTAAAGGACGAATAGTTTTCATCACTGGAGCTGCCGGTCAGGGCAAATCCGCTTTGCTTCAGGAATTTGCCCGCAACGCCCAAAACCACTATCCTGACCTTTTATACGCCAGCGGGAACTGCAATGCCCAGACTGGGATTGGTGATCCTTATCTGCCGTTTAGAGAAATCCTGGGTTTATTGACCGGGGATGTCGATTCACTCTGGGCTGCGGGGGCGATTTCCCAAGAATATGCCAGGCGTATCTGGGATACTTTTCCCCTAGTGACAGGCACACTGGTTGAGGTTGGTCCAGATTTGATTGAAACGCTGATCCCGGGTAGACCCCTGGCAAGACGAGCTGCGGCATACGTCACTGGCGGGATAAATATTCAAAGGGCGTGGCTGACTCAACTCGAAAAAATTGTCAGTCTCAGAGAGGATAATATCCACGATCCTAACTTGCAACAAGCTGCCTTATTTGAACAATTTACCCAAATGATGACATCACTGTCCCGGGAAAGACCGCTATTGCTGGCGCTGGATGATTTGCAATGGGCGGATATTGGATCCATCAGCCTGCTATTTCACATCGGTCGACAGCTTTTGGGCAGGCGTATCCTCATCCTGGGTGCATATCGCCCTGAGGAACTGGCAATAGGAAGGGGAGGGGAGCGACACCCTCTGGAGGCCGTGATCAATGAGTTCCAACGCGCCTACGGCGACATCACCATTGACCTTACCCAAGCTGATAGGCAGAAATTCGTGGAGTCTTATTTGGATAGTGAGCCCAATCGTTTTAGCACAAACTTCCGTAAAACCCTTTATCACCAGACCAAGGGGCACCCGCTCTTCACTGTCGAGTTGCTGCGAGGTATGCAAGAGCGGGGAAACCTGGTGCAGGATTTGCAGGGCTGTTGGGTGGAGGGGGAAATGCTGGATTGGGATATTCTGCCCACCCGAATAGAAGCGGTGATCGCGGAGCGGATAGGGCGCTTGGATCCTGAAAGCCAGGAGATATTACGAATTGCCAGTGTGGAGGGTGAAGTTTTCACTGCTGAGGTCGTGGCGCGTGTGTTATCCCTCGATGAACAGAACATGATCCGGCGTCTCAGCGATCGATTAGAACGTATCCACCACCTGGTGCGCGCCCAAGAGATACAACGCCTGGGGACACGGCGCTTATCTCGCTATCGTTTCCGGCATATTTTATTCCAAAATTACCTCTACCACTGCCTGGACCCAGTAGAGCGCACCTATTTGCATGAGGTCATCGGTACGGCTCTGGAAAATATCCATGAAGGTGAGACTCAAGAGATCGCAGTGTCACTAGCCCGGCATTTTCAAGAGGCAGGGATCGAGACCGTGGTGCTGAAGGGTGCGGCGCAGGTGCTGCGCTACTACGGCAACTA
>JBHLRQ010000204.1:0-3561 GCA_048882385.1 Candidatus Thorarchaeota archaeon | reverse complement strand
ATAATTGGGACTTCCCAGAAAAGACCCATTGTTGTACCCAGAGCTGCAATCGACCCTACACCATACATAGACACTGCTGTAGCTATAGCAATTTCAAAGTGACTGGATGATCCTATTATGACCGTGATCGTTGCTTCGCGGTACACCAGTTTCGCTAGTCTTGTTGCAATAATATTGTAACCCACAACAATAACAAATCCAGTCAGAAGAGGAATTGATACAAGAACCAGTAAATCCGGATGTTCTAGCATTACTGTTCCATTCAGAGAGAAAAGTACCACCAATGTGGTCAATAAAGCAAGAAGTGCGAGATTTCCGACTGCAGGACGATACTTGTTTTGGAACCAATCCATCCCTTTCCATTTAACAAGAGACCTTCTTGATACTATTCCAAGAACCAATGGCACTCCAATGAAAACTAATACTGAAACCACTAACAATACTCGATCAATGGGTATGTTGGATATACCTGTGAATATTGCCACTAATGGTGCAAAAAGAACTAGGATCGTTATTGTATTCAAAGTGGTATTCACAACATTCTGTTCTTGATTTCCCTCAGCAAGATATCCCCAAACCAAAACCATTGCTGTACATGGACTTGAGGAGAGCAGTATCACAGCGACTATGAGTTGTTCATTGCCTGATAGGAAAGTTTGAGCGAGTACAAATCCAACAATTGGAGCAACAACCCAATTCGATATCAGAGTGAGGATGATTGGTTTAGGATTCTTTCTGAGCTTCTTCAACTCTGAAGCCTGAATTCCTAACATAGCGGGATACATCATAAGAAACAAGCATATTCCAATTGGAACAGATATACCTGAGATTTGCCACGAGTTGATAGCTTCACTGATACCTGGAATGATTTGTGACAGAATTATACCCAGAACCATACAGATACCTATCCATAATGGCAGATACTTCTCAAAGGTGTTCAATTCCCTTTTCGGAGTTTCTACTGTTTCAATTCCTGTGACCAATATTCACAACCAATCAAACATCGAATAATTGCGATATTTAAATACTTTCTAACTGTTTCCTAAACACTGATTCTCATCGTTTCAGGGTTCTTCGACGACGTGTTTGAGACCAAGCTTTCTTGATATGATAAGCACGATGTGCCTTTCGAGATCTGAAGACACTAAGATTTCCATATCTATTGTCCACCTTGATTTTATTTTGATGATGGACAACCTCTCCTGGATTGAGTTTTCGTCCTAACTTTTTTTCAGCCTTCCATCTATGAACAAGTCTACCTGTGTCAATGAATCGAAGATAGCCATGAGCATCTCTGTAGGTCTTACGAGGCATGTTTTCATGTTTGGATTTGTATCTTATAGACGTATCCGCACCATGGAGATAACGCGCTTCAGGCTTCTGGTGTGAAGAGGCTCTTAACGAGAGTACTTGCAGTTTCAAACTGTGTTACTTCACCAGTAAATTTTTCCAGCGCATCTCCATAGAACATCTCAAACCTATCAGCGAAATCTCGAACTTTTTCAAGCAGCACCACGTATGATTCCTTTGCCAAGAGCATAGAGATGAAGTTCTCTTTTTGAGCGAACAAAATGTCGTAATCCCCAACTGAGAGATTATTTAGACCCGCCTTGCTCTGTGTTATCTCCATTACGAGCTCCTGTACTCCAGTAATCCCTGCAGCAGTCAGATTCCTATCTATATTTACAGCGGTCTTGAATTTGTGATGGAACATAAGGACACCAGCTGAATGAATGACATAGAGTTCAAGCATCTGTTCATCCCAATCTAACTCATCAAGTGTTGGTGAGCTCAGAATTGCGATTCCAAGGATGACAAGTCCCGTCACAAGAAAAGCAGCTCCCATTACATAGTACTGTTCTCCGAAGATATAGTATGCTGGATCACTTCGCAACAAATATCCGACAAAACCGATGAGGACTCCAAAGAAGATCATCCTCATGCTTCTTCTCACGGTGCCTGTTGTATTCTTCACATAATATTGAAAGAATAAAGCAAGCATACCGAATGCAAAAAGAGATGCAAAAAGTGCAAGTATGGAAAGCCATTCTCTTGATGCAAAAACTGTAACGAATGCAATAATAATCACTGAACCTGTGAAGACATTCTTGGTTTTATAGGGAAGAATTCTCTCCAGTGCCAAGAAGAATCCTACCAATGCTAACATCATGGCTATGTATCCAGTCTTTGTCCATTGTAGTGCTTCAGGATCTACAGTGAAATAAAAGTCAGTCATTATGAAAGAGAATGTATTGAGAACCATTCCTAGCATGAACACCGCCCATGCAAGTCTGATGTCAGTCAACTTGCGTAAGGGGCTTTTCGCCCACTGATTGAGAAAAGTACCAAAGAAGAGCAGAGAGTAGAGTACAACTGCTGCATGAAGTATGATCACGATATCTCTGGTGAGTGTCAGTTCTGTAAAAGGAATCATTGCTCTGTCCTCATTTGGTTCTGCAACGACATAGATTATCCTTCAAGAAGGTTGTGCGGGCCAATCAAACTATCCAAAATGTGACTTGGCCTCAATCACCATTGCTTCTTTTGCTGAACTATCTCCTCTGATTTTATTGATAGCTGTTTTCATAGATTTGATTGTTTTCTGATCACCATTCTGTTTTAGAGTCTTCAATGCTGTTGTTACTAGAGGTCTAATAGTTTCATGCAGGAGTGGATACACGGATGCTGCAGAAACCGATTTTCCTGGTCTCTTGATGTATCTGTCCATCAGGCTGATAACCGCCGTTACAGATGCAAGACAAAGATCTGCCATTGGTTGACTTTTCACAAGCTCTCTGCAAATCTTTGGTTCACACTTTTCCATACTCGTCACGAGATCTTCGAAAAGTTTCAAGGCAGCTTCAAAAATTGCATTAAAATGGTCTCTGTCTTTAACTGGAGCTTTTGACAGGTTCTTGAAAGCCTGCAAGGTAATTCCAACTCTTATCTCGAATTTATTCTCTCCAAAGAATGTATTCAGTTTCTCAAGTTCGGTCAGAGCCAGCTTCGCACGACCTCGTTTCATTAACTTTCCGAACTCATCTGAAATGAACGAGATGTCGTCAGAATCAAAACCTAATAGCTGCCACTTGTTCCAAAGATGTGACATCATTCCTGCATAATCTTCCAGCTTGACTGCTCGTTCCATTCCTCTATTGTATGCTCCCTCTATCTTCATGCGCGACTTTGAGTCGAGCTCGTTTATTGGGATTTCTCTGAAGATTCTTGCTAGAACTTTTGAAGAGGTTTTTTCTCCAAGAGACGCAGCCAATGCCTCCGATATCAGGTCTAAATTCTCCAAAGACTTGTTCACATCAAGTTTGACCAGCCGTTCTGCTCCAGATGTTATAAGGTCCCCTTTGGCTTTTTCATCAGTTAGTCTTTCTGAATCCCTCAAAATCAAGATTCTGCGACACGCTTTTAGCACCCTTCTCGAGAACCTTCTCGGAGTGATGGATTCATCCCCAAGAGCATCTTCCAGAAGGTCAAAACTTGTTTTCCTCTCTACATCAACGTTAGAAAGTGACGATTCAATCGCCTGTTGAACCATTGTGCCAATGT
>JBHLRQ010000203.1:0-3604 GCA_048882385.1 Candidatus Thorarchaeota archaeon | reverse complement strand
CAGCATCAACGTAAAGTATCCCCCACGTTTGTCATGGTGAGTTACGAAAGCAGATTTTATGGTTTTGCCGGCAACTTTATAGCGAAGTACAAAATCCTTGTTAGGAATGCTGTCGAGAGAACCGAGTTTGACGGTTAATCTTTCGGCTGAGATTCGATCTTTTGTAGTCACATGACTAGTGCAAACCACTTCTTCGATAGTCGTACCAGCATTTATACTCATGGACAAAGAAATATCATGGCCGCTGCGCTCACCCCGTTTCAAATACTGTACTTCGGTTTTCTGGCCGGAGATACCATGTTTGCCCCTGGCAACTGCCCCCACTCCATCAGAGAAACCCGGAGGATTGAATCTGGGGCCAACAACCATAGGAAAAACAAACTCATACCAGCCATCCACATAGGCCAGCGTATTAAAATATTTGATATTGACATCTATTTCCCTGCCAGGTTCGATATTGGCCACTTTTTGTGTAAAGATGTTGGGCCTTTCCTGGGTAAGCAGCGATGCAGTATATCCCTGACTTTTAGCCTGTTGGTAAATTCTTTCAGCTGCGGCTCTCTCGCGAATGATGCCGCGAATTCGCCGGTCACCAATGGTCATAATAAACTCATTAATTGCAGCATTCTGAGGGAGTGGAAAAACATATACTGCCTCAATCTTTTCATCGTAAGGATTGTGAAACTGTTGAGTAACCTCGACAGTGGCAATGTATCCAATAATTTCTCCATTTACGTTGGTATGCTTGAGCGGCAGAGGTATCTCCTTGTCCTCACTCGGGAGTTTGGCCAGCAAAGCACCGCAACCGGGAGTATCTTCATCAGTGGTAATCTGTGTTTCGGGCCGAGCTATTACCCATATCTCGTCTTCTGAGGCGCTAACTAACTCAGGTGGTAAAGGTTCTCGCGGCCCCCTTGCTACCTGGCACTTCATCAAATTTGAAGTCACATTTGAACATCCCACAAAATAGCAGAGCAATGCTATTTCTGCTAAGACTAAAAGGACTGATATTACTAATGTTTTCTTTTTCACTTTAATTCTCCTTTTTCAAATGTGAGTTCGGCTGGGATATTTTCTCCATCAGCGTTTGCAGCAACGACAAGGTCAAGTTCATATTCTGGTTGGATATCACCGATTATCTGTAAGTGGATTGTAGCGATTCGGCTTCGGCCGGTAGGCAAGTCATGGCTGGTACTAAAAGCGGCTATTATAATCCGGTCATTGGCCAGAGCCGCCGGATCGTAATAAGGGGGCTTTTTAAATACCGGATGTTCGCCTCCTTCGACGCCGACAATTCTGATTTGACCCATAACAGCTTTAAGTTCAAACTGAAAGGCAGCAAGGCCTTGATTGCCGGAGTCGAGAAAAATATGCAGGGGGGCGAAACGCACTCTCGGCCGGGCCAATGGTTCTTTTTGTTCTGATTGTTGAGCCAAACCGGCAACGACTATACAGAAGGTTATTAGAGTTATTATCATATACTTTTTCATCACAGAATCCCTTTATCCAGGCGAACAGCAGCAAAAGCAATGGAGTCAACATCCTGGTGATCTACGAAGCCATCCCCGTTAATATCCCATTTCATATTTGGAGGGTCAGTAGATTTAATGTGACGGGCCAATTGGAAGGCATCAAGGATATCTACACTGCCGCTGCGATCAATATCAGTCTTGGCAGCAACGATATCGGAGCGGATGGCACTCGGGTGAGGTTTTCTGATAATATAAAGTGTGAGCATAAAAATAACCGCAACTGCAGCCGCAGCGCAGGCGGACCAGCGGAATATCCGATGCTTTTTGTGTCGGTGTATGATTTTCTGGTATGCCCTGTCCATAATGGCACGGTCTACTTCCGGGGGTATTGTCATGTTTGTTTTATAAAGGTTATTTAAATCTGCCGATAGTTTGTCAGAAACTCTTAGTTCTAAATCTTCGTCAAAATGCTTTTCTTCATTGTTCATAATCTTGTCTCCTGTATGTTCAGTGATTATGAGGGCAAAAAGGTTCAATAATTTTCAGAAAAATTTCTATAAGAGGCGTGATCTTGCTTATTCGAGGAAATAATCCTGTGTCCGGCGGTCAAGGCGGAGTGTCTGCAATGCATTGTACAACCTGGACTTAATAGTTCCCACAGGTACTCTCAGAGCCATGGCTATTTCTCTTATTTTCATGTCATCCACAAAACGCATCAAGATGACTTCTCGTTGCTCTTCCGGCAGTATGGCTAACACAGCAAGCAAATCCGTTTGGGAATCGCCGGTGTTTGTTGAAACAGGCAGGGGAAGTTCGTTAAGTGGTTTATCTGGATGTATTTGTTGACTGTTTCCACGACTAATCGTCAATGAAAGATGTTTGACCACAGGATAAAGAAAGGTAGTCATACGAGCAGTAAGTTTAAGGTTGGGCAGCTTTGACAGCAAATAAATGAAGGTTTCCTGGAGAACATCTAGGGCCTGATCACGGTTACCGGTAAAACGCCAAGCTAGGCGGAAAACCCAATCTCTGTGTTGATAATAAAGAGTCTCAAAGGCCTCCGCATTGCCCTTATTCGCCAATTCAATTAATTCTTCGTCTGATTCCATAAAACATAATTAAAGAAACTCTCAAGCATGAGCAATTCTAAGCCTACTACATAAACGTATCAAACAAATTATTAAGTCAAAGCTACTGATTAAGCACCAAGATTTAAAGACCTCTTAATTCATAAGAAGTATTTCATAAGATTTGTTACCCGCTCATTTCATCCCACTATTATACCGAGTGCATATGACAACAACAATATTTATTCGAATGCGTTAATCTGCTTTTCTCTTAGCGGGAATGACATTCACCAACGATGACGAGAAAAAAGAAATCCCTTGCAGTGCAAGGGGCTAACAATCCTGCCATATAAATGATTAATGGTGATTTATGAGTGATTATTAGGGGAAGTTAGAAGATAGAATTAAGAATTTAGAAATGGTGTGCAGTGCAGACCCTACCTCTATCTGGGTGTAGAATGGAAGAGAATTATGTACCCCCGGCGTAAAGCCGGGGTCTTTCGGAATGGAATAACCCTCATTGCAGCATATCGAGGGCTATGTTTGCGACCTGGTCGGAGGCTTTTTTTTCGGCCAGTGGCTTGACAAGGTTAATTAAGTCTTCGCTGAGTTGAGATAAGCCGTCACTATCCTCAAGAAGATGCTCGATACTTTCTACAACCGGGTCTGTCGAGGTAAAGTACGGCATGAATTCGGGTACCAGTTCTTTGCCGCTTAGGATGTTTACCAGCGAGAGGTGCTTTGCTTTTATCAGCCACCAGCCAACCAGTTGCCATAAAATCCAGCTCGATTGATACATAATTACCATAGGGCAGCCGGCCGCGGTGACCTCCAGCGTGGCGCTTCCGCTTGCGACAATCGCAAAGTCAGCGGATTTGGCAGTTTCATTGACCGAGCTGATAGAAAATTTGCATTCGAAGCCGGGAATTTGTTTTTCTTTTAAGAGCTGTTGTTTCTCGACGTCCACGGCGACGGTTGTAAATGTAACATCGGGATACTTTTGCTTCAGCCGGATTGCTATCTGCTGCATCGGGAGCCAGAGCGAGTTAATTTCGGCGTTTCGCG
>JBHLRQ010000202.1:0-3614 GCA_048882385.1 Candidatus Thorarchaeota archaeon | reverse complement strand
TTTTCTGGAAATTTATGAACCCAGTATATTCTATTGGATTTCGAGAAAATCACTATTTCGACTCATCGTAGATCTTCATGGTCTTTTTTGTTTCAGTAATGTGCACAATCTCAAACTTAACTTCTGGTCTGTAATGAAGCACCATGCGTGCTAGCTGTTCAGGGTCAGTGGCTTCAAATAATTGAAAGCCCTTGAATCCGACACTCATAGTGTAGTTAGGTGTAACTGGTTTTGCATATTTCTCAGGGCTCTTCTTGATCATTTCTCTAAACGTTACAAGTTTCTTAACTGCTTTGTCAATCTCCTTTGGTTCATACTCCCAGAATACTATATACTTCATCTGATCACCTCGCGATTATCTCTAAGATGTATGTAATTCAATAGATAAGAGGTTTCCGAAAATATTCGTTATGCTTGGAAAAATGTCTGTATTCCGAAGAATATCCACAGAACATGTTCCATAATGAACACAAACCACCAGTCCTAATTTGTGCTGTATTTAGATTGTTGTAGTTTCCGAAGAGGGATTTTTCCCTCTTCGCTTTCTCTTTTCACTTCTCTCTCTAGACTTCACCTGATTTTGTTGTACCCATCAAGTATCCACCAAAACCAATAATCCATGCGAGAATAGGGTTGATTGCCCATCGTTCTAAGGATCCTTTTGCCATTCCCATGAATGTGTCAGTTGATCCAAATGGTAGTCCCAAATACGGAATGAAGGCAATTGCAAGTATAAAAGACATGAGTCCAAGGACAACAGAAATGATCGACATCGGATTGGTTTGATATGTATAGGACCCAATGGCTGCAAACGCTCCAAACATGATGGCAAGTAAGGTAGCAACACTATGCATGGGTTGTAGGGTTGCAGGGAAAACACCGACTCCCATTGCACCAATTCCACAGATAGTCAGAAGGATTGGGAAAAGTTTTCTCTTCTCGACAGTGTACAAGAAGAATGTTCCAATAACAATGAATACTCCCAACATGAAGACTGAAAGATTGTAGATTAGTGCAGTTGGTCCTGTACCAAGGTCACTTACATAATCGATACGACTGCTATATCCGTCATACCATGATTCTGCGGCGAGAATACCCAAGAACCACTGGACACCTCCAATTAGGAAACAGAAACCAGCTAGTGTCGTTGAATTAGAACGTTTCAATACGTTTGTTGTTGATTTTTCAGAATCAGACATTTCTATTCACATACCTGACCTGTGCTAGATTGAATATAAGACATGAACAATCTTTGAACCACACCGTGGTTTGTGTGACAAACCTGAAGCACAATGAGCTAGTCCATCACCTGTAGGGGCAGAACGTGTTTTCTATGTAGGGAAGGTCTTCCTCGATGCTCTTCCTATACTTCGTCAGAATCTGCTTAGTCCCTTCATTAAGTGCATCATAGGAACCCTTGCCAGCAAGGTCATGGTCCATGTTGAAAGCGTTGTAATGGATGAACTCGAACAACTTCAATGCCCGTGGTAAATCCTCCATCCATGATTCCTCCAGCTGATTCTTTCTCTCATACCCCTCCATGAAATGCTTGAGATAGAAGTTTGCGAACTCACGATTCGTCATACTGCCTGGTTTCTCCCAGATAGAGAACCCAAGTGCATTCGCGATATCGAAGACGAAGAATCCATAGACACAGTCATCAAAGTCGAGGACAGTGAGTTTTAGACCATCGAGAAATAGGTTGTCTTGGTGTACGTCCTGATGAATGAGTCCAAATTTGTTCAGATTGGTCTGTTGATTCTTGAAGTATTCTATGAGTGAGTCAAATCTTTCAAGCACTTTTTCCTGACCTGATGGAATCAATGAGCGGTCCAAGTATTCATCATCATACCACTGGATTCGGTGGCTCGATTTTGGTCTGTAATCCTTTGTGAGCCTGTGCATTAACCCAACTGCTTCTCCCCATGTTTGGAAGAGCTCTGGAGAGAAGTCTTCCTTTGTCACAATACGACCTGGTGCCCATTCAAAACATACAACGAAGATTCCTCCTTCATCAGTATCCACAGTTTCAACAAGAGAGTCGTTCCGAGACCGGACCACTTGTATAACTGGTGCATCATGTTCGGAAAGGTATGCTAACCAGTCCATCTCAGCATTAACCTCAGCCCAGGTCTTATGACCAGGTGGAGTGACCCTTACTACGATTCTCTTGTCAGGATCATCAAACCCGTACATCTTGTTCTCGAATCCTCCTCCGAGTTTGATGAGTTTGTCAACTTGGAAACCATAGAAACCTGAGGTTTCTTCCAGCGCAGTTTGCAACCAGCTTTCAGCCATCTCTAGATAACCTCCTTCGGTGACCAGTAATAGAACTGCTTGAAGTACTCATCCTCGAAGCCATATTTCCTGTAGAGTTTTTGAGCTGGTTGATTCGTTATAGTCGTATCAAGAAACGCACAAGTCGAACCCGAGTCTTTCAAACTTTGAAGAACACGAGCAATTAGATAACTCCCGAGTCCTTTCCCTCTTGCCTCAGGCACAAGTCCCACAGGTCCAATATCCGGATTGCCATCATCCCCCACACGAGTTATGGCAAACCCAATGATCTCATCATCTTTCTCAAGAATCAATGACGAATCTTCTATATGTGGTTTGGACTTGCTAAAGAAATACTCCAATGTCACTTTTTGTTCAGAATGACTCATAGATAGGAAAAGCCCCTCCATACTATTTTTCAAGGTTCGAAAACCCGAATCTTCTAACCTTTCGTAAGAAACCTCTGAGAACTTCTTCAGCACATATCCTTTGGGAACATTTAGCTGTGGTAACTCAATTTGACTCAAATCAGACTTCATGTGTATCTCTTCTGCTGCAAACTGGAATCCACACTTTCTGTACCACTCCACAAGTTGACTTGAGTGAGCTCTATGATCCTCTGTTGGAAATACCAGCTCTATCTCTAACCTACTGCGTCCATACTTGAGGATGTTTCTCTTTGAAGCCTCAATCAACTCTAGGGCAATCTCTTCAGAGTAAGGTGTTTTGGCAACCACAGGGTAGAAACCACTGATGAAAGTCATTAGAGGAAATGCAACATAATAGTAGATCCAACCACACAATTTTCCATTCTGATCCGATGCAGTTAGTATTTGAAAGGCATCATTTTTTGATAGATTCTCAATACTTTGTGCAATCTCATCTACACCTTTTTCTGACTCCATAGGTGTACCTTTTCTTGTTGATATGCTGAGTAGAGCAAGTTCTTTACATTGCTTGAAATTTAGTTTATCTGAATTAATTTGAATCATGGTCATCACAAATCCTTGAGTATTCATTTCAGGCATTTAGAACATTCATTGACCTCTCTCTTTGCCTTCTCCATATGTTGAGGTTTGGTTACATTATAGATGTTTATCTACGCATAAATCAGAATTCGATAACAAGTTTCTATCACTTGCTATCGAATCCCTTATGCTAAATCATCTTTTGCGGAACCATACAAGTACTACAACAACGACAACTCCAGCAACCCCAACTACACCCACAATAAGTAAAGGATCGATTGGACCTCCCGGAGGTGGTGTTGGTGTCGCACCAGTTGCTATCCAGAAGAAGGTTTCATGACTCCATACGCTTTCTCCATTTCTGGCGTA
>JBHLRQ010000201.1:0-3681 GCA_048882385.1 Candidatus Thorarchaeota archaeon | reverse complement strand
CCATCAAAAGCAGCTATGCCGCTAATGACTGCTTCAGGCATGTTACTTGCAAGGCTAGAAAGCATCCCTGCAACATAGGCTGTGTATCCAAGATGTCCCGCAGCACTCTCCATACCTTCCACAGCCCACTCTGAAGGTCTGAAAGCTAACCATGTACCCCCGACTAGTCCTAGTATTATTACTAAGGTTGGATCAAGTCCAGTAAACCTCAGGTAGAAGTATATCATCAAAAGTCCAAAGAAGAATGCTATTTCCTTTTTTCCTGCAACCAAAGAGTCGCGTACTCCATGGTATCTCTCATCTGTGTCCGTAGACTGGTCGATTTGCAGTTCCCCCATTTAATATATTGATAGTTTTGATTAGTTCTACTCCTGACTATTAATAATGCTGGTCTTCTAAGCACATATCATTTAACATCGATATATCGTGCGCCGCTTCCAGTGTTCAATAAAACTACATCTTCATCGAAATCTATCATTCCTGAATCAACTAGGTTACTCAATCCACAAATACCGACAGCTGCCTCGGGACAGATATCAAGACCTTCGAGTTTGGAAGCCATTCTCCTCGTGGGTTCGATATCTTGTTCTGCAACCGCAACAGCTCCTCCACCCGATTGTCTTATTGCATTGAGAATCAATCTTCCTGCAAACGGACTTGGTACTCTGAGACCTAGAGCTTGTGTTTCTCCATTCATCCATGGGTCGATGTTGTCCAGATCTTTCTCAATTGCTCGAACGACTGGGGCACATCCTCCACTTTGTGCGGCGAACATTCTGGGTCGTTCACTCCCAATCAATCCAATAGCCTCAAGCTCTTCAAAAGCCTTCCAAATTCCAATGATAGCTGTTCCTCCTCCAGTAGGACATACGATGGCATCAGGAACTGACCAGCCAGTCTGTTCAGATATTTCGAATCCAAGGGTCTTTTTCCCTTCCACACGATATGGTTCCTTTGTGGTAGACAGATCAATCCAATCGCCGTTCTGTTTTCTCATTTCGTTTCCAGCATCAGAGATATCGCCCTCTACTCGTGTTGTTACAGCACCAAAGAGAGCGCATTGAGAAAAGAAACCATAGGGTGTATCGGCTGGCATGAAAATGTATGACTTTAGACCTGCCGCTGCCGCATATGCACTTGCAGACACTGCAGCATTTCCAGCTGAAGGTAATGCAAATGCCTTGGCACCTAATTCATAGTGTTTTGAAACTGCTACACAGAGTCCCCTATCCTTGAAACTAGTTGTAGGATTTTGAGCCTCATCTTTTATTCGTAGCATTCGGAGACCAAGATGTTGTCCAAGCCTTCTTGAAAGAAGTAGAGGAGTCCATCCCTCTCCAAGACTCATTATACAGGATGGAGATTTAACAGGCAGAAGCTGTGAGTATCGCCACATCGAATTAGTGTCTGATGGAAACTCGTTACGAACAATGTCCTCTCTTACACTTGCGATGTCATAAATAGCAAACAGTGGTGAGCCGCAGACACATATTGAGGCTGGCCTCTCAGCAGAGTGTTTCCTCCTACATTGGGGACATTCGAGATGTGAGATATGAGATATCAAGAAAACTCACTTCTATTACATCAACACTTAGCCTTATTTGTAGCTGTCACTCTTTTTCAGCGAAGTATAACTTGCTGTGATGCCTATGGGTGAGCTAAAAAGAACGACTCTTCCATTCACTTCATTGGTTGGTCTTGAAAAATTAAAGCTAGCCCTAATTCTAAATGGCATCAATCCACAAATCGGAGGCGTATTGGTTTCAGGACCAAAGGGGACTGGAAAGACAACAGTAGTTCGGGCTTTAGCCGACTTACTTCCTGAAGTTGAAGTGGTAGATGGTTGCCGGTTTGGTTGCAATCCCAATCATCACGATCTTTTATGTGAAGAGTGTAGTGCTCTTGTAGCGTCTGGTAAAAAGCTTAAAGTAAAAACTAGAAAGATGCGCGTAGTCAACCTTCCACTATCCACGACAGAGGATAGATTGATAGGAGCCTTAGATATTGAACGAGTTCTTCAAGAAGGAATTCAGGCTCTACGACCAGGGATTCTAGCTGAGGCTCATCAGAATGTATTGTATGTCGACGAAGTGAATCTGCTACCAGACCATCTCGTAGATGACCTTCTTGATGCTGCAGCTACAAAAATCAATGTTATTGAACGTGAGGGAATCTCTATAGCTCATCCCGCTGATTTTGTTCTCATAGGGACAATGAATCCCGAAGAAGGAGAACTAAGACCTCAACTATTGGATCGATTTCCATTACATGTTTCTGTAGGTTCTAATCATACCATTGAAGAAAGAATGGAGTTAGTTCGAAGAAATCTGGAGTTCGAAGACAACCCTGACGAATTTCGAAAGGTCTGGGAGGATGAACAGATCAAACTAAGAGAGCAGATTATCAAGGCAAAAGAACTGCTCCCACAAGTTATCCTTCCCGAGTCTAATCTACGTGCTATTGCAATGGCTTGTGATGCTCTCGAGGTTGATGGTGTGAGACCTGACATCATTATCTCAAAAGCGGCAATTACAAATGCCGCATTGGAAGGGAGGACTGAAGTCACTCTTGATGATATGAAGATAGCTTCACAGCTAGCCCTCAGTCATAGAACTAGAAGAGGAGGTCTTCTTGAACCTCCAACATCTGATGATGTGGATCAAGCAATTACTAAGGCTTCAGAAGTTGCCAAGAAGTCTGGTGCAAAGAAATCTCCCACAGAAGTTCCTCCTGAGGATGATAAATCTGGTCCTAGAGTCAGTGGAGGAAGATTTGGGAGAGGCGATAAATATGCTGAATACGGAAGACAGGACGGCAAAAAAAAACTCCGGAAGGAATAAGAAATCCACAGGGTGATCCTATCAAAGGAACCATCGTAGCAATCATGATGGTTGTAATTTTCATATATTTCGCATGGATATTTGTGAGTCCAATCAACTGGCTCTTTGGTCATCAAATCCTCCAGTTTCCTTCGACCTTTCCACTCATTCTTGATACTGTTATTTTTGCACCACTAATTTGGCGTTTTGTTCGAAAATGGCTTGAAGTTATGACTCGTCGTAGTAGTGGCCCTGCGGCGGGAATTGACACTGTGGAGCCAGGGAAAGGTATTCCTGAACCAGGAGACGAATGGGGGCTTGCAACAAGACCATACACAGCAAAGAAAGAAACAAAGGTTTCAGGATCAAAATCTGAAATCCGTGAGTCTCCATTCGGACTTGAGGATGATTTCTTCGTAAAGCTTCCTGATATAGATACAGGAGAAGAGTTGTTCGATCTTGAAAAACTACGTGCACGAGCAATGATTAGGTCTCGAGTGTCTTCAGGAGGGTGGATCAAAAAGAGAGTGAGCTCGCGTGCGGTAGGTTCTCTGAAATCATCAGATACAACTAAACATGGCAGACCCATCCGTTCCAGAATACCACCTCGTGAAGTAGGTAGTATCCATTTGCCCTCGACGGTAATGGCTGCCATAGCTCGTACAGGCAAAGCACCCGAGGGGGGTATTTCAATTAAAAAAGAGGATATTCGTGAATGTGTGTTCACTGGACGCACTCCGCTTACAATTATCCTTGTCATCGATGTCAGCCTATCAATGAAAGGAAGCATGGAACAGATTCGGGAGTTTCTAGAGCGTTTGGAAAAAGAAACAAGAGGCTCCAAAGACAGAACAGGTGTTGT
>JBHLRQ010000200.1:0-3695 GCA_048882385.1 Candidatus Thorarchaeota archaeon | reverse complement strand
CCGACAAGGCCGAAACCGAAGTCGGTCTCCGCAGCTACCTCGTCCTGCGCAACTTCTCTGGCGAGGACTTCGAAAAGGCCCGCGTCCTCCTCGACTACGGCGAAGCCTTCGAGCAGGGCATCGATCACGAAGAGACCAAACGCATGCTCTTCCTCAAGGCCCCCAAGGTCCCCATCCGCAAGATCTGGACCTTCGACGCCGCCAAGCTGCCCTGGGACCCCGAGAAGCTCGAAAACCAGAACGTCGGCATCCCCGTCAGCTACCGCATCGTCAACGATGCCGCCAGCGGCCTCGGACAGTTCGCCCTCTGGGGGGGCAAGGCCCGCATCTTCCAGGACGATGGCCACCAGAGCACCATCTTCCTCGGCGAAGACACCGCGCCCCTGGTCCCCGTTGGCGAGAAGGTCGAGCTCTACATCGGTGACAGCCGCGACATCGTCGTCACCCAGCGCAAGATGACGGACGCACGCATCAATCTGCGCAAGAACAACTCGCAGCGCGTCGTCCTCTTCGACACCGACGAGATCATCACCGCCAAGATCGAGAACTTCAAGGACAGTCCCGCCACCCTCACCATGATCCAGCACATCCCCGGCCAGTGGGACATGGAAAGCTGCAACCTGACGTACACCAAGAAGAATGCGAGCACCCTTGAGTTCGAAATCGAGCTGCCCGCCCGCACGGATGATGGCCCCGCCGTCAAGGAGCTGAACATGCACTATCATCGGCGCAACGTCCGTCCTTGATGCGCTAATTCGATTGATCTGCCTGCCGACATTAGGAGCAGTGACATGAAACGCATACTACGAATCAAACCGTCCAATGCCCATGGTCGTCATTCCCGCGCAGGCGGGAATCCAGGAACCACGGCGCGCATCCCGACCCCTCGTCGCTACAGCGACGAAGGCGCAAAGCCGCACCTCTGGTTCGTCGTCGCATTCGCGCTGACTCTCGCGGTCGTCGTGCCCGCCTCCGCCAAGGTCGACCTGACGACCCTGCCCACGCGCGACACCGTCCAGTTGACCATCTACAACTCCGCCGACCTCACGCTCGCCCGCGAGAGCCGCGCCCTGACCCTCAAGGAAGGCACCAACGCCCTCCAGTTCTCCTGGGCCAACACCTTGATCGACCCCACCAGCCTGGAGATGCTCCCCCAGGCCCACGCCGCCGAAATCGACATCGCCGAACTGATCTACCCGCCCCGCGTGCAGAACCTCGGCCTCTGGAACGTCACCAGCGAAGTCAGTGGCAAGATTCCCGTCGAGATCACCTACATGACCAGCGGCCTCACTTGGCGGGCTTTTTACATGGGCACCCTCGCCGAAGACGAAAAGACCATGCGCCTCCAGGGCTACGTCCGCGTCACCAACAACAGTGGCGAGGACTACGAGAACGCCCAGGTTCGCCTCATCGTCGGCAAGGTCCACATCCTCGACCAGATCGCCGAGCTGGCCCGCCGTCAGTACCCATACAACCGACCGGGCGACGTCGTGCGCATGCCGACGGCGGCGCCCGCCCCGCAGATCCGCGCCCGAGCCGTCAGGGCCGCCGGCCGGCAGGTGTTGATGGAGGCGGCGGAGGCCAAGGAGATCGTCAAGGAAGGCCTCAGCGAATACTTCCTTTACACCATAGAAGGCACCGAGACCATCCCCAATGGCTGGTCCAAGCGGCTCCAGAGTTTCGACGTGGACGATGTCCCCGTCGTCAATCTCTACAAGTTCGAGCAGGACCGTTACGGCCGGCACGTCGTCCGCTTCCTTAGCTTCACCAACGACGAGGAGCACAACCTTGGCGACACCCCCATCCCCGACGGCACCCTGAAGGTCTACCGAACCGCCGACGAGCGGGACCACCTCTCTTACGAAGGCCAGTCGTCCTTCAAGTACATCCCCGTCGGCGAGGAGGTCGAGCTGAACCTGGGCGCCGTCGCCGATGTCGTGGTCGAGCCCACGCTGATGGAGGTCCGGACCGACAACTACCGTTACGACCGAAACCGCAATGTCGCCGGCTGGGACGACATCGAGACCTACAAGGTCGAGGTCAAGAACACCCGCGCTGTGCCCGTCAAGATCGAGATCAGACGCAACTTCGATTCGCAGTACTGGGAGATTGCCCGCTCCGGCCCAATCGATGCCTTCGAAAAGGTCGACCTCGATACCGTCAAGTTCACCCTCCAGTTGCCGCCGCGCACCAACAAGACGTTCGAATACACTGTCACGCACTACCGGGGCGTCCGCACCGAAGACTGGACACGCCGCTCCCGATGATAACCCCGTCGAGAGAAGGGTTGAGAATATGAGATGCCGAATCGAACTGTTTGTGGTTCTAGCTTTCGCCGGCGTCGCCGTGGGTAAAGTCGACCTCGTGACTCTGCCCACCCGCGACACCGTCCAACTGACCATCTACAACTCCGCCGACCTGACCCTGGCCCGCGAGAGTCGCGCTCTGACTCTCAAGGAGGGTGACAACGCCCTCCAGTTCTCCTGGGCCAACACTCTGATCGACCCCACCAGCCTGGAGATGCTCCCCAAGGCCCACGCCGGCGAGATCGACATCGCCGAACTGGTTTACCCGCCGCGCGTCCAAAACCTTGGTCTCTGGAACATCGCCAGCGAGATTGGCGGCAAAGTCCCCGTCGAGATCTCGTATCTAACCAGCGGCCTCACTTGGCGGGCCTTCTACATGGGCACGCTCTCCGAAGACGAAAAGAACATGCGCCTTCAGGCCTACGTCCGCGCCACCAACAACAGTGGCGAGGACTACGCCAACGCCCAGGTCCGCCTCATCGTCGGCAAGGTCCACATCCTCGACCAGATCGCCGACCTCGCCCGTCGGCAATACCCCTACGGCAGCCCCGTCGAAGCGGTCGGCCAGATGGTCTTGTTCCGTCGGGACCACGACGTCAAGAAAGAGATGGAGAAGCTCGCGGACCTCCCCGCTCTTGTCGCCGACGAACTCGCCGTCGCCGGACCCAAGCAGGTCATCAAGGAAGGCCTCAGCGAGTATTTCCTCTACACCATCGAAGGCACCGAGACCATCCCCAACGGCTGGTCCAAGCGCCTCGCCAGCTTCGACGTCGACGATGTGCCCGTAGTGAATCTCTACAAGTTCGAGGAAGATCGTTATGGCCCGGCCGTCATCCGCTTCCTCAGCTTCGCCAACGACGAGGATCACGAACTGGGCGACACCCCCATCCCTGGCGGCCTCCTGAAAGTCTATCGAGGCTTGGCCGACGATGGACATCTCTCCTACGTGGGCCAGTCATCCTTCAAGTACATCCCCGTCGACGAAGAGGTCGAGCTGAACCTGGGCGCCGTCCGGGACGTCGCCGTCGAGCCCACGCTGATGGAGGTCAAAACCGACAACTACCGCTACGACAGCCACGGTGACGTTGTCGGCTGGGACGACATCGAGACCTACAAGGTCGAGGTCAAGAACACCCGCGATGTCCCCGTCATGGTCGAGATCAAGCGCAACTTCGATTCGCAGTATTGGGAGATCGCCCGCGAAGGCCCAATCGACACCTTTGAGAAGGTCGACCTCGACACCGTCGAGTTCACCGTCGAGTTGCCGCCGCGCAGCAACCGGACGTTCGAGTACACCGTCACCCACTACCGCGGCGTCCGCACCGAAGACTGGACCCGCCGCTCGCGACGATAACAGCAACGAGGGAGAGACTGATACCATGAAACACA
>JBHLRQ010000199.1:0-3744 GCA_048882385.1 Candidatus Thorarchaeota archaeon | reverse complement strand
ATAGTCATTTTCATCTTTTTAGTTCCGATACTAAGTGGTCCTGCTCCTGAAGAGAGGTTTCCTTTCTCAGAAAGAGCTGGCTCTGATGGAGATAATTTTGTGCCAAGTGACTGGCAGTCTGCAAATTCAGGGAATGGTGAACCATTGTCTGGAACCCTTAATGGTTTCAAGGTTTCAAGTGGAACATCTGTTATTGACTATTCACATTCTGCATACGTTAGCATTGATCCGCCCTTGGGTTGGAGTTCTGAACAGCTGGAGGGGCAACTTGAACATCTCTCGATGTGGGTGGATGCTCCGTTGGTTAATCCGAATCTAGATGCATATCACGAAGAGCACATATTCACGACTGCTAATCCTGAATACAATGATGACCCGTTCTTTATCCCAGATGGATGGACGATAATGAAGTTCGATGCGCCTGGTGGAACTGAGCACCCACAGCATGGTGTCTTCGAAATTAATTCATATTCTGGAAACGGATACGATAATTCACGGGGATGGCGATTCGATGCCAATCCTAGTAGTGGGACAACATTTGATCCATCGAATCAGATGTATTTCAGTCAGCAAATACCGATACCCTGGAGAAGCATCTATTCCGCTGAGATCAAATTCCGCTACTATGTTTCAAGTACTTCCATTTTGGACAATGATGTATTTATTTTCACTAGAGTCGAGGACTATATCTCGAAGAACAATGTCTTTGTAAGCGGCACACCTATGGATACGTGGTTTCAAGTCACAAATATTGTACCCGCATCTGCTTTCCAATCCATCAAAAATCTAGGCTCAATGATTTTTGATATAGGTCTTGGCACGGATATAACGGGTATACCTGGATCTTCAGTTCATGAAGTATATATTGACGATGTTGAACTAAGGCTACAGGTTCGTCCATTCCCTGAACAGATTGACCTCCTCGCAAATGGCGTAAAAGTAACGGGTTCAACTACAGGAAGTGTCAGTCCATATGTTCCTGATGGAAGCAATAGAGACTGCTACAGCGCCCCTGATTCGAATGGAGGATCAGGTGGAGTAGACCTCAACGGTTATAGTGACAATGGATGGCTGGATGTAGGAGCTGATGTACCAGCATATCCTGATTGGACCACAGCCTATGATTATCAGGTAGGTCTTCAATTTCCGTTGCATGTTCCACAAGGCTCAGCAATCGCTTCAGCTAGGCTTCAGGTAGAAGCGCCTAGTGACTCAACAGGTTTTCCTGGAATGCGCATCTATGTTGCAGCCGAGGACGATGTTTCTGCATTCACAAGTGGATACCCAACGCTTCCTGATAGATACGACTGGGTGAACACTAGTGTATATTGGCGTCCAACCACATGGACAACTAACGGGAGGTATGATACACCAGACATTGCGGCCCTCATACAGGAGGTTGTGTCAAGACCCGGATGGCAGAGTGGAAACTACATCTGCATAATGATTGACTATGCTTATTCAAACCAACAGTACACATACAACCAAATCAAAGGCTCATCAGGTTTTGCGCAAGCGGACCTTGCTAGACTGTTTGTGGAGTATATTGATTCTGCTCCTTCTGATGTAATACCTAGTTTCCGATTTAACAAGAATATAGTCATTGACCATACCAAAGTCGTTTCATATCTCCAAGACTTTCCAGTCCTGGTGGATATATGGGATGAAGACCTTCACCTCGATGCTCAAGCAGATGGTGATGACATAGCATTCCTCTTTAATGGTCAAGCGATTCCACATGATTTAGAACTATTTAATAAACAAGGAAACGGAACACATGCTCATTTGGTTTGTTGGGTCAAGGTTCCTGAACTTTCATCTGTAGAAGATACTACAATAGTCATGGTATATGGTGATGATGATCTTGGAAGTCAAGAAAAGCCAGATGAAGTCTGGGACTCCAATTATTCTGCTGTTTGGCATTTGAATGACAACCCTGCACAACCGCAGTGGGACTCCGCCTATGCTGATTATCTACCGCACCAACCTCAGATTAAAGATAGTACTATGTCCAATCTTGATGGTCTAACTTATGGTACAATGACATCTAGTGATAGCGTCAGCGGCCAAATTGGTAATGCCATCGATCTTGAGGGTGTGAATGACTTTGTTGATTTTGGAAACCCAACAGAGCTCCAGATGACTGGAGCTTTCACGGTTGAAGCATGGTTCAAGGCCGATTTTATAGATAATGACTATCTCGTAGTCAAGTCAGGTGAGAGCAATTACCGTGGATGGGATCTAAGTTTTGATGATGACCCTATAATAAGTCCTGCAGGTTGGGTTATGTTTAGATTTAGCCCAGATGGTGTAGCAATGACAGCTGTTGGCTATGAGCGCGTCGACACAGGCTATTGGTACCATGTTGTTGGAGTTTTCAAGCCATCATCATATGTGAGGTTCTATTTGAATGGTGAATTGGCAGGTGAATTGACTGCCGGTGTGCCAGCATCTGTCAATGACCCAAATCGTCCACTTCGAATTGGTCGCAGGTCAGATAATCCAGGTGGAACATCCTATCTTGACGCTATTGTTGATGATGTGCGAATATCGAACATGGCCAGGTCTGATGCGTGGATTAGGACACAATACAACAATCAGAGAAATCCACACTTATTCTTGACTGTAGGTGATGAGGGATTTAACTTTCGTTATATGAAAGACATCACTATCGATCATACCAAGGTAGAGTCTGACCTTACAGGTTTTCCAATTTTAATCGATATCTTTGATTCAGACCTACGCACAAAAGTACAAGCAGATGGTGATGATATTGCATTTTTGTTGAATGGCAGAAGTCTCCCCCATGAGATAGAGTTGTTTGATCAGCAATACAACTCTACTCACGCACATCTCATTGCTTGGGTCAGGGCGGACCTTTCATCAACAGTTGACACAGTACTGAAAATGTATTATGGAAACCCATTGATAGGAAATCAGGAAAATCCTGAAGGAGTATGGGGCATCAACTACTTCGGTGTCTGGCACCTCGGTGAAACTAGCGGTGACGCGTTGGATTCTACCTATTTGGGAATTGACGGGACAGTACTAGGAGGACCAATAAGAGGGGTTCCTGGTTCTGTGGGTTATGCATATGCCTTCGATGGCAGTGATGACTATATATCGCTTGGAAGTGAATATACCGAAGTAACAGGCACGTATTCATTTTGGGTATATCCTGTAGGTTTTCCACCAGGACCCAACAGTGAAGTCAACTTTATGGGTGCGGATGCTTACCTTAACAGGATTTCATATTATAATACGAGGATAAGAGTTGAAACAGCAACTGATGCGGAGTATTTCGATTTTACATCAAGTTCGATTGTCGCAGATTCCTGGCAACATATTGTTTTTGTAAGGTCGGGAGATTTTGGGGACCTCTATATCAATGGTGTTTGGATACAACAGGATGAAGTTGTAGGTGCTAATACACTAACAGTAAACAGCATAGCTGGTACAATTGATTTAGATAGAATGGTGAATGGCACCATGGATGAAGTCCGTATATCAACGGCCGCTCTCTCAGCGGGTTGGATTATCACCGAATACAACAACCAGAATGACCCCTCCAACTTCTACTCGTTGGGAATCGAACGCGAGGCAATATCTCCCGAAGAGGTTCCGCTTACTTTCAAGTACATGAAAGATATCACAATCGATCATACCAAGGTAGACTCAGACCTCTACGGATTTCCAGTACTCATCGATCTCTATGATACAGACCTACGATTCGATGTTAAGTCA
>JBHLRQ010000198.1:0-3747 GCA_048882385.1 Candidatus Thorarchaeota archaeon | reverse complement strand
GTCATTACTATGAGGTTGATGGACTCATCATAGACCATAACATGCCCGTATCGAGCAAGTGGTGTGGTTGAAGGAGCAAGGTCAGTCCATTCACGCGTTTCACAGTCAAATTTCCAAGTGTCGTCAGTTTCGTATCCATCTGCGTCGAATCCACCAAAGAGAATCACGGCATTTTCTTGAGGATCATACGCGAGTGCAAGTGAGTGATGCACTCCAGGGTTTGTTGTTGTCACTACTTCAGACCAAGTCTGTGTAGCACAATCAAATGACCATGTATCAGTAACACCGAACCCACCATACATGATTATCTCATTAGTCTGATTGCTATAGACCATTGCATGATTTGACCGTGCAGGAGGTGCTGTTGTACAAGTAAGTTCAGTCCATTGGTCAGATGCATAGGTGTAGGTCAATGTATCATGAAGAGAGTGTATTCCTCCCTCAAGACTTGTTCCGCCAAATATCACAGCAACACCATTGTATGAGTCAAAGGTCATTGAATGAGCACCTCGAGCATCTGGCTGTGCTTTAATAATTGGTAACAAACACTGAGCATCTGAAACCATGATGATCTGCAAGATGAGTAGTAAGGTCATCAGAGTCACAATGAGAACGCGAAACTTCAGACAAATTCCTCTCCCTATCTTATTATTCACAATGCGAAGCCATCAGTATATAGACCTACATTACTACGCAATCATTATCTCCTTTAGGCAGAAGTGTATGATTGCATGGTGGTCCTTCATAAGGGAAGAATTCGGTCACGTATCTTTATCAGAAGCAGGCTCTCGAACAGAGAATACAACGACTTGAGGTCTATATCAGATCAAGTGAATGATGACCAGAATATGTTTATTATAACATAACATCAGCTATTTTCCGGTGAAATAGCATGCAGTCGTGTAAAAGTATTCTTTCAATTGTAACACTGTTTACGATCACATTACTCACTGCATCAGTCCTTTGGACACCTGTTGTTGCTTCGGAACCCGAAGACTTGCAACTTGCCTATGACTTTGGTACACAGACACTCGCAGTGAATGTTTCACACTATGTCTCCAATACCAAGACACACTATATTGACAAGATTGAGATTTTGAAAAATGGGCTCTCAAATCACAACCAATCATATACGAATCAGTCTAACAACTGGTACGTGTTTGGAACTTATACTGTTTCAACATCTGTTGGTGACAATCTCACGGTGATTGCGAGTTGCAAAAGGGGTGATTCTATTACACGATGGCTGATTGTTACATCCACCACATCAACCAGTACTCCACCTACAGAAACAACCACAACTACTCAACCCATTGATAATCCAGAATCTCCCGGTTCAACATTGGGAGCGGGTCTAGCAATTGCTGGTGGCGGAATAGCCTTCATCATTCTGGTTGTGCTATATATCGAGCGGGAACATCTTCCAGAATCAGTGAGAAATCTAGGAACTAGGTTGAGAACAGGAAGCCTTGACGTTCTTTATCGACTAAAAACAGGATTCAGTAATCTTATCCAGCAAATACGGGTCAGATTGGGCTCAAAATAGATGGTCTGATTACTTCAGCTTACAAAGAATGGCATCGTGGGCTTCTTTCATTGCAGCATCCTGACGCTTACTCAGGCTTGATGCCTGTTTTCTGATGTCCTCGAAAAGATCCTCATGCGAAGAGATGGCTCCTTCAACAAGCGCTGCAGCAGCTTCTGACCTGCTCTTGAAGATTACCGACTCTCTGGTGTTGCTTCTCTAAGAAAGAGGATCAATGAAAGAACCCAAGAACTTGATGGACTTCTAATTGAAGCAGGAGTTCCATCAGATCGGAAAAAGGATTGAGAGTATACAGTTCAATCTCTCACTAACTTGAATCATCTGAAGGAAGACAAGAACGTCTGCAAATAACTGGACTCTCTTTCCTGTTTTGGTGCCAACGCTTGTTTCAACTGACTCTGACCAAGAGCCTTGAATAATCTGCTTGAATCATCCTCAAGTAAGAGAACGCCTTTGACTGTGGATAGTAGTTCCTCGTCAAATGGGGGTCTGAGATGTGTCGCCGCCAAAGAGAGATAATCTGCAAGTTTTTGCTTTGTCCTGTTCTCTCTGCGATTCCAGTAATAGCTATAACTTCTGTTATTAGACCATCTTCTCCAATTTCTAATCTGTCTTTCAAGTCGTTCGATATATTTAGCGAAATATCGATGAATTGGTTTCATCTGAGCTACACCTGAAACACCTAGCATCCCAATGAGTGCACTCCTCGATGGTTTGTCATAGCCTATTCGTTTGATCAACTTGGGTGCGTTAGTCCTAACTGCAGCTCTGCCTTCTGCACCCAAATCTAACAAAGCCAGAACGCTAGCTCGTGAAACTGGTCGGCTCTTATTTAGGAGATATGGTTCGATTACCTTCACCAAATCTCTTGATTTCTGTTTAGCGAGGGCTTGAATTGCAGCGGCCTTGACTGTATTTCCACCATCTCTCAATAGTTGTTTGAGCGTTGCTCTGCATTGTGGAGAATAGATACCTCCCATTGCTCTAACTACAGCTTCACCCTCTTTAGACAGATAATGACTTCTAACAACATCCATGCCTTTGAGAATTTCAGTGGAAGACTCATGCCCGATTTTTCCAAGGGCTTCAGCAATAGAACTTCTCACTCTCGAGTTATGTTCAAGAGGAAGGCGATGGTGGAGGAAAGGTAGGGTTCTGGAGTCTTCAGTTCGTCCAAGTTCTCTCGCTGCCGTACTTCTGTTTCCCGGGACCTTGTACAGAGCAAGACGTACCGCGTTGGCCAAAATCTCCGCAGTTGTCCTGGTACATCTTTTCTTGAACACTGGACTGCTACCAAGGGTTCGATAACTCTTGTCCATGTCCACTTCTTTTGCAAGTTCCCCAGTGAGTTTCTTCAGCGCATTTGCTGCGCTGTCGGTTATCCTCTCGTCAAGCCATGTTCTGCGGTAATAGCGATAGTATCCATAGTTGCTTTGCGTTTGATTGGGTGCTGATCCTTCAATCATGAGTATTGAAAAACCGTAGAAGGTTCCTAGGACATCAATTCTCGAAGGATTCTCTCCCAGTTCTTCGAGCTCCTGTTTTCGTTTGTCAATGATGTCCTTCACGAGGATTGCGTATGGTGATAGTGCCATTGCTTCAACATCGAGGAAGTAGGTGTGCCTGTTCTCGACCTGCTCCTTTAGGATACTAATGGCTCTGTCCCGTGCACTCGCTCTGATCTGTGTAAGGGTTGTTCCTTCTAGTGATGAGAACTCGTCGAAGATGACTGAGTCTGTCCCACCAACAGCCTCTAGCTGCAAGAGGTTTACTAGTGCATCTCGGGTCTTTCCCTTTGAACGTACTCTCTTGACACTCCTAAGAAATCTCTTCCAGTCTGCAGACTGGATGTATTCTTCCGCCTTTTTCTCTAACTCATCATGTTGGCGCCTTAGAACTAGATTTGCAATTGTTGCCTTCGCCATCATAACTCCCCAATTTTGTCGCCTCTGTGTGTATATTAACCACACACTTCTGAGAAACTAGTAGTTTGTTATGATCAACTCATTGCCAAGCTTTCTGGTGGCTTTTCTTGCATTTGCTGTGTGATATCGCCACGAAACTGAATCGATGTTTGCCCAAGAATAGATGTCCCTGACCTCCTCACAGTCATCATAGGTCAAGCAGAAGTTGTAGGAGGTCTTCTTCAGTCGCTTACAGAGTCGCCTGTGGTCTTCCTGTGTGAAAGAGTTCTCGTATGC
>JBHLRQ010000197.1:0-3806 GCA_048882385.1 Candidatus Thorarchaeota archaeon | reverse complement strand
CAGGAGATGATACGAAGTTGATGAATAAGTTACAAGACCTCATGAACGCCAAGATCCCAGTACAATTGGTTGTAGATTTTAACGCAGACAAGGCACATCATAAACTAGTGAAAGGCATTATCAAAAATGTCAGCAGGAACTATGTTGAAATTGGAAGAGCTGCAACGGGTGATGAGAAGGCACAGATTGGCGGTGATGAGGTGAGAGTCATCATCCCAATTGAAAGAATCGGAGAAATCATCTATGCTCAGAATGAATGAGATTGTCTAACATTTAGATGGAGTTATCGTTTCTGAGTTACGGTTTATAGTACTTTACGATGAATTGGAAGAACGAGTTATAGTAGATTCTTCCAAACCAGGGTTTCTTCCTACAGTAGAGAGTTTCGTATGTCGACAAGTCAATAATAACAGGAAGTTCAAACGAAGAGAAATGCTTCTTTTGATAATGTTCCACCCATTGCTTTGCGGCCAAGTCAACATTGTTTGATGCTAGGGCAGATATTGAAGCAAACCCCTGCATCATGCCCCGCATCCCGGTGAATTTTCTCTTGGCGAGTTCAAATGACGCCTGAGAGAACTTCTCGGCATCTTGTTGTGTCACATGGTCCTTAGCACCAAAAATCCCAAAATAATGCATCCGGGTTGCCATCCATGACAAACGGAATTCCTTAGCAGTTGCAACAGTGACCTCGAGTCCATTGACAACTTCTCTATGTTGCTGAAAACCGTCTTTGTTGAATCGATTTTCAATAGCTTGAAGGTACTCATCATATTCGAAGGCCAAATCTCACTCCTCACAACAATAACAGAGGCCCCCTTAGGATATAGGTTATTCTACTCTCCAGGTTTGCCATAGACTCGGATTGCATTCTCCCAGTACAGTCTTCGAAGAACTGACAGAGGTAGGTCAAGTCCGTTGATGAATGTCCCACCAGAATCTTTGGTGTCTGCGTCCTCAAATGGAAGTGGCTCATCTTGAACCCCAGTTTCCCACAGCAGTTTTTGAGCCCTATATCGAGGACCAAAGTAGTCCATGTTTTCTCGATACGTTGCGAGATCTGTACCAAAGAGGATCCTGTCCGAGTATTTAATCACAAACTCTCGAGCTTTCTGTGCATCTTTACTGAGTTCCCTAGCCATCCATCTAGATGATGCGGTATCAAGGATGATGTTAGGGAACCGATCTAACCAAGATGATAGATTGGGAAGCCTGTGTATCTCAGGTTGGGCTCCAAAATGTGGAATTTGAAAGATTAGTCGTTGATGTCGTTCCAAAACATCTTCGAGTTGACTTAGATTATCTTCTTTCGTACCGTACTTAGATGTATCTTGATAATGAAGTTCAAAGTAAGTATCGGGATCTGCAACATGAATCAGCAAAGGAAGTTCATTGTCTTCAAGTGTTTGAAAAATTGGTTCAAGCTTGGGGCTGCCTATTCTAAAATCTCCTGGAACATCTTCAATATAATCGCGCCAGCGAGGACCAAACCAGGTCTTAGCAAGCGAGTATCCCTCATCTTTTGTCTTTACAATATCATCAATTACGGGTTCCACATTGTAGTGAGCGATATCTCTTAGGGATAGATACTTAGCAAACACAAATCTCTCAGGGTACTTCTTCTTTGCAGCTTCAAACCCATCTTTGGAGTGAACAATACCAATCTGAGCATTGATGCTGAATTTGCCCTCAATCTTTAACATCTTCTCTGTTTTGTCAATTTCACCAATATGTGTGTGAGCGTCAAAGATAGGACCCTTGTATTTCCAATCTTCAGTCAAAATGCACCAAGCAGCTAAAATATCACGTATTGAAAAGCAATTCTGTATCGGTCACGCAAGGTGATTTCTGCGTCGAAAGACAGCTTATTTTGAAAATAGAATCTCCTCAGGACGTGAGGAGAGTATCCCATGAGAGTAGTAGTTCTACACGGGAGTCCTAGAAGAGGAGGAAACTCTGACACTCTTGCTGAGTATTTTGTGAAAGGGGTCAAGGAAACAGGTGATTTTGAGGTCATTGACTTTATACTGAACGACATGAACATTAGACCATGTCAGGGATGTGAATCATGTATGACATCCATGGGGCACAAATGTGCGATTGATGATGACATGCATCAGATCTACTCGGTCTTTGCAGAGGCAGATATAGTCGTCTGGGCAACTCCTATGTACTGGGGATACATGACCGCTCAGATGAAGACTGCACTGGACAGAATGGAGGCTCTCGCAATGGACCCTGAGAAATATTGGGTCGACAAGGAATTTGTCGCGATTCTTACCTATCGTTACCACTATCAGTCAACTGTTGGTTTTTTTGAACGTGTACAAGACTACTTCAGATTCAAGTTTAGCTCAATATTATACTGCTCAAAGAACGAAGCTGGACCGGAAGACTTCCATGTATCTTCAGACCAGGAGAAGCTGAATGAAGCATTTTCCCTTGGAGAACGACTCGGAATCAAGATTATTGCCTGAACAGTTTTTAGGCTAACTACCAGTTTGGAATACGGAGGTCGTTTGTTCTGAATAGAGTAGCACTAGTAAGATACAACGATGACATCAAGAAGACACTCGAGCTAGCACTCGCACATATTGGTGGATTCGGTCCTCTTGAGTCTCCAGTGCTGATCAAGCCTAATATCTGTACAATTTCTGACAGTACGGGGTATTCTGTCACACGTATTGAAACTGTTAAGGCGCTCATAGAACTTCTATTGGAGATCAACAAGAAATTATCAATCAAAATCATTGAGTCTGACAGTCAGAGCAAGAACGCAAAAGATGCATTCGATAAATTTGGATATACACACCTCTGTGATGATATGCAAAAAACAGGCTTTGATGTCTGCACAATCGATTTGAGTGACACACCTTTGACGGAATTAGAGTTCGTCGGGGAGTATTTTGAAAATCCTGAACTTCCTGAAATACTCCTCAATGCTGGATATTTTATTTCTGTTGCGATTCCAAAGACACACTATCTCTCCTTTCTTACAGGAGTTCTAAAGAACCTCTTTGGAGTCTTACCAAGAAAAGGCCAATCATTCTATCACTCTAGAATAGATGATGTGATACTAGATCTTGCTAGAATAATCAGACCAAACCTCAACATAGTAGATGCAAGGGTTGGGATTGAAGGGTGGAACGGACCTAGGACAAGGAATCTAAATGCTTTCATAGTAGGTCATGGAGCTGTTTCCGTGGATTCAACAATGGCTCGAATAATGGGTTTTGAGCCCGAACAGATTCGTCATATAATGCGCACAAAGGACTATGATTTAGGTACAATTAATCCATCTGTTCTTGGAGAATCTATTGAGTCAGTATTTGTGAGATTCAATCCCGCTAGATAGGAGATGACTGATTCTTATGCAAATTCTTGAAAAGTACTTGTTGGGCAATCTGAATATGCAACGGGTTCTCTTTCTCTGTACAGGTAATTCAGCTAGAAGTCAGATGGCTGAGGCACTCCTCAAACATCTTGGAGGAATTGAATTTGAAGTTCATAGTGCTGGTACAAAACCCAAGTCTGAAGTCAATTCATTTGCATTAGAAGTACTGAAGGAAAAGGGCATTTCGATTGAAGGACTTTATCCAAAGAATGTGAGTAGATTCGTAAACGACGAGATTGATATTGTTGTAACAGTCTGTGAAAGAGCTAAACAATCTTGTCCGCATTTTCCTGGTGCTAAGTATATTGATCACTGGTCTCTAGACGATCCAGCAGCGTTTCAAGGTACATACAATGAAATGTTGGATAAATTCAGAGAAACTCGTGACGAGATTGAAAGGAGAATCAGGGCG
>JBHLRQ010000196.1:0-3865 GCA_048882385.1 Candidatus Thorarchaeota archaeon | reverse complement strand
CATTAACCTAGAGGGATACCACAATATTTCATTCTACGCAGTTGATAACGCAGGAAACACAGAAGATACTGGTCTAATTGAACTCTATATCGATTTCTCGAAGCCAGTTACAAATATCATTCCAATAGGTACTCCGGGACAAGAAGGATGGTATGTATCACCAGTAACGATCTATTTGAGTGCAAATGACCCTCAGCCAGGGTCAGGACCAGCAGCAACTTATTATTACATTGACAGCGGACCATGGATACTCTACGGACCACCCATTAATCTCCCAGAGGGAGAATGGAAAATTCACTTTTACAGTGTTGATTTAGCTGGTAATGCCGAACTGTCACAGTCCGAAATAATACTAGTAGACACCTCACCACCAGAAACTACACTAGTAATTGGTACTCATTACACTGACGGAGACTCAATCTATGTTACAACCAGTACAACATTTTCGTTTGAGTTCATTGAACAGCCATCAGGAGTAGCTGCAACATGGTTCACAATCAATGGTGGATCATTACTCCAATATGATGGGGTCTTTACTCTGGATGGACCAGATGGACCCTACACGTTGTCGTACTATAGCAAGGATGTTGCAGGGAATGTTGAGGATTCAAGGAGTAAAACTGTGATTCTTGTAAGCCTTGATGTCAGTTCATATATCACAGACAGCGAGTTCAATCCTATCAGTAGTTTTGATGCGGTGTTAACAAAAGACAGGACATCTGGTGGTTATAAATTGGTAGCCACAAATCCGGGGCAGTTCTACTACAATATCGAGATCACAAATGATTGGCCGATCCAAGTGGATACACTCACCATCAATGCAGAGATTCCAACTGACTTTGTGTTAAAAGGCGCAACGCCAATTCATGTCTATATTGATGGAGTAGACATTACTGAGATGTGTGAAATCGTTGGACTAACTATCACGGTTTCAGAAGTCCCAGTGGGCAGTATGGTCTATGTTACAATACATCTCGACTATGGAATCAAGGGAAGCCTGTATGAAACCCTAGAGAGCTTCGTACTGACCAATTATCAGTTTATGACCATGACTTCTGGAACGAGTGGAAGTCCTGCTTCTCTTGAAGGAACCTATATGTCATCTGTAAACCTGATTGCCAATCAAAAGAAAACCACAGCAGTTGCAGGATTCATTCTTAGACAAGATGGAACTCCTGTCGTGGGAGTAATTGTGACTCTCAGCAATTCCATTGGTGAATCATTTGATGCAGTAACCGATGAAAATGGTTTCTACTATTTCATTGGGATTGAAGCAGGTGAGTATACGGTTTCTGTGACTGTGGATTCACAAATATACTGTGAAACTACCTCAGCTACAAAGAATGAATTGACTGAAATGATCATCACAGTTGACTAGATAATATACTCCATTTAGGGATGAGGGGCTTTACAACCCCTCCTCTTTCTTTTTACATTTCATGGATGCATGAGCTTGAACGGATAGCTAGATTCGAACATCAAAAGTAAAGCCAGAGGAGGTGTTGTAAGTACCTCCAAAATCCAATGGCATTGTTGCAATTGAGTGGGATGAAGGATGTTGAGGAGATTAATCCATTTTAGATTCTAGAGAGGCGTATCCCATTCTGCACCTTTGAATCCAAGACTGCGGGAAACCTCTCTGTTGAGAAGTGAGCAGATTAGGCCAAAACCAAAGATGAAAGCTAGAATCATGAGAAAGGTCAGTGGATCATTAACAGGCGCACCCATGAGAACCAGTATTCCAGCAATAATAATGACTGCTGCAAAGACCATCAAGTAGAATGTCTGATAGCTCGGTTTGAAAGGCTGGAGCCATGAATCATCAGTTTCGGTCATTTCTAGTCCCTACGAGTATATTTCGGCTTGAGGGAATATAAGTTTCAGACTGTATTCTTTTGTTTATACTTAGCCAAGCCTGAAACGAGAAGGATTGAAGCTGCAAAAAGAGAGACCACTAGTGGAATTGTTAGAATCTCAGCTACAAAAGGGTTGATTCTGGGATTAGGTCCTGTGTGAAAGGCTGTGATTTTAATATCAACTTCATTGGAAAATCCCTCTCCAAAGTCAATGTTCCCTGCCGGAGCTTCATTAAACATGAGACTAGTAATGACGTAGGCGGTGTCTATTGACTCTCCAGTCACATTTTCCTTAACATTGTTTCCAAGTGTGTTCTTCTGAACATGCCATCCTTCAAAGTCATGATACACAATAGAAACTCCAGCCAAGCCCAAGCTTGGTTGGCTGATTTCGACAGAGAAATTATCAACAGGATTTGTGATTCTGAAGATTTCGGAGCCATAATAACGAATTGGCAATGATTCTATCCCAAAAGGCAACACATCAACGAGTGAATAATCCTGAAACTGGAAATCCATGTTTTGCAAACCATATTGATTGTCTTCAAAACTAGGCTCATCAATGGTCAGTGCTGTGACCCAATCAAGATAGAGTTCATTGAACGATATGTTATATCCTGCTTCTAGCAGAGCTGTTTCAATTCCCAAAGCACCATCCTCTTCCTGCTGTACCAAATCTGTAAGGAATTGAACTCCAAATCTTTCAGCCAAATAGAACGAGAAGAGATACGACCCACCATAGTCCTTCTGAGCCACATCAAAATAGATCAGTGAGTCATCAGGGGTCTGGAGAAAATCATCAGTGCGATACGACATGTTATAGCGATGTGCAAGATACCCGATGTAGAAAGTTGCATATTCAGCCATTCCTTCAAGAACGAAATGCACCTCATCGAACTCATAGTTGAACCAGATCAAATGGCAGAATTCATGAGCAATGGTATCCAGAATCAAGTTGTTGTTATAGTAGATATAGATCATCTCACAGAGATTTGAATAGGTTGAAACAATCTCATTGTCCTGAGCGTAATAACTCATCAGATTGTCTGATATCAGGATTACAATTCTGGGGTTTCCATCAATGTCACCAATTCTTCCATTTGGATCTCCAGTCAATTCGGTGACAGCGGGATAGATGACATCATCGAACTCGTTTCTATATGATTCACACCTGCTAGAAGCCTCTTCTTCACCCAATTGTGAAATCAGGCTGTCTTGGAAGTAGATGAGGCAGTGCTCCCCAATGGCCAATAATGTAGCATCAATCTCATAGTAGGCTTCAATATCGAAATCAAAAGTCCAAAATGATCTTGTATCACCCACATCTTGAGCCAGCTTGAATGTGTTCGGAGAAGGACTTGGTGTTTCAAAGGAACCCAAAGGGAGTTGGCTGAGAGGTTGCAGAAGACTAAGAGTGAGGAAAAGTACGCACAAACATAGGATTCTCTGGACAGATCTGCTATCCTTCATGTTCTTAGCTCCTCTCTTGCTAGTTTCCTACCTAGATTGAATATAGGTCTTCATTTCTGCGCGACTGATTATCATGAAAGGCACAAATATCAACTGGAAACCAAGTGTGCAAAACAGTATAGACCTAAATCGGAATAGCAGGAACCATCCGAAATATCGTTAGTATCGGCGCCATTTTTGGGATTGGTATTTTCTTGTTGCTGCATTCTGTTAACACTAAATTTCCAAGCATTTTTCTATAGGATAAATCGTTAGGATGTTGGTGGTTCTGTTGGGATTATTCGGAAATTCAGCAAGCATTATTGTTGACGTGAATCTTATCATCCAATGGGTAATCTTCGTATTCCTTTTGATAGGATACTTGAAGAGAAGAGAACTCAAAACACATGGGTACCTAATGGTCGTTGCACTAATTCTCAATGTAGTTACGACACTGCTTGTGATGGCGCCATCATTGGTTTTGAATTCAAGTACTCTACCAATCACTGTGTATCCACATGCAATAGTTGGGACATTGGCGATTCTATTTGGCCTTCTGT
>JBHLRQ010000195.1:0-3874 GCA_048882385.1 Candidatus Thorarchaeota archaeon | reverse complement strand
GAAGATCATCTTCATCCTGTAGTTTCTTATCAGCTTTCAGTTCGGTTTCATCACTCACACCAAAATCTTCCAGCTCCAAACAATTGAACAAGGGCGAGATATCCAGACTTGCTAGTTCGTTTTCATCTGGATGATCACTAAACAAGTATAGCTCATTGAGCTCTTCACAGTTTTCTAATGGAGTTAAATCAATCTTGGTAAGACGGTTGCCTGCGATATCCAAACTGGAGAGGTATTCTGCATTAGCTAGAGGATTGAGATCCAAATGGTGAATCACATTCATAGCCAATCCAAGTCGTCGCAGTTGTGTACATGTAGCTAAACCCTGAAGATCGATTTCCTCTAATTGATTGCCACCTAATCTCAATATTCTGAAATCCTTACAGCTGCCAAGCGGTTTCAAATCAACAGTTTGAATTTGATTGTGGTGAAGGTATAAGAACTTCAAACTGGTGCACATGGAGAGCGGTGAAATATCAATCTCAGTGATCTTATTGTACATCAAATTCAACTGCAAGAGGTTAGGACACGACGAGAGTGGTGATAAATCAATAGAGCTAAGTTCATTGTTTTCAATTTCTAATGTTTCAAGGGAGTTGCATTCAGATATTGGGCTGATATCAATAGATTTGAATTTATTATTGAATAATCTGAGTCTTCGAAGATTACTAGCTGAGGATAGTGATGAGAGATCGATAGAAGCGAACTCGTTAGTACCTAGATTAAGCTCTTCTAAGTTTGGACATTCTGCAAGAGGTGACAAATCGATTTTCTTCAACTGATTCTTGAAGAGACTAAATCTCGTAAGAGTTTGGTATCCTTTCAAAGGTGAAAGATCAATTACTTCAAGAGCATTACTACCAAGATTAATCTCGTATATCTCTGGTATCTTCACTATTGATTCAAAATCAACTGAAACTATTTTCTTCTTAGAGAGATCTAATGTGTCTTCTTCTTCATAGTCAAATTCTATCTCTCGTTCCATTCCTTCCTTATCTTTGAATTTTACAGTTTGATCTTCCACCGTGAATGTTCTCCTAAAGTCATTTCACAATGATAAAACGAAATACATTACGCTATTCAAGGTTGCCGGATGAGCAGGTTGTTCGTATTAAATCAAGGAATATAATTGAAAATCGTTGAACCAAGAAATGACCGTCACTGAGTTAGCTTTTTTAACACTAATTTTTCGGACTCAACCATCCTATCATGGAGATGAGCTATAGTTGGAGAAAAAAACTCTGGGTATTCTATTAACCACATCACCATACACCTATCAGAATAGTCACACATTCTATGACCTTTGCAAGGCAGCTCTCGCCAAGGGATATGGTGTGAAAGTGTTCCTTTTTGTTGATGGTGTAAACAATGCCAAACTGAATCAGGATCCCGACCCTGACAGACCGATGAATGATAAATTCCAGGAACTCGCTGACGAAGGTGTAGAGTTTCAGGCATGTGGACTCTGCACTTCTGCTAGAGGTCACGATCAAAGTGGTTCTGATTTCATTTCAGGCGTAGAGGTTTCAGGACTAACAGAGTTCGCTGAGATTATAGGAGAAGTGGATAGGTTCGTAACCCTATCATTGTAGGAGTGATCATCATGGAGTTTTCAGAAAGACCTGTTTTGATTCTTATGCAAAGCCGACCATTCGGGAAGATTATGGCGGCGGAAGGTTGGCGAGCTGCTGTAGGAATGTTTGGTATGGATCATGAACCCCAGCTTCTTTTCATTAGTGATGGAGTATATGGTCTAATGAAAGACCAAGACATAATGCACATCCGAATGTTCAAATCCACTTTCGAGAGTTTTGATGGTAGAATCTGTGCTAGTAAGAAATCTTTGGATGAACGAAGCATCTCGCAGGATGAGATTTTTGAAAATGTAGAGATTCTTAGTGAAGAAGATGTTGCAAAAGCCTTCATTGAGAATGAGGTTGTAATCACATTCTGAGGAGGAAATGAAATGAAATATCTAATTTGGATTTCCAACCAATGTACAAGCGTATTAGAAATTGTCAATGCGTTAAAAACTCAGGATGTTGAAACAGACCTTCTTCTGGTTCAAGATGGGGTTTACATGGCTGATAAAGGGTGTCCTCAAGCAATCGAAATTAGCGACCTTTCAGTGAAAATTCATGCATTAAGACAACACATTGAAGAACGAGGAATTGGTGAACGTCTAGTTGTTGATGTAAACCAAGTCGAATACCCTGAGATGGTTGATATCTTAATGGAGGAAAACCACAAGATCATCTCGTTGTAGACTATTATGAATAGGGAGTGTACTAATTGAAAGAAAAAATCTATGTTATCAGTTGTAGCCAAGATTTGGAGAGTCTTGGAATGGATCGAATGCGTACAGCAATCGATGGCTTGGAGGAACGCACTTTTTCACTAGACTGGTCTAAGGTGAGGTTGGTTCCTGTCGTAGCAGATGAAAAGGTGCCTTTTACAGAGGGAGAGACAAATTTCGTTTCAATACGACCAATTTCAATTCCTGGAAATTCTGTTGTGTTTCAGTCTTTTTACGGAACCAATGGAATGGGACATCTCCATTGTATCGGTTCTCAGGATTACAAGAAATCCTCAGAAGATAGGACTGCGGACATGTCAATGTTTCAGTCGAGAATCAAGGCATCAGTATTGAAAGGCGACTTACTTGGTCAAGTATTGATTGTTCCAAGGAAATAATCCTGAAATTAGAATTTATCTTTGCTTCGAGTCAGCCTCGATAATTTGAAATTTCGAATGAGTTTGAGTGAATAATCATACTCACATTCCATCTTTCAATTTCAGAGGCCTCGCATGTAACCAGTCCTAAATCTGCTTGTGTCTCCATAACCAATTGTTTTTGTTAGAAGGTCGATAATTTTCTCCTTATCCTGATTTAGTGTCCCACCAATAGGTAGATAGTTAGATGCATGGTTTGTTCTAAAGATGCAACTACTTAGTTCAAGAGTTTCAACAAGTGTCTTGAGTTCTCTAAGAATATCCATCGCATCCATCGGAATGAAATCCCTGCTACGAACCATCTCATGAATTTCTGTTCCGGGTGGAGTCATTAGAGTAAGTGCACCAACATACTCTGGATCAATTTTATTGAGAACATCTGCTGTTGCTTTGGCATGTCTTTCAGAGTTTTCATAACCTCCAAGTCCAAGTATAATGGTTAATGAAAGAGGTATATTTGAATCTCTGATTTTTTTGCACGCACTAATGTTCTCAGCTGAATTGATTCCTTTGCGAGCCCATCGAAGTAAATCATCGTCACCAGTTTCCAGTCCAAGATACACAATACCAAGACCTGCAGTATTTATCCTCCGCAGATCCTCAATGCTCTTTTCACGAACATCTTTGGCATATCCGTAGATTCCTACGCGTTCTAACGAAGGCAGTTCTGATTTTAGAATGTCCAATGTTTCAATGAGTTCATCTGTTGGCATTGCAAGCGCATTTCCATCAGCTAAAAACACACGTCGTACGTTTCTCTTGTAGCCAGGTGGAATTGAGTCCAAGTCTGACTTAATTCCCTGCGCTCCGCGAATCCTATACTTCTTCTGTTTGTATGAAACACAGAAGATGCATGCATTGTGTGAGCAACCTACTGTAGCCTGCAAAATTAAACTACGTGCCTCGCTTGGAGGTCTCCAGATACTTCCCTCATAATTCAGCATTTTTCTCTCAACACATGACTGATGATTTACTAGAATCCAAAGATGGCTGAATATTTCTTCTCAATATAGTCCAGAAATGGACCTGCTGTAAGCTTGGTTCCTGTAACCTTCTCCATAAGATCTGCGGGGTCATATAATGCTGAAAGACTGTGAACGTTCTTCTTCATCCATTCGATTGAAGGTAGTATGTTCCCTTT
>JBHLRQ010000194.1:0-3913 GCA_048882385.1 Candidatus Thorarchaeota archaeon | reverse complement strand
AGTCCTCATCGAACTATATCCAATACAGTCCAGATACTACACTGGATTATGGATAGGGTCGAAGAAGAAGGCTGGGAAACCGAAATCATCCATATTCCCGATCAGCATATAGAATTCTGTTCAGGATGTGGTCAGTGTCTTATCCAAGGGACTTGCTCTCAGAAGGATGACACACAGAAACTAAAGAATAAACTACTCGATGCTGACATAATCGTACTTGGAAGTCCAGTATATTTCATGCAGGTCACAGCACAGATGAAGACCTTCATTGACAGAACACTGAGCTTTGGTCATAGACCATGCTTGCAGGGAAAGATAGGCGCATCTGTCACAGTCTATGCTGGAGTAGGCAGTGCTCACTCAGTTGCAGATTACATGAATGGAGTACTGCGTGGTTGGGGCGTCAGTACCGTTGGTAAACTGGTTGCATATGCTGCACGTCCAGGGCAATTGAAATCTGGAGAAAAAACAAAGGCAATAGAATTGGCTCAGAGTCTGATCGATGCGGTCAACGGGAAGCTTGTTTTACCCGAGTATGTCCCGAATCCTCAGATGAGGCATCTAGTAAAGTCACAGAAAGACATGATGCGTGCTGACTATGAATATTGGTTGAGCAAGGGGTGGATTGAACAATGAATAATATGTCACTAAATCAACGCTTTGATGGTATGGCAAGATTATCCTTTAGCCCATTGAAGGCAAGAGGTTGGAAGGCTGTGATACAGTATTTCATCGAAGGACCTGGTGGTGGTAATCATTACCTGGTGATAAGGAACCAGACCTGTACTCATTATGAAGGAGTTGTAGATGAACCCACCCTTACAATTACAGCCAATGTTGAAGACTGGCAGGCAATTGTCGAAGGTCGTCTTAATGGTCAGGAAGCTTACATCAGTGGTAAGATGAGAGTCAGTGGAAACATGAACGATCTATTCCGAATGCAATCGGTATTTGCTACGATGAGGGAGGAATGGCAGCATGAGTGAACCATGGAAAAAAGCCACTCCACGTGTAACCATTCTGTTGAATGTCTTTGGCTATCTCTCTCTTGTTCCGTTAGTAGTACTGTCAATCTATGGTCAATATGAGATGGCTATCCTTTCCGCCCTTTTCCTCTCATTTGTGTCAACAACTCTATGCAAGAGATACAGTATTGTCAAAGTAACAGATTTGGTGTTCCTAGGCTTCTTTCTTGGGTCATCACTGTTACTTCTATTCCCATGGTGGACTTCGATAATATCTACCTACTACAATGCTATGCTATGGTTTATCCTTACGTTGATGTCGGGAATCTCTCTCCTAGTTAAACGCCCGTTTACACTTGAATATGCCAAACAAAGAGTATCTGAGTCTGTCTGGGCAACTCCTCAGTTCTATCGAATAAACCAGTTGATCACAATAGTCTTCTTCCTGGTCTTCGGAACTGACACTATAATTTCAGTACTAATTGATGATCGCCTCATAAGATACGGGCTTGCTTTCTCATTGCTTGGAGTTGCACTAGCAGCACCATCAATTGTGCCAAGGCTCTATGTACGATACGGAATCAAGGTGGATTCTTCTCTACACTCTGAAATTGATATGAGTATGATGTCTATGGAAGAGATTTTCTCAGGAATGGTTGAAAGATTCAATCCTGATGCTGCTGAAGGTGTGAAGGCGTTACTACAGTTTACACTAACTGGTCTTCAAGGCTGTACTTTCTTCATAGATATCAAGGACTCAACTGCTACACTCGTTCTAGGTGGAGACAGGAGTCCTGAATTATCAGTGGAGATTGATAGCCAAGACTGGGTTGCTGTTGTAGAAGGTAGGCTTGATGGAACTCAGGCTTATATGAGCGGCAAGATGAAGGTGACAGGCGACATGAATCTCTTGTTCATATTAGATCAACTATTCCCCACGATGAGAACATCATCTGATGCTCATCCACGACTACTTTCAGAAGCTGCATAGAATCTAATAGAATCAAAGCGGAGAGGGAATGGAAGTCCCTCTCCACAAATCTGTTTTAATCAAACTGTCAATTTTGTCTGTATGGCATGCAGCCAGTTTCGATCCTGACGGATAGTCAGAATCAAAAAATCACGAGCTATGACGATCTTCAGTAGATTCATATTGAAGGGATTATTCTTGACTTCGGGAGTTCAATATTGATGCAGCTTATTTTTGAAAGTCTGTTGATTGCTGTGATAGGAGCTATAGCAATCATCATCGTACTGATTCTCATTGGAGTTTCAATTGGATACAAGGAGGAAATCGAAAGAAAGAACATTGGTCTTTATGCCAGAGCAATAATAATTCCAATCTTCCTCGTTGCTACAGTATTTCTCTATATACAAGGACAACTCGGATCCGACATTCTCTTTCTATCAATAGTGTGGCTTTTACCTGTCATATTTTGTACTGACTGGAAAAAGCTTGGGAGAACACGAAAATCTGATGATGAACAATGAAAGCTTCGAATCATTTTGAAACAAAAATCCTGAAGAAATATATTAGATGAATGATTCTTTGTTTCTGGCGGTTTCTGGTGGCGCGAGTAAATGAAAAGTATGGATGGGTTGTATTCCTGTTCTTGGGAATACTATGGTTAGTGGTTGGTCTATACCAAGCATTCATTCCGGATGCTTTGATGGAGGAAGACGTTCAACATATCCTGGGTATGTCCTGGAGCGAGCTTCAGGCTTTGAGCCCTGAGGCCGCTCTATATGCTCGTTGGCTAATGGGCGCATTAGGCATGCTCAAGATTAGCTGGTCCTTGTTTGTCTTGATTATAACCTTGACCGGCTATCGGAAGGGTGAAAGGTGGGCTTGGTACACTCTGTGGCTGGCACCTGCGCTTTTAGTGGGTCAGGGAGTCTACAATTCAGTTTTCTTTGGTGATATCAATGAGATGCTGCAGTGGATCCCGATTTTGTCTATAAACCTGTTTGGGCTCCTCCTTCCCTATAGGAAGTTCTTCCCAAGAAATCCACAATCGAGGGGTGTGTGAATAAGATAGTTTACTTAATCGGAATTCAAAATTATGAATTGATTTGACAATAATTTAATATTGAGGATAAGCTCTATTTTATTGCTAGGTATTCGCATTGAAGAATTTCCAACAGAGAAATAGCGAAATGAGCGATAACATTGGGCTTTATGAAGTGAAACAATTTCCAAAGGACCGTGTTCTAGTCATTGAATGGTACGCGGAGCGTAAATGATATGGACGTTTTGATAGTATACTTTTCAGCCACAGGCAATACAGCGAAAATGGCAAAGGTCATTGAAGAGAGATTTGCTGAAATGGGAGCAAAAGTCACCGTGTCTGATGTGACCGCCTATAAGGACAGACAGGAAGAGACTGACCTAACCTCGTATGAAGCTGTGGTGTTTGGAGTGCCCGTTCACACTAGGCGGGCTCCTAGAGTTGTGAGAGAATGGTTAGGGACGCTCAATGGTCAGGGCAAAAAATGTTCGATGTTCTTTACATATGGAGGTTTTGGGACCCACCCTGCTCATTATTCAACTCGACAGATCTTGGAAAACCGAAATTTCCACGTTGTGTCTTCCGTAGAGTTTCTAGGAGCTCATTCCTTCAATCTTGGCGGTTGGAAGGCTATGGTAGGGCGTCCTGATGAAACCGATTTTGCTGTAGCAAAAGAGTATGTCGAGATAACCTACAGAAGATTCACTGGTGAGGATGAGAGCCTTGTAGGTGAACTAGAGAAGACAAAATTTCCCCTAGAGCTACAAGATCGGGCTGAATCATTTCGATTCAAGACTGTTTCACAATTGCCGACAAGAGGAGGCGCAGATTGTAGCATGTGTTACACCTGTGAGGAAGTATGCCCCACTGGAGCTATGGACGTCGAATTAGGCGAAGCTAACAGGGAAAAATGTATTGTCTGTCTAGCTTGTGTAGCTA
>JBHLRQ010000193.1:0-3933 GCA_048882385.1 Candidatus Thorarchaeota archaeon | reverse complement strand
ATAAATAACTCACTACTTCATAGGATATTTCTCTGTTATATTCAATTAAAAGAAGGAGTGTGAAATTTACTGGTATTGAAGTGTCAATAGACGCTTGCAAAATTTGACTTTTAGTAAATCCCGTTAAGGAAAATCTTCCTGTTCCCTGAGCATAATCTAACATATCATATGTTTGAGTCCCAATTGTAATAGTCATTGCTATGTCCGAAGGATAGAAATAGGATATTCCATTTGTAATTCCCTTTACCCAGATATTTGTTTCTTCTTCTTTCCAACTGCTTTCAATAGCGCTCATTTGAAAAGTTCCTCCATTGGAAATCCCCTGACTACTTAATGTGAGATTCTGTGTCTCTAAAAATTCATTCATATAAAAACCTTGAATGTACTCTACAGTGATGATCGCGTCAAATACTATCTCATAATAACTTCCAATTGTAAATAGAAACTGATTTCCTATTGGATATATAACTCTATCATCGATGTATAATTTTCCTGTACCGTCAGAAAATCCGGTATTTAAAGAATACGTTGAACCCTCGTTTGTAGTAATATTAAGATTTTTAAGACTCGATAAATCTACTTTACTCCAATTTGAAGTATAGTAACAATTAGATATATCGAATGTGATATTATTAATTGACCATCCTTCTGTTTCGGATAAGAGAGAGATTTGGTTGCTAATATTAAATTTAGAGTATTGAATAGTAAGTGAATCTCTTATAAAATAAGCATTTGCGATTACATCAACAGTTCCATTAAAAGTTCCCCCAATTATGAACTCAAAATTATTATTGTTTGTCGGGCTAGCTTCATTCAGATTTAAGGTGATCCCTGTCCATGTGCCTTGTGTATAATCCCAACCACTTGTATTATTATCAAAAGTGTAAGAAAATGCGCCATAGGGATCATCGATAGTAATATTAATATTAGAGATATCTGTATTCCATGAAATACCATAGATGTTAAATATAACTTTTGATAAATTCCAATTATTCTGAATATCAGAAATTAAGAAATTAAACTCATGATCTACATTTTGAAATAAGGCATTTTCTACAGTAAGAGTTTCAGAATTTATACCGTAAGAATTTAATGTCATGTTCACAGTTTCTAACCAATAGGTTGTTACAGCTGAATCGTCATTATCAGATTGATTTAATTCCATATCGATTTCTATGACATTTAGTTGAAGAATAAGATCAGATGGAATTGTAAACCCAGATTTAAAAGCCGAGACGATTATAATGTATTGTTCGTCACTATCAACTAATTTAGTATCAATATCTACTGAATATCGCCCTAGATTTCCATCTTCCTCAAAGAATGATCCAGATTGAATTGTATCTCCTCCCACCAACATTTCATAGGTCATTATATCAGCATAAGTGGGACCTAAAAGAGATTCATATCCAGATTCTACTTTACTTACATTAAATAAAGTCCTCAACTTCAATACTGAACCCCATTCGATTTCAACATAGTCCGTAGGATTTAATGATATCAATTCTGTTTGAAATTGACTAAGATCAATTAAGATTCTGAATTCAAAAGAATCTCTACTGGAGACAGTAAAGCTTATATTATAGACTGCAGCAGGTCCTCCAAGAGTTTCATTAAAAAATCTATTAGCACCAAAAAATTCAATTTGAATACAATAATCTCCACCAATCCCAGATGAATTCAACCATCTTAACGTTGCTTGTCCGTTTATGTCAGTAGTTAGATTAACAATACTCGCACCTGAAGGATTATCAACCGTTAATTTTAACTTTGCTCCACTCACCGGAGTTATAGGAGCATTAATTGTTTGTACAATAAAATCTACAGTTGTTAATTCTACTTCAACTTGAATAGTAGCATTGTTTGTTGTAATATCCCCTGAAGCTAGTGCAAGAGTAGAAGGATTATAGAGAACGTCTCTATAGTATACAGTGTAATTATACTCGGAAGGAGGAGCATCTAGCCACCAAAACACAGCTTTTCCTGTGGGATCTAAATTACATTTTTTAATTAGATGCGTATTATTGCCAATCATAATCCATCCTGATTCTAATGGACTCCCGTCTATATCTATTACTTCAAAGAAATGACTACTTACATCACAAATTATGTCAATAGTTTGAGATGACTGATCCAATAAGAAAGGTTGAGAAGTTACATTAACAATCTCTGTGACATCTGCGATTTCAGAATATATTGTAGCAGTAAAATTGTATTCACCTCCTATAATATCAGTAAAACTGAGAGTTCCATCAGTATCCGTTATATCTGTACTAATTAAATCAGTATATTGATACATTGATATAGTAACATTAGGTAGTAAATTGCCGTATAAATCAATCGCATTAACAACAACATCAACTTCAACAATAGGTTTTGAATACTTCTCATCACTTATGTTTAAAAATGTAGATGGACTAAATTGGTTGTAATATTCGGTGGCAACCCAACCATCAGATCGATAGGTATCTAATATGCGAAATTCATCTAGTTGTCCTTTAAGACTATTAAAATTTCTGCCAAAATAAAATGAACTCGAATCAGCGACAAGAGGAAAACCACCAATATTAGCTGATTGTGACAATTGGTCATTTCTATATGCTCTTAGGTAATTTCCGTCGTAAGAATAGGTAACATAAGTCCACTGTTGCCGATAGAGAAGGATATTCAAATAGGTGGGACCATATGTCGCAAATCGAATATCTGGTTGGAATCTTCCTTCTCCTGGCCCAAAAAAACTCTGACGCCATAGACGACAAAGCCCTACAGATGATGATTTATAAAATACTTGCCCCTCTGTTAAAGATTCCCATTCTGCATCTGATTGGTAATTTGGATAAATCCAAAAAGAAAAAGTAAACGAATCATCTCCATCGAAAAAATCTATTCCTTGATTAACAACTATCCTATTATCACCCGTACTCGAGAAATACCTAGAACCATCGATTTGCCCTGATACATCAAATTGAGTGCCAAACGGAGTTCCATCATAATTATTTACCGTTGAATCTTTGATATAATCTCCCGTTCCTGTGATTTCATTAAAATGCCAAACTGCTTTGTAGTCTAACCACACTCCAGTTGGATTTTGGCGCGTACTCATAGTAGAATTTCCATAATGCATTATTATCTCTGTATCGACTGTTGTGGATAGATATGGAATACGCACCCAGGCAATTAACTGAGCATGAGTAGCATTATAGGTTTGATCAAATATTTCTATTTGGTGATCTAACCATTGTCCCTGTGTTGAAAAAGCAATATCATCCCCATCACTTTGTACGTCAAACCGTAAATCCTCGTCAGTAATTGAAATAAGTAAAGGAAAATTAACATGACTTCCTGCTCCATTTACTTTTGTATGATCAATTGTGATAATTTTATGATAATCAAATTCTTCTGCGTTAGGTAAAATATCATTTACAATCTGTTCTGCTCCTATTGAACCAAAAGTACTAGGATCATTTAAGTTATCATATTCGGTTTTGAGCCAGTCATCTGATCTAATTGTGGTAGAGATTCTGACCTCATCAACTATTCCATCAAGAGATCTTGAACCGGCGGGACTATTTCCTATCCAAATAGGCCAATTATTGACCCGCAATGGTCCAACTTTACTGGATGACCCAACGGGGTTTCCATCTAATGTAAAATGTATATTTGAGCCATCATATTTTACTGCGGATAAATACCATATACCTGTTGAAAGATCCCCTGAAGTAGCAACTCTAGTAGATGTCCCTGAAGTATCACTAGTTCCTGTTTTTATTCGACCTCGCAATCTATAGGGAGGTTGATTCCATGTTCCAAGCATCCAAACATGATCCTCATTATTATTAGTTGTCCCTGAATTTTTAGATAAAATTCGGGCATCTTGTATACTAAAGGATTCAAATTTAACCCAAGCTTGAATAGTTATTTGATATCCTGATA
>JBHLRQ010000192.1:0-3966 GCA_048882385.1 Candidatus Thorarchaeota archaeon | reverse complement strand
TAATAAGTGCTTGAAAGAATCTTGATGAAATCCTCGTAGCTTTTGGCTTGGAGTAGACTCTCATAGGTGCCAACTGACAAGAACCGAGACTTCATACCTCTTATCCTTGCATTGACAAAGCCATACTCTTTCGCTGCTCGTGAGGCCATCATGATATTTCTGCCTCTCCTTATCTGATGAGGGCTAAAGAGTGGGTTCCTAGTCCCGATATAAGCTTGACGAAGGCGCGTTAGGTTCAAAAAATGGAGTAGAAGAATTCAAATAACAAGCAATCCACAACCGATTTGTTGGTCAATATGACAGCGTCTAGTGATGACTACATCAATCTTGGAAGTCTTTTCAGAAGCTCAGCAACCGTCACATTCGTCATTCAGATTGTAGCGACAGTGGTGATGATTGGAGCTTTGGCAGCCTATACTATAGGCGACTTGTTTTTCGCACTTGGAGAAGATCTTCAAATCTTGGTTCTTCTTATTGCGAGTATTATTGCATTGCTGATCTTTCTGGCCGCGATGAGTGTGTTCATCCGTTTCTCAAGAAGGATTGGAGATGCTGTAGTAGGACCTGGGATTGAAGAGGTGAGAATGAACACACCAAGGGTGAAAACAGTAGTTGCGGCATATGCGCTGCTAGTTGCTTTGATGGGGATCACGGGCATCTATTCATGGTATCTCATAGATGCGAATTACTTGGCTCCATGGGCTGCGGGTCTAGGTTCAATATCGATGAGACTCTTCGGAATAGCCTTGGGTGCTTTCTTCATCGCGCTATTGATTCAGATAATCATAGCAGGGGTGGGAAGAAGCGCAACAAAGGTGATTATTGAAGTCCTTGATGCCGACGACTCAGAATTCATTGACTGAGCCTGAGTTTACTCGACTTCATTAGATTCAGTGTCAGTAGAATCAAGATCAAATGTCACATCCTCTAGTATCTCTTCCATAGGAGGCATGTACTTCGTAGGACGTGTGGATTGAGTGTCCAGTCTGTCAAAGTATCCAATTGAAAGATAGACACTATATACTCCAAAAAAGAACCCGACCAATGCTCCAATTAAAGCACCCCACATAGCTCCAGAAGGACCCCAGACGGATTGTCCAACGATCTGTCCTGCAAGAAGTAGTGCTATGACTGCACAAGGGAGTTCTGAACCAACAGCAATCCAGCGACCCATGCCACCCCAGCTACTGCTTGGCCTAGAATCGCTGTCACTTGATACTGTCATGGTTCAACACTCTTTCTATGAGCAATATCTGTTTTGGTCAAATGCACCATGGTCAATGTTTTTGAGAGCTAATAGACTCTCCAGAATAGAGGATAGACAATTGGATGTTCACGTGAGCTACGGAGATGGAAAGATCACTCTTAAGATTCCGGATAAGAATCTAGCTGGAGTCCTAGTACCAAAACCCGCAAGTACAACATCAGATGTTCTGGCTGGAATCGAACACGTGCTAGATAATCCCCATGGTCCCGCTCTCATTGAGATATCGAAAAGCAAGAGTGTCTGTGTGTTGGTGGAAGATCATACTCGTGATGCTCCACACTGGGAAATGATTTCAGGAATTATCCCGAAACTCACAGATGCCAATCGCGTACAGTTCATTATCACCACAGGGTCTCATGAAGTCAATCATCCTGACAACCTAGAGATTGTTGATATGATAAAACGTGTGGCAGATGATTCTAAACTGACGAATTATGATGTCTTAATTCATGACTGTAATTCCCCAGATTTGGTCGATCTAGGAAAGACTAGTCGTGGGACTCCTATATTGGTCAATGCCGCGGCAATTGGTCATGATGTCTATGTTTCATGTTCAGACATGAAAGCACATTATTTTGCAGGATATTCCAATGCGGTTAAGAATTTCCTACCTGGAGTTTGTGGTTTTGCGGCCATTGAAGCAAATCATTCATGGGCATTGAATTCTCAATCGACTTTTGGTATTCATCCATTTCATCCTGATGAGGAAAGACGGGACAATCCACTTGCTGATGATATGCGAGAAGCGATGGAGAGGATAGTTGGCGATGCGAGAATATTCCTCTTGGCTGTAATATCTGACAATAGAAGGTTAGTTTGGGCTGATGCTGGTCTTCATGAACCCGTTAGTGCTAGGGGAATGGAGGTCTTGGATGAGATTGCAAGCTTCAGAGTCAGACCAACAACTCGAATTGTGGTATCACCAGGAGGATATCCTCAGGACAAGAGCCTGTATCATGCACAGAGAGCCATCGAGCTAACGAAGAATGCAGTTGCAGATGGAGGAGAGATCCTGTTCATTGCAGAGTGTAGGGATGGAGTGGCTCCAGATTCTGCAATTAATAACTTCTACAATAAACTCACTGCGCCTCTAGATAATGTGATTGATTCGATAAGCGAGGAGTATCACCTATACGAACATAAAGCCTTCAAGTTTGCAGAACTCCTCAAGCGTGTATCAAAGGTCAAGATGTTCTCTGAGTTGGATGAAAAAACATTACAGAATGCGCATCTTGAGAAGGCCAAGAACGCCCAGGCAGTCATTGATGAATGGATCTCTGAGAATCCATCTGTTCAAATCCTTGTACTTGACAAGGGGAACAAGATTGCCGTATATGCGAAATAGATGATACTCATCCAGAGATGAGCATCATCTTCGTTTAACAACAATGACTGCAACTACTACTAGTACACCAACTCCTGCCGCGACAAGCATGATCTCTGGACTTATAGCAAAGGAACTATACACTGTAACAATTACTGTGTCTGATGCAGAGTTCATGAGAAGGTCTGTGACCACAATTGTGTAGTTCCAAACTCCAATCTCTAGACCATCAAGACTGTAATGTAACCAATTACTGTCATAAAGTCCTTTAGAACCAGAAGATACCAGAGTGCCATTCCTGAAGATTTCATAGTGAACGGGATATTCTACATCATGTATCTGCCAGAGAGCTTCTTCACCAACAGCGCCAACTGTGAAGTTGATGAATTTCATATCCCCAGGACTAGTGACTGTAGGATCGTGATAGTCAGTGAACAGAGACATATAATGTGTCTGAGCCTGTGTTGTGCTGTCATGAGCCACTATTGTCACATTGGCCAGGTAGTGATCACCATTTGCCAGATAGTACCATGCTGTGACATTGTAGATTGAACCCGAGAACTCGAAACCATACTTCAATCCCCAATAGAGGTACTGCTGAACTTGAGGAGGTTGTATGATTTGGGGTTCTATCGCACCATGAGGACCGTCAGTCCACTGTTCAACAAGAGGAGCATAGGTGTCGTTCGATTCACCAGTGGGAACTGCAAATCTACACCAGTAACCTGCAGCTAAACCTCCATATGAAAAGATGTTGTCGAAACCCTCCACCTCTATGGGTGGCCCGCCAGTTGGTATAAAGGCTGTGACTGGTACTGTAGGTATTTGCATCCAGTCATCGAGATTCTCAAGTTCAGCTGGTAGGTCGACTAACTCTGGAAGAGGAGAGTCGATTCTAATAGTGATGATTTCATCCTCTACAAGTCCGCCATCAGAGATAAGCCGATAAGAAATGAGGTCACCTTCCTCAAAACTCCATTCAAGATACTCTAAGACTGCATCAGCAGGCGTAAGAATGGGGCTTGCTAGTAAAATTAGAGTTACGAGTATCAAAATAGATGATTGTTTCATGCCACATAACCCGTCGCAAGAACGAAATTATCCATCTAATAAGCCTTGTCGGAATTGATTGTGATAAATAGTAAAACAGCAATTATGTATCATCCCATCTAATATCGGAAATTGCATCATAAAGTGACTTGAAGGTCTTGTAGCCCTTTTGATAGACATCAAGGGTTTCCTTTGTTGGTTGTAGTGGTTCATATGTCTGTACCATTTCCTCAGCAGCTTGTGAAACGGATTTGAAGACTCCAGCTCCTCGGAAGGCTAGGATAGCAGCGCCTACAGCAGTTGCTTCCTCCATGTGAGTTCGAAT
>JBHLRQ010000191.1:0-3974 GCA_048882385.1 Candidatus Thorarchaeota archaeon | reverse complement strand
TCACGAACAAGTCCTTGTACTTCGGGTGCGATTCTAGTTTCATAGTATGGACTTACAAGGACACTCCATTGTACTTCGATCTCAAATGTAAACACACCTAGAGTTCCTAATGAAGTTGTGTCAACGAGAATTCCATACTTTCCTGAATCAATTCCAGTTCCCACTATTACCCAATAGTCTGTTCCTTCAATCAAGCCCGGTACTTCAATACAATCGAGAATTATGGTTGCGCCTTCAATCGGTTGCCCTGATCTCTGATCAGTATAAGTCAGATTGATAATCATAATATCTCCAAAAGGTGTTTCTTCGATTGGAATTAGCTCGATATTGCCAACTCTTCCTACAGTGTTAACAAAGATGGAGGTTGCATCATTCTCATAGTATGGTGGACCAGCAGTCCAATCAATTTGAATTGTGATGTTCCAATCACTGACTAGATTTGTATCAATGACTGTAGAATTGATTTGGAGTCTGTAAATGGAGCCAATGGGTTGCACAACATATTCTCCATATGCAAGAAGCGAACCTCCACTGTAAATCTTGATGTCGCTGAGAGACACTACAACCCTCTGACCCGTTGAAATATCCACAAATGCAAAATCCAATGTCATATTGTCAAGATACCAAGTCTGACCTGGTGGAAAGACTATCTCTACATTTGCTGGTCTCTCTGTAACTGGAATATTGATTGTCCGTTGAGCTTCGTTGTAATATGGTGATCCAGCAGACCAATTAGCTATAACTTGGATTGCTTTCAATCCTGGTGGTCCAAGATATGATGTGTCTACAGAGATTTCGTATTGGCCTGCGCTTACTTCAGCAATTGTATAGTTAATTGATGGCTCAAGTAGTTCCAACCCATAGAATAGATAAATTGAACCTCCTGTGATTCCTGACGAGGATATTATATCCTTGAAGAAAATGGTGAAGTTTGCTAAATCCTGATACTGTGTTTGAGATGGTGATGAAATTAAGTCTAGACTAGTGTCACGCTCACGCATTGAGAATGATACAAAAATGTCGTTCCATCTATAGAATGGCTCCGTATATTCAGAGCTGAAATTCAACCAAAGATGATAGGTTTGTCCTATCTCGAGTGCTTGGTTTGAGGTTTCAACTGTGAGAAGATAGTTTTGTAGTGATGGTCGCCATAAACAAGTAAATAGCCAATCAGTTCCATTAAGAATCTCTAAACTTGTCATGATTCCGGTAGCATTTCCTATTGCAGAAAGGGTATCAAGATCCTGATAATACAGAACAACACTGAAGGAGTTACCGTAGGGGATGGCTCCGACAGGTTCAGATGTCAATACTGTAGCGCGCATATCTACTGCAAGATTCTTTGTTGCACTTCTAGTCTGATAGTAAAACTGTTCAGATGAAGCTTCTATCCTGATTGAATAGGTTCCCGGCTGACTGAAATAGGATGTATTCAGATCAATTTGATAATCTCCAAATCCTAGATCTGTAATCTGAATATGAGTAGAGGGTATCATTATTAATCCAATGTAGACCTCAATGGTTGTATCTAGAACAGCTTTGGAATCTGATCCAGCAATGTCTACAAATGTCACAGTAAAAGTTGCATTATTGCCATAAGCTGTTAGAGGTGGTGTTGGATAAGTTAGGATGGTCTGACGCTCTACAAGTACTATTCCAACAGACCGTCCAGTGACATTTGAATAGAATGGTAGTCCACTCCACGTAAGATTCAGGATGAGGGTTCTTGCTCCTAATGGTGCACCCAATTGACTTGTGTTGAAGGAAATTATATAGAGTTCTTCAAGAGCGTTGTAGGTCAATGTGAAATCTGGTACATTTAGTGATATTGTCATTGCTCCAGAATCATAGATAATTGGATTTGAAACGCCTCCAGTTGTATCTTCGTAGGTGAATGAAAAAGTAGCATTTTCACCAAATGGAACATTGGTGGGAGGTATGATAGATAGGGACGCCGTTCTTGGGAGTACTCGTACAGATATTAAATCGGTCCTATTTGTATAGTACGGAGAAACACCTGCAGACCAGTTTATGAATACTTTCAGTGAGAAGATACCAGTATGTCCAATTATTGAATTATTGAAGCCAATTGAATACTCTCCTGGTCTAAGAATACTGTCTATCTCCCAGATATCCACTTGAGATAGATCTACTGATATTCCAAAGAACTCTACATTGATGAATACGTCAGATGTATCATTTGTAATCTTGGTGCTTGTGCTTACACTTGAATACAGAAATGTGTACATCATATAATCAAGACATGGAGAAGGAATTGCAGCCTCGATCAGTGCAAGGTCTGTTTCTTCACCAATTATCTCAACTGGAATTGAGAGGAATCGATTCTCATACTTTAGAATACTTCCTGTCCAATTGAAGAAGACAGTTAATTGCTGAATACCCAAACGGCCGAATTGTGAAGCACTTATTGTTATAATGTAATAACCTGCACCTGCACTGGAATCATTGTCCCATGTAATTAACAATTGATTAGTTGTGTTCCAAACCGTGCATAGAACATCAGAAGATGCAATTCCCTGTAAGTGATCTCGATCACCATAGTATACCAATATCTCGATTTGTCCGGATGGAGTACTATCCTCTACTGGTGACAAAAGTCGTAGCTCCGTTTTAATGGACCTAAGCACTACAGTTACGTTGAATGAAGCTGCCTCATATTCAGCACCAGATGAATAATCAAAGACTAATAGATAGGATGTCAAGGCATCACTGTCATAGGTGTTGATAGTGATACTATAGCGGCTACCCGTCCAAACAATGACATAGTGAGCTGTCCAATTGCAGAGATGATTCAGAGTGAAGATTGGTAAGTCATGATCCATGTCAATGTAGTCCACATAGAAGGTCCGTGAGTCTCCCACCGGTATTTCAAGATCACTGACAGTGGCAGTGGCATATGTCCTGATTTGCCTGATTGTGATGCTAAGTGAAATTGTCTTGTCATCATAATTCGGTGCAGAGGCTGTGAAATTCACTTGATAGCTTCCGATAGCCCACGATGATGTGTCAATAGTTACTCTGTACCTACCGCTGCTAATCAATTGCTGACCTAGTTTAGTTGCTCCGATCACGCTGATTGTGGCAGTGTCAATGCCTTGACCTCTGTCAATGTCTACAAACTCAAGAGTAACAATCGCATCAGTGCTCCAAGAAATTGTAAGGAGTGGGTAATCAGGAGAACTCAGATCACATTGAGCCTGATCAAATTGAAAACTAATGATTGGTGTCTGTGTGCTGGAGTAGTTCTCAGCACCTCCGAAGACAAGAAATATTCTGATACCATAGGACCCTCCTGGGAAGTATGACTGGTCAAGTGTTAATACATATGTTCCTGAACCCTGAGCTGAAAATGACTTGATTGTGTAGAGTGTACCATTCTTGTCCCTGATTCTGAAATGGCTCTGAAGAAGGTTGTTCACTGGCAAGCCATCATAAATCGAGTTTGATTCATTCACAATCACATGGGTAGTAATCTCGAAGTCATCACCAATTGGAAAGACATCTATGTTATCCCATGAAAGGGCAGCAGTCATCTTTTGGACATTCACTAATATTGCAGTAGTCCCATCAAAGAAGTATCTCGGAGATGTTGTGGTATAGACTGTGATGTCAATGGTATAGGTTCCTATAGCCCAATACTGCGATTCAATAGTGATTTGAAGTGAACCGTAGGCGGCAGACCCTCCAGTCCATTCGGCAAGAACACTTGAAAGATTGCCTATAATCAACGAATTGCCTGTATCTTGGTCCAACAACTCTAGATTGACCGTGACATTAGAACCCATGGATATTGATCCATCATATGTGGCTACGACTATTGTTCTATGTGGTCTTACAGTCACTGCAACAGTGATATCGCTCGACTGGTAATTTGTTCCACTAATCGTGAAATTGAACAGGTAAATTCCAACGCTGTATGTATCGACTTCGATTTGAATCGAATATCTCCCATC
>JBHLRQ010000190.1:0-3980 GCA_048882385.1 Candidatus Thorarchaeota archaeon | reverse complement strand
TTACCATAGCCATATGGCATGTAGATACCATTGATTGATGTATCAGCATTCACATGAGACCTCCATGTGAACGGAACTGCGGTAATGCTTGGTGAGACACCCCTCCAAAGAACAGCATTCTTGAGATTCGTTATGTCACCTAGTAGTTGAGGCATGCCGCTTGTGTGCCCGAACTGGTCTGGAAGATAAGCAACATCCATGAGGGCTATGTTGAGTTCATTAGCAAGGTCTTGACTATACTCTAGGTTGCGAATGAGACTTTCTCCCCCAACCAGCCATTCGTCAGGAAGCAAGTACCATGGACCTACAACAATCTTGCCCTCACGAATATGTTTCAAAAGCTCCTCTTTTTTCTCAGGACGTATCTCCAAATAATCCTCAATGAGAATAGTTTGGCCATCCAACATGAAAATATAGTCTTGTTTCTCCAAAATTTCTAGGAGCTCGTCAATCAGTTTAACGAGCGTGTATCTGAATCTCTGGAAAGGTAGATACCATTCTCGGTCCCAGTGAGTATGGGGTACTATGATGACTTTCTTATTCATGTTCATCCCTCCAACCTGCTCGTATCTTCTTCTTGTGACTTTCCATGAAGTTTCTGATAGACTTTAGATATCTTGCCTTCTCTTCTAAGGTCCTCGATGTATTCTCTCTCTTTCTGCAGATGGACTTTGGCTAGCTCTGCTTTCTTAGCTAGCCACTCCTCTCCATCAAGACTGAACCATTTCCAGATTGCTAGAGCACTTATCAGCAGGAATAGACTAGAGAACAGAGCATATCCTATCTGAATTCCCAAAATCGCTGAATCTGGTTGAACACTCAGTGTATTGTCAAATCCGAAAGCACTAATGACCAATAGGAATAGCGCATTAGCAATGGAGATTGATGGTTTAGAGATTAGTGCATTCATCCCAGCGTATGTGGTTTCTCGACGTTTACCAGTCAGCATTTCATCGTAGTCGATCACATCAGCTAGGAGCGGATTCCATATCAGGAGAACAGGAGCTAATCCAATTCCTGTCACAATCATACTCAACATAACTGCAACTAGGAAGCTCCCTGACATGAATAGCAGAAAGAGACTGCCACTGCATATCAGGAGGCCAATAATATAGACCTGCTTCAATCCCCGCTTCTTTACCATCCTGTCCGCAAGGAAACTAAAAGATAGCATTAGAACAAAGATGACAAAGAGTGGGAGAGATGCTATGATACCCTGCAACCCTACAACATACTGTACGAAGTAGATCATCAATCCAGTCACAATGGTCATAGCCATCTCACGGAAGAAGTTCATTGCTTCAAATCCCAGAAACTCTCTGTTCTTGAGAGTTTCAATCATTGATTTGATGAATCCATACGGTTCCTCGGTCCTCGCATACTCATTCTCTGTCAATGCGTAGCTTGAAACGAATAGGATAATACCGGCAACCACCGCCACAATCACCATAATAGGTTGAAACAATGGGTTGAGCTCTGTTGTGGTTTCATCTGTGAGAAGGACCAATGGAAGGACCATCGCAATTAGACCGCCAAGGGAACCTAAAATCACATTGTATAGGCTTAGATTTGATCTTGCTTCCTGAGTGATACACATCTCAGCTGGTATGGCAGTGATTACCAGACCAACCATTGTGAACATGGAATCGAAAAGGAAAAGGACGAGTAGCAAGTTCCAGAAAAGGGCGATCTGAGTGCTTCCAAAGAACGGAAACCAGCATATGACAAAAGTAATCGCGTAGAAAGGCGCACCATATCGGAGGACAGGGATACGTCGGCCTATGTCAGTATCAATCCTTTCCTGGAGGATACCAAATAGAGGATCGTTGATTGCGTTCCAGAATGCAAAGAGAAGCCAAGCCAGAGAGATCCATTCCTCACTCAAACCCAATTTGATATTGTAGTAGAATGTGATTGCTGAACCAAGCGCTATAACTTGGAGAAGGTTTATCGAAGCTTGAGACAGACCAAAGGCGAACTTTGATCTGGTTGGTAATCGCTCATCGAAATCAATATTGAGTTGATCTCTCTCCCTGTCATCTGTCCCGGTCATCGTGAGATAGCAGGATGAAAATCATAGATAAAAATGAACTGAGATATCTTCAGTCAGATATCTCAGTCTAAAATTCGTTCAAGACTCAGTCTTGAATTCCTTGTTCATCCACCAGAGAAAAGCTAACAATATGGGAATACCGAATATGATCAGGTCCCACATCAACGCTGCAAGGAATGAATATACCCAGTCATCGAAAGTCCACGAATTAAAAGCAAGGTTCCAATTGCCATCCAACCATACTACGATAAGCCATGTGATTCCAACCAAGAATCCGAAAGCATCGCTCTCCTCACGTCGTCCACGCTTAGGCCACCCTTCACGTTCTTCCTCTGGAAGTTTCATGTACCATCGTATGATGATTACTAGAAATATGACAAGGACCCAGCTTCCAACCAAGAGAAGCTCCCAGAAAATCAAATGAAGTATGAACGTAATTACATGACCAACTGACCATAGTCCCAGTGTTGATGGAACAAGAACAGTTGATTGAGCAAGTGCCACGAACCAAGTAAATACGAATACTACTGCAACTACAGCTACAGCAGCTAGTATTATCATTGGTAGAATCATTCTCCAATGTTTTTTCAGAAATCTCTTCTCTTCTTCATCGAGAAATTCTTCTCCAGAATTCATCTTTTAGTCTCCTTCTGAAATTAAGCATAGAAAGATGTGTAATCTTCCTAATTAATCCTATGAAGAAAATTGTCAGAGAATCATTATTTCTCTGGTGTGAATTTCTTGAAGCACTTTGGGCAAATTACTCTACCATCAGGTCTGATTAAGCCCTCGATCACAATTTCAGCTCCACAATATGGACACCCTTTTTTCTCTCGTTTTGGTCCTGTTTCTATAATAGTTGGTTTCAAATTAGGGGGACATTGAAGAGCGAAAAGAGGAAATTCGACATAGAATTTCTTTGAACGTGGAAATTCAACTGTAGCACTAAAAGAATGAAACAGTGATAAGACATCAGATGTGAAAGTTTGACAAGCACTTTGACGAGGGTTTAAGACCAATACTTGCCACTCATTAGGCTCATGTTCTTTTGGCTTTTTTGAGAGAGATCTAAGTGATACAGAGTGCGTGCTGCTGGTATCTTCTACAACAATTAGATTAGACTCAGATAATTCGAACTTGATTTCTTTAACACCTTTAATCGTGTTTATTCGATACTTGAACTGAAACGGTGAATCAATGCAATATATTGAAGAATCAGTTGATATATCCATTATATTCGTACTTCCATCCATCACAGATCCTACAACTCGTTGGCCAAGAGGGGATTCCTCAACCGCTGTCCTTAACCAATCAAATGGAATGGTCACGAATATTGGTATCTCTCCTCGAATGCTTTTGATTCTAGTAAGTTCCACCTTAGCATGAAGTGAATATTTGACCCAAGCATTCTTTCCTTCATATGATGGGTAGAGAGAACCTCCTTCTTGAATTTCATAAGTTTCCGGAATGATCTCTATTTTGTGAATTCCAGGGATGATGTTTGATTTTGGTAAAGAAATTGAGAATTCTACCCTGTGTCTTCCAATTTCAAATCGTCTATCATCGGATATCGTGCTTTGAATTTCGATGAAAGTGTCCCTATGTTCCTTCACGACCTTTCTTTGTCTGATTTTTGTCCCTCTTGAGTAACTTTCTATCTTCGAACCTTTTGCATATATTTTTCCAGTAAGTCCTACCTCCGTTTTCTTAGAATCAAAAGGCTCATCACATTCAATTTCAAGGAATCCAGTAATTTCCTCTCCAGCTGAATACCTCATTCTGGGTACTACAATCTTCATTTTCCTCATACCTGAACCTCCCAAGTGAATATTGAGACAACGCTACTTATTTCATTCTGTTTTAATAGTAAACACTGAATAGTCTGTTCACCTCAGGTCGACCATGCGTTTCTACAAGCCTGTAAGGT
>JBHLRQ010000189.1:0-3985 GCA_048882385.1 Candidatus Thorarchaeota archaeon | reverse complement strand
GGAGATGGACGGATGGAACCTCTGCTGCAAGAGCTCTTCGAATCTGTATAGCCTCCATACTAAATTCTTCCGCTCCAGTTTGATTGCTAGAATTCTTGAGGAGATAAGAGAGGTTGTTGAGAACTGATGCAGTTTGAGAGAGGTAAAGGTCTGGAGCTTCTTTGGTCAATCCTCGACAGATTTCAAGTGATTTTTCTAGAGAAGTCTTTGCAGAAGCGTTTGATTCAAGATCCTTTAGAAGTAGTCCATGATTATTTAGTAGAGCTGCATAGTGATGGAGGAAAAGTTGAGGTGTTTCTTGTGACAGTTTCTCATATAACTCAAGAGCTTCATTCAACATTTTTTCTGCATCTCGAAATCTACATTGTCTTCTGAGAAGATTAGCATAATTATTCAGACCAGAAGCTAGCACATGAGAGTACGCTTCAGGTGCTCTGCTACAAAGAGTGCGATACCCCTGAAGTGCTTCTAACAACATTTCCTCAGCTTCTTGAAGTCTATTTGATCGCTTTAACGCAATGCTAAAGTCATGCTTCACGCGTGAAACAAGAAAGGTGTGTCTATGATGCGGAAGGTTGCGTTCAATGTCAGTCGCAATCTTAAGAGCATCTTGGTATACCTTCTCAGCCTTAGCCAGTTGATTAGTAATTGCAAATTGATGACCTAGTTCTTGAAGTGTAATACTGACTTGGCATGAGGCACATTCGCCCACAGAATAAACTTCAGGAGAATCTAGAGAGAGTTGTTGAAAGATCTCAAGAGCTTCTGTAAACTTTATTTCAGCTTCCTCATGTCTGTTTGTTTCTCTGAGTATTCTGCCTAAATCGTTGAGGCGATTAGCCACAGAATCAGAGTAAGCCTTTGGAGCCTCTGACATGAGCTCTGTAAAGAGTTTGAGAGATTCCAGCAATTTTGTTTCAGCTTCTCTGGAATTGTGTGTGCAAAAGTGTAGATACGCAATTGAACCCAGCACACGTGCAAGGTCCTTCCGATATACTAGTGGACTAGTATTACTCAGCTCGTTGAAGATGTCAAATTCTTCTCTGAGTACTTCCCAGGTGCTATCAATCTTGTGTCTTCTGAATAAAATGAATGCAAGACGATGCAAAGTATGTCCTACTCGTTTTCTATAGGCATCTGGTTCAGTCTGAGCAAGTCCTCGGTATATCTCCAATGCTCCTTTGAATGCAGTTTCTGCTTCTAATAATCTGTCCTGTAACGATAGCATTCTTCCGGAGATAATGAGGGTAGAGGCAGTACCGGCTAAAGGTATTGTTTTATCCTCTGCAGATACAGCGAGTTTGCCATATATTTCTAGAGCATCATTTACAACAGCCTCTGCTTCATCCTCCCTGTGTCTGCTCAAAAGGAGCAGGGTGAGCACACACATTATTTCTGCTACATTTTGCAGGTATCTCTCTGAATTCGTTTCTGCGAGATTTCGATAACGTGCAATTGACTCCCAAAATGCTGCTTCAGCTTCTAGTGGACGGTCCACCTTTCGAAGTAGACTACCAAGCCAAGAAAGGACTCTTGCAGACCCACTCATGAATAGATCTTCATTAGAATTCAAATCAGGCTTTGAATCGAAGATGTCAATTGCATTACGGAAGAATTGTTCTGCTTCAGCAACTCTGTCTAATCTATAACACACTCTTCCTTTTAGCTCCTCTAGTAGTGCCCGACCCTCAATAGTGGTGAAATTCACATTGGAAAGGAGTAAGAATGCATCTTGATGTTGACCTTTTGAAGCAAGATCCTCTACAATTTCCTTCAATTGCGTAGATGAATCAATCTCTGACTTGACCGCTTTTACTGAAAATGCCATGCCCATGATAGAATAGTCAGGTCCTCTCTCTGCTGAATTCTCTAGAAGACTACTGATATCATCTGCAAGGAAGTGTAGTCTATCTCCAAGTTCCGAAATTATTAGGTTTCGAGCTAGATCATGGAGAAACCAATTACCATCCCCTTGAGATTTAATGAAACTTAGTTTAGTCAATTGATCCCAGTGTGCTGCTTTCATTGAAGGTGCGATAATACTCATTATTTGTCTGTTGATAACAGGAACCAAACCAGCCCGATCAATTGTGTCAAGCAGTCCTTCTGTGCGACTAAACAATCGTCGCCAAGTCTTCACACGAACTTCTTCTAGTGTATCAGCTCCAAGATTTTCAATATCAGTTAATGACAGTTTCCCAGAATCCCAAATATCGCAAATGCAGCTAATAACAAAGGGATTCCCTCCACTAACACTAATTATTTTGGACTGGAAATCATCCTGAACAATACCACGTTTCTCAAGCAATTTTCTACAGCTATTCGCATCAAGCTCCAAGAGCTCTGATTCTTCAACGATTATATTCAATGGTGTAATCTGAGGAGGCGACTGTCTGCTTGCAACAACTCCAACGCAATTCAAAAGCGATGATAGAAAGATGTACCATAGTTCAGCTTCACTTACAGCTTTTTTATTATATCTCCATCTTAGATTTTCTGCGTCTACGACCTCATAACCATCTAGCATTACTAGGAGTGGTTTGTTCTTTCCATTCCGTTGATTCAAATCCTCAAGCAAAGCATCGAGATAGAGGTACTGAGCATGAAATGGTTCCTTCCAGAGTATTTCCAAGAGTTTCTCTGTGTAATCTTCCCCTAGTCTTGTTTGTAACCAAGACCCGAGATCACTCAGTTTTCGTGTCAGTATCGGTTTAAGTTTCTCTCCAATAGTTTTGATTGCCTTACTAAAACTGATCACATCCCCTATACCTGGGATCCCACCAACGACTTCTAACATCCAATCTGATCCATCTTCCTTTCCAGGCTCTACACCTTTTACAACTCTTTGTCTAATATGCCAAAGAACATTGAACCTACGAAGTTCTATACCTAGACGCATAGCACCTTTTGCCAAACAATCAAGACGATCATAGAAGTCATTGATTAATGAACAGTCTAGTACGATGCTTGATGATATTGAGCTTTGCCAATGTTCGATGAGAGAACTCTTCCCTATGCCACCTATACCTCTAAGATGAAGAATCACACTCTTGTTCTTGCAACGGCCTTGTGCTTCTTCCATCCATTCGAGATATCCTTTACGATCAACAAACACTCTCTCGAATGGTTCATAGTGCGTATACACTAGCTAAACCCCAACCCAAGAAATGGATGGTATGGGGGTTGCTTGAAAATAAGGGAATCGGTTCTTCTGATGAGAAATGAACTCGATCTAATCTATTCATGGAACATGAGATATTCGAGCCAGACTATCTGCTGTACAGAGAAGAGAAACAGATGTAAATTAAATCGAGAGAGGGTCTTCTTCTCTCCCTCATTCTTACGGAGTTCACAAGATGAATAAAGCAATGTGTCAAGAGCATTCTAACGTCGCGTGTACGAAGGGAGTGATGAACCTTGAAGATTGACACCCACTTACATCTAGATGAACCGTGGTTAAGAGATGATGAGATTCGTCAAAGGACCATTAAGGATATTACAACAAATAAGATAGTAACGTGGGCGCAGTCCTGTAGTGTTCCCTCCTATGAGAAAACAATAGAATATTCCAATCAATCTGAGTATATCTTTCCTGCTTTTGGAATTCTTCCCTGGTATGCTAATGAGTACATGGATAGGCTTGATGATGTTGCAAAGATGTGTCAAGATGCATTAATGCTTGGTGAAATTGGATTGGATGAAAAAAGTCCAAGAAACAAATCAACAAGAAAAGAACAAGATGCATTATTTGCAGTGTTTCTAGAATCAGCGGAAAAACAGAATAAAATATTGAACTGTCATTTTAGAGGAGGAGTAGAAAGAGACGGACTGGAGGTTTTAAAGAGTTATAGGTTGAAGAAAGCCATATTTCACCACTATTCAGGACCACCTGATATGATTGATGAAATTACTGAAAATGAGTTCTATATTTCCTATGGTTCCCCTAGGTATAGAACTCTTTCAAAAGAGAGGAGGGAATTCTTAA
>JBHLRQ010000188.1:0-4004 GCA_048882385.1 Candidatus Thorarchaeota archaeon | reverse complement strand
TTCAGCTTCGTCAGTGCGAATGCTCAGCTTATTCTCATTATCTCAATTGTCGCTCTTGGCTGTGTTCTTGACCTGAGAAGCAGGAGAAGGGCAGCACGCCTCCGTGGAGATGCGTGGTCACGTTCATTGAAAAAGCAAACCAATAATGACAATCAATCCTCAGACCTGAATTATGAATAACTTTAAAACTCCGCACGTCCGTTCTCTGCCCAAGTATAGCGGGTTGGGGAAGCCAGTCTTGTACGGACCCGTCCGTGCACGAGCGAAGCTTATCCCGCGGGGCTCATATGAGCTCCGTGCTCGGAGAAACTCCGAGATCAGTGGAATTACATACTGAACAGCTAAATCAAACCAAATGGATACTTGTAATGATAAACCAAACTTTTAGCTTGTTACACACGAATTTGTTTCTTTGATAGTTTCATATCTCGAAGATTATTGGACAGTTTAGTTAATGGATCATCATCCACTATACACGGTGTATCAACTCCAATTTCCATCGCTAAACCATAGAGTACATCAATCCCACCCTCCTCATAATCAAGAACACGGTCATCTACAACCCCCCAACCAACAGTGGCTGCATCCTCGTCTGTATGGTTGGGAAGACCAACATGGATGATTTTCACGCCCGATTCCTTCAAATCCACTAAATAGGGTTTTATGTGAGAGTCATCTCTTGCAGACCAACCGAGAATCAAGATTTGCTTGACACCACTCTTTTTCACATCAGCCACAAACTCTTTGCAAACAGAGAAGTTGGTTTCCGGCTGTTTCATAGGCCAAATGATTTTGGTTGGTTTGCTTGTCAAACGAGCCGAACCATGCGGTTTGAAGATTCGACATTTTGGTCTCCCTACAATTGTCTGTTCCACCTTCTTCTCACCGTTATATGTAAGCAATTGATAACCCGTTTTGCAGATGCCCAGACAATATTGTACATGACAATTATAGTTGAAGATGAGAAGTGATGAAACAATTCCTGCCTGAACAAGATTCGGAATCACACCATTTCCGAACTTTGGTTGTTCCTTTACACCTCCCCAAGAATAGAGTCCTACAAAGCCCTCTACCTGTTCTGGATCATTTGTCAATGTGTCATAGATGTCCTTGTATTCTTTCCATTCTTTTTTGAATGGTCTTGTAGTAGAAGACAATCCCGCACCAAGAACGAGCGCAGTCTTATTCTTAACAATTCTAGACACGAATCTCTTCAATTTGGTGTTTGGTTTGAACTGATTGAATTTTTCTTCAATACCATCTGACCAATCACAGTACATATCTCCATACTTTCTGATTATATCATCTGAAAACATCGAAACTGCGCCCCTCGTCAGTAATCATAGGTTCATTTTGACAATCCTTATAAACACTCACACGAATTATAATTCGTAACTAATGAAAATTACGAATATATAATATAATTTAGTGAGGTGATTGAAATAACAGAATTGGAATCTCCAATAATAGAAGAATACGAATTAGAAATCTCTAGATTAGATCCTAAAATTAGGAAAGAATTCTCCTCTATAATTCGGTACATTGAAAGTACGCCTCCTATTACATTCAGAAACCTGTTAGCTGAAATAGGTAGATTCGTTCAACCAGTTCGTAGTGTATTAAGAGAAAACAAGGAGATACCAGAAACACCGAGAGTTCTAGCTGCCACTATGAAAGATGCACAACCTATCTACAACATGGCACTTGAGTATTTCAATGACTATTACGATGAATCCAGTACTGTATGTCTTGCATTCAAAGATGTAGGAGTACTCTTTGCAATCTATTGTCTATGGAAACCTGGCATAATGAGAATCAGTGAGCTTGCTGATTTCATGGATCAAGAAATGAACGTGGCATCGAATGTTACTAAGAAACTAGTCAATCGATGGAAGATTCTTGCTCGCGAAACTCGAGGTATCTATGGAAGAGGAAGATTAGGCCACTTAGCGATGAATATGTTTGCCATCATGACTGTCCTTTGGAGAAGGACTAAGGATCGATTTTACGACGCACCTTTAGAACATGTTGCAGAACCTGTAGCAGAGGTCATAGATTTCCATGAATGTCTTACTGAAACACTCGAACAACTCCCTGTTCTGACAGCTATAGACAAACCAATTATCGTGACCAAGTCACCTAGTAGTGTATTCTATCTAAATCCTGATGCGTTATCAGTGGAATTCGATTTGGCCATGGATGATTTCTTTGATAACAAAACAATGAGAATCAGTCTAACTAATCCCAACATAGGTCAAATCTTGCAAGAAATTGAACTCATGAGTCCGAAAATAAAAGTTCGCAATGCATATCGTGCAGCAATAGGCAGCGGAAGTCTGATCTTTATGAAAAAATCAAGCGACTACAGTTTCGTGTCTTTGCGTTTTCCATTTGGATATCCATGATTCCCCATCAAAATTTCAAACACAAAGTCCTGTCCGACGAATAACTTTAAAACTCCCACAGCCAAACCCCAGTCCAAGCATAGCGGGTTGGGGAAGCCAGGCCTATCCCGCAGGGCTCATATGAGTCCTGTGCTCTGAGAAACCCTGAGATCGGATGTTCAAATCATCCACCCGCTACCATCATTTTTCTTCACTATTGTTAATTATTCAATCAACAGATAATGTTGTTGACAATGGGGGTGTGAGAAGAATTAATTCTCATCGCATCTTTACCAAGATTTAGTATGACCTTAAGTGTTACATCCGGAATATATGAGTGGAAATACGAGATTGATTGCAATCATATTAACTCTAAATTTCCACAAAGGCTCACTACACCATTCCAGGTGTTGGTGGGCCAACCCTATCATAGTGTTAAGATTGCTATTTAAGCGGCACTAAGGAACTTATGAAGAACTTCTACACTACCCGCTACCACATCCTCTTTTTGTTTCACTCCCCTATGTTCTCCCAACCAGAGAAGGAATTAAGTTTCTAATGGGTCCTCATCATATAATTCCTCATCTATTTCAAGAGTGTTTTTTCTCCAATACATCACTACAATCTGACGATCATATTCCTGAGCACAATAGTTGAGTAGTTCAGGGATTTCGATAATAGCCCTTCTTTGTTCTTTCTGAAACCCACTAGGAGATATCAGAACCGCGTAGTAAGCTTGAAGGACTTCAGCATACATCTTCACTTGGTATAAATCGCTGAGAGTCAAAACGCCTCTCTTTATTTTTGCTACAATCAGTCTACTTTCCTCGGAAAATATCGCTTCACTGATATCAAGACATCCTATCAAATCAGGGAACATTTTCTCTACGCTAAGGGACAGAAGTGCCACATTATCCAGATCTATCCTATTATCAGTACGTACGAGTCGATCAGTCGTGTCTAATATGCAGTTCCCTTTTCCACTAAAGCGTTCTCTGAGCACTGCTATTATTGGGTCATAGAGCTCTTCCTCTATCTGCTCATCTTTGTTTCCAACTATGAATAATCCTCCTCCACGATTCTCTGTAAAGACATCATATTTGATGCTAGATTCTTTAGTCCTGCATGCCCTTGTATCATCTGACAATTCTAGCCATATTAATCTTTCAAGGCTATTGCCTTACCAAGGTTGTACTAGACGATTGCTTTTCAAACCACCCGCTACCACTTAACCGCTACTAATTTTGTTAGCCTAGCCTTCGACATCATCTAACGGAATCGCACGACACTGGGATCACCCTCTCTTTTTCCAATTTTGTACATTGTTCCACTATCATTCTCATTAAATTAAAGCTAAATCCTATTGTGAAGTGGAGGAGAGATTTTGATTAAGAAAAAGGTGAGTTTGCTCACGCTAGCACTCGTTCTCTGTCTATTGATTCCAGTCATGTCCTCAGCCAACCAGGTTGATTTTGTAATCAGTCAGGCCGGAGCATGGTCGGATGACTTTGATGATGGAAATATCAATGGATGGAGTGTTCTAGGATTAGATACGTCTACCAATCCATGGAATTCAACCACTGGGAACATTACAGCTGAAGACAACACAATGCGGGTTTA
>JBHLRQ010000187.1:0-4005 GCA_048882385.1 Candidatus Thorarchaeota archaeon | reverse complement strand
CCTCTTTTGTGCCAATCCTATAGAAATCCTTATCATGTATTTCAAAACTGACTGAAAACGACCCTCATGAGATGAACTCTTACATGCGGAGGTTGCCAAGCCAGGTTAAAGGCGCTAGGTTGAGGGCCTAGTTTCGTAGGAGTTCGCTTCAAAATCCTTGTTCTAGGAGTGGTATGCTTCAAAACAAATCAGAATACCAATGGTTCCCTTAGACATAATCACTACGACTAGAGGATTATTATGATTTAAATCCGATTGCACTTTAGGTAAGATTGCTCATTCGATGAGCAATTGGAGGATTCGTGATTGAAAAAAAGTAACAGCGCAAGATTAGTTTTCGTGCTATTCTTGACATTAATCTTAGTAATTCCGAGTGTTTCTGCAGCTCCCGGTGGAGGGGGTGGTCAGAAATACTACGTAAACGGTTATGTCAAGACGAACACTGGAGTGCCAATTTTTGGGGCTTCAGTGAAACTGTATATTGATGGATCATATATTAACACAGTAACAACACAGAGTAATGGTTATTTTTCTGGATCCGCATACAGATATACAATACCACGGACATGGAAGGCAGTTGCAAGTAAAACGGGCTTTGTGACAGCAACCAAGACAGTACGTTGTGGTACTAGCTCAACAACATATATGGGAATCATCAGTCTTTATCCACTTCAAACTCAGTACTTCATCCACGGATATGTGAAAAATATCTACAACAACGACCCAGTATGCGGTGCAAGTGTTACAATCTTCGGGGATGGTTCACAGATTGGTTCTACAACCACAGATCAGGATGGTTACTATTATCATTCCTATAGCACATTTGACACCTTGAGTAGTTGCAGGGTGGAAGCAAGTGCTGTTGATTACTATGATAATTACAAGGTAGTTTCGGTTTCTGGTGTAGATATCAACATGGGAACATTGGGTCTGTTTCATATTGGAGGATTCGAGGAGAAATACGCAGTCTTAGTAGGTGTATCAGACTATTATTACTATGATGATATAGATCTCCATTATTGTGATGAGGATGTGACAGAATGGTACAGCTATCTAAAAAATACTCTGTCATTCCAATCTGAGAATATCTGGGTATACGGTGATGGTCACTCCGAGAATTATCCCAAGTATGATGGAGATGCCACAGAAGCTAATGTAGAAGCTGCGCTTGAAAACATGATTGCTCTAGCTGACATGAATGATATCATTTGTTTCTTCACTATATGTCATGGAGGTAGGGTAGATGATTGGTCCGGGAGGTCATATCTCGCGATGTACGATTATCAGTACGATGAAGAGATAGGAAAGTTCCACGACTCAGAGGTTGCTGATATCTTTGAAGACTCAGTTGCGGAAACCAACTTCTTCTTCTTTGGCAACTGCTTCTCGGGTGGATTTGGTCCTGAACTGATGGCGCTAAGTAATGCTGAGAACACTGTTGTATGTGCCGCCTGTAGCTGGGAAGGAAGTAATTATGAATGTCCTGATGGACATATCATAAACGGTGAATTTCCTGAAGAAGGTAATTCTCTATGGACAATTTGGTTCTTTATGAATGGATTAATGGACCACTTTGGTTATGATCCCTTCACAACAATGGAAGATGCGTTTGATTGGGCGCTTGCCAATTATCCATCTAGTTATGAATACTGGGAAGACGGTGTGGTCAAAACACAAGTAGTAAACAATGTTGATTTTCCTGTAATTTTTGATGGAGATCCATCCAACGATATAACGCTTTTATGATTGTAGCACAAGCGGTGGATGTTTTCCATCCACCCGTGCGTTTTTTTTTCTAACGACCCCATCATGGGGACCTAACAATGAAGGAGAAATACTTCCGAACCTTGGATCCGAACGATTGGTTGTTTCTATGCAATCCTGAACACCGTGGAGTTCACTGGGCACTGAATAAACTTGGTCGTGAAGGGGATAATCTGAAGAGAAAAGATGGTGCGGAGGGCGAGATTTGAACTCGCGATTCGGACGCTGAGCGGAAATCGATCAACGAACTCCTACGAGACTAGGCCCTCAACCTAGCGCCTTTAACCTGGCTTGGCAACCTCCGCATATGTACAGACAAGGGCCAATACTCCGTATTCCAAGAGAGCGCTTCAGGAGTATTGTACTTTGGAGTCTATCGTTTTCCGTTGAAGTATGAATGATAAGGATTTCTATGGGTGATTCTATTTCCAGAATTAGTCATCATAGTCAGTGATTGTTGTTTGACCATGATTCAGAATTTCTTCAATATAGGTACTGAATTTCCTCAGTTTCTCTTTGTCAGCTTCATCATCGCTGTAATATAGACTTCTACCACCAAGAATATCCACAAAAGCTACCAGTCCAGTCCAATCTATCCAAATATCCTCCGTATCCTCAGGGTCAATAGGATTACAATAAGAATTCAATAAGCCCCACCTTGGGTTGAGCATCTCAATCCATGCTATTAATTCATTGTTTTTTCAGACCCCACAGCTATTTTCAAATCTCGCCCTCCGCACCATCTTTTTCTTGCGCTTAAATGCCTAAAGCATTAAAACAAAGTGAAGCAAGTGATTTGAGACAACGAAAAATGTTTGATTTGAATCGAGATGTAGAAGTAGCCTTTCAAGGAGAGGTCGGTGCCTACAGTGAATCTGCAGTTATCAAGATCTTTGGTCCCAAAGCCAGACCTAAACCTTGCAAGAGTTTCTTGGAAGTCTTCAGAATTGTTGAAGATGATGTAACTAAGTTTGGGGTTGTTCCCATAGAGAATTCAATCGAGGGGAGTGTCAATCCAGTATACGATCTATTTCTTCAATCTGATTTGCAAGTGGGAGGAGAACTGGCAATCAGAATAGAACATTGCCTTATAGCCAATCAAGAATCTGCTTTGAGAGACATCAACGTGGTCTATTCCCACCCCCAGGCGTTGGGACAATGCAGAAGATACTTGGACAGTCTAGACATCGAAATGGTTTCCACATATGACACAGCAGGAAGCGTGAAGATGATCAGGGAGAAGGAGTTGGAACATGCAGCTGCTGTCGCGGCTGAAAGAGCTGCAGAGATATATGGCATGAAAATTTTGGCTCGGGATATTGCTGATACCAAGAATAATTACACGAGATTCTTTGTCCTATCCAAAGACAAAGCTCCTGCAACTGGAAATGATAAGACTTCAGTAATTTTTTCGACCAAACATGTTGCAGGAGCCCTTTACAACGCTTTGGGGGAATTCGCAACGAGGAGCATTAACATGACTAAGATAGAGTCGAGACCGACTAAAGAAAACCTGTGGGAATATAATTTCTATTTGGACTTTGAAGGCCACATGGATGATTCAATCTGTGCAGAAGCATTGGAGGGATTGAGATCTAGGTCGTTCTTTGTCAAAGTTCTAGGATCATATCCGAGGGGAGTTGAATATTCATCCAGATAAATCAAATCTCGCTCTCCGCACCATTTAATTCTGGTTTACGCCCGTTTCCTAAAAGGAGAGTTTATCAAACTTCAAACATATTGGACCATGGGAGTTTACTTGCCAGGTGAAAAGCACTACATTGCTGTCGATAGAAAGATGGTAATGAGATGTGGATGGTGTGGTACTGCAGAAAGTAGCTACTGGATTCAAGGTGATCAGGGAGGCGATGCTTATTGTTCTAGCACATGCAAGGATGCTGACAGTGTAGATAAAACGCTAGCCAGAACAATTGGATCTCTAGCATTGTGTTTTTTTCTTGTAATTCCTTCTGGGCTAATAGTTTACAACGCCCAAGGCCTTGTTGGTTTTGATTTTATATTGGGTCTTGGAATACTCACAACGATCATTGCCTTGTGTCCACTTAGCTTGAACATAGCAAGCCTGTTGGCTGGCAGTAAGGCAAGGAAGAAAACTCCCAGAAATTCTAGACGCTTGGACAAGGTGTTTGATAAGAGATATCTTCATTGTGTAAACTGCAACGCACCTCTAGAGTTGATGCATGGCAAGACATCAGTAAAATGCTCATACTGTGGATTCGT
>JBHLRQ010000186.1:0-4016 GCA_048882385.1 Candidatus Thorarchaeota archaeon | reverse complement strand
GTTTGTGAAACTCTGGATAATCAACCAGACTGCCGTGTTGCTCCCGCCATCCCCATGAGTAAGAGAAATAGCAACTCTTTTGTGCTGCTATCAGGAAGCATGCCAATGAGAAGATAATCTTTTTTCGAGCTTCATCAGCCAGCTCATTTGATGGAATATGCATCTTTTCCTTGTTGGTCCAATTGAATGTCGGGTCAGGCCAACCCTTAACCACTACAGTCTTGCCCATGCTGGCAGCAGTGTTGATTGCCTCCATATCAGCAGCAATTGATTCCTTGCTTTGGCTGTGAAATGCAGTGAAATGCTCTACCATCACACCATCGGAGTATGGAAGATACTCCTTTCCTGTAGTGTTGCCAGCAGGATCTGAAGATCGTATTCCGTTATAGACAATAAGGGTATTTTCTCCCATTTTCTGCTTGGCAAGTCGCATCATATCAACAACTGCCAGTGTAAGGGTATTTTCATTTCCCTCTCCCCACCCTCTCTTCATCCAGATCGGGCGTTTGGCCTGATTAACGGCATCCATAAAGATACCATCACATCCATATTCAGTTATTGCCTTTCCTGCTATGGTGGCCCACCATCCCCTGAACTCAGGATTAAGGAGGTTATACTGTTCCAGTGTCCCTGTCTTGTATATTGGATCTCCCTTCTTATCACGAAAGAGCCATTGTGGATTCTTGGCGACTGTTTGGCATGCATCATACAAAGGATAGTTGAGGAAGGTGTTCCAGTAGAAAAGCACTTTCATTCTTGGATTTAGTGCCTTGAGCCGTTTGGCATCGAAAGCAATGCCCTTTTCGGTTGAGCCAGAACGGCCCCGTCCATGGCCTTTTTCAAGACAGACAAAATCAGAAGCCTTGGCAACAAACCTTAGTTCACTATCTGACAATGGGCCACTGCTCTTACCGAAGTGGATATAGACAGGAACAGTGTCCCAGGAGAAGTAGGGACTTGCTGAATCACCAATAGCCAATGTCGTATACTGGAACACGATGGCCAAGACTATAATGGTAAATTGCCTCATGCCAAACATCATTCTTTTCCATCTCTCCGCCCATCTACTCATTCACTGCCTGTTTACTCTATCACACTTTATGATATTGTCAAGCAGGGCAAGGTCCTTACCCCTGCTGTGATTCCTGTATACTTTCGACAGGGGAAAATGAGTAGGTTTAGAGAATGTGACTTTAAGCCCATACTTTAGTGCGGGCTTTTGTTTTTTGAAAATAGAAATATCGATGGGATGATTTGTGGCATATTGCAGCCGCCAAAAACAAGGTGCTAAAAAGCCAATATCTATGTAGATGAATTTGTTTACTACATCGTGTTACTTAACAACTAATACCAGTTCAGGTGCGTGGCGTATCTCCGTAAGGAAGTGCCCGAGACTGATGACCTTGCCATACTTGTGATATCCAGATATGTCTCTCAGTTGTACAATCTTCCTGACGGCTAACTCTGAATGGCTACGCTCCTCTTGCTTGACCATAAAGGTTCTTGGGCTTCCAGCACCACCTGAAACTCTTCTGTCACCTTCGAGCTTGTATGTTGTGGCGAACCAGGTGAACTGGTGGGAAGCAGGTGACATAATCGCCATTAATATGACTTCAGCTGTGAACTTGCCATCTGGTCTATCAGGTAACATGCCGAATCCATCCGCATTTTCACGCAGACTTATACTTCGATGGCCTTGGACTTCAATGATTAGCCTTTCAATCCTTGCCCAATTGTTATCTATGACTGTTTGTGCCTTGACAGTAAAACCTTTAGTCAGGTCTGGAGAATTGACAACATCTTTACAGCCTTGAAACCCCAATAAGAAGATGGGGCTTAGTATAAGAAAGGTATGTCTCATATTTACCTCCATCTATTCACATCTCCCATTTAATTTCATAAACGGCATTTCTGCACGCTTTCACTCTTTTCCTGAGACACTCCTATGAAAATCAAGCCCTATACTATCAAATCACAGTCCATTTATCACGAACTATTTGGGAAATCCAGAATTAAATGAATTTTCTGGAATTTGTATTAGCGGTGGAAGGGGATAAATATGAGCAGGTTGATGGGGAGATGCTCATACGATTCCAAGACCTTGTTATGACAAGAGATTAGTCGACATATCTTTATAATGTACAGTAGTAACAACTTGGTATGTAACACACAAAAGGGCTGTAATCCTCAACTTACAGCCCTTTTTTCTTTTTCCCAACCTCACCTACTAATCCTTTTCAAGGATCTCTATATCCTTGAACCTGATCAGCAATTCACTTCGACTGTGTAATTGCAAAGCGAACTTGCCCTTCGTGCCGACATTGTGTTTGCGATGAACCTCGTCATCCAATATCCCAGTAGCATCATAGTCGGAAACGATCTTCCTATTTATAAGTGTTTTAATCTTCATCCCATCACAGATCAAATCTAGAGTGTTCCATGCTTCAGGATTATCGTCAGCATATTTTAACTCAGTTTGATGGGCAGCAAGAGGAGCTTTCTCTGGGATAATTCTTGAATTCTTTAAGGAAGGATGTATCCATCGACTAACTCCCTGTGTCTCATCATAAATTAGCCCTGTTCGAAGTGGCATGGGTGGATGAATATCAATCTGTGGTCCGTTCAGCCAACCACCATTTGGTGCAGAATCAGATTCATCGTAACGGCTTCTGAACTGTAAACCACTGTTTCCCTTAAAAGACTTGTAGATCTGAAACTTCATTCGCAAATGGAAGTTGGTATATTCCTTTTTGGTCATAAGCCACACATAATTATGATCTGACTTGCCAATGGAATCGCATTCTATTGTTCCATTTTTTACCTTCCAGAAATCCTTTTCACGGTCTTGTGGCAGACATTTGACTTCCCAACCAGATAAGTCCCTTTCATTAAACAGACTTTTCCACTTATAACCAACTGGCTGAGGTTCTAGTAGTTGTTCAGTACATCCTATGAGAAGTGTTGTTAAAATTACTGTTGTCAAAATGAACTTCATAATCAATCCTTTGGAAAAGGTAGCAATCACTTTAAGTTATTGTATTCCTTGTATGATTTATCACAGCTAAAGGTATCAGTCAAGCAGGATTCTATGGTATTGGGAACTGTGAATAAGAGAAAGCCGAGACCTACCCCTTCCTCGGTCTCCCTCTCCCCATCTTATGGCCCCCGTTGGCAAGAATCCTGTCTAACTCTTCACTGTCGAAACACAATCGACCTGAGATTTTATTTAAAATATATTATTCGGTTGCTGAAAAGGCTTTGTGGAATTCTACGATCCCCACAGGAATTCTATTGCAAAATGATAAAGCAAGAAAATTCTCCTGCGGGACACCTTCGTATTTCAGCCCATCCGGGCTTTTGAAACCAAAACGTTCATAATAGTTTGGATCACCAACAAGTACACATCCCTTAGCCCCCAAAGCTTTTAACAAGGAAAGGCCCTTATTAACAAGTTTTGTACCAATACCTTGTTTCTGGTAATCAGGCAGGACAGAGATTGGGCCAAGACCATACCAATTCTCACTTCCATCTGAAAATGTTACGGGCGAAAAGGCTATGTGCCCAACCACTTTTTCCTCAAGCTCGGCAACAAGAGAAATAGCCAGGGCATTTGCTCCTCGCAACGCATTGATGATAAATTGTTCCGTATTATTACTGTATGGATGATTTTCAAAAGCGGTTTTTGTGACATCTGATATTGCTTCGATATCGGATGCGACTTCATTACGTATAATCAACATTAAATCTGCCTTTACAAGAAATTGGCTGCTTTTTACTTTAAGCTTAGTTGTTTTTTATGTGAAAGATTATATCATCAAATCTTTGATTATTAAACTCCAAGGTTTCTCTCAGTTAAGGTAGTTCTGCTTGCCTCTTCCTCGGTCTAGCTCTTTCCCTCTCCTGGTCACCATTGGCAAGCATCCTATCGAGTTCTGCCCAATCGAAACACAACCGACCTGAGATTTGTTTGTAATGACTTTACTTGTAAAGTATAATTGTGCAACTCAAATATAGAC
>JBHLRQ010000185.1:0-4023 GCA_048882385.1 Candidatus Thorarchaeota archaeon | reverse complement strand
CCTTACACCATCAAATTTGAAGAGTCAAAATATACAGACCTCAAGAAAGCCATCTGGGAAGGCGAGAAACCATTTCCGTTCCCAGTACATCATGGTACAATCATGGTCGTATACGAAGGTGACGAGGAGGAAATTGAGGAAGGTCTCGAGGCAGTTCGATATGCAACAGAGATGTACAGAGGTATTGTATACGATGAAGAGGTCGCCGAACATGAATGGCATGACCGATACTACCCAATGAAGATAAAGAAGAAAGGTCCGACCCTTGTTGTTGGCCAAGCATTCGCGCCACTCGAAAATCTCGCTGCTGTTCTAGATGATTTCCAGTTTGAACAGGCTTCAGCTAGAGCTGGTATCGACGGATATGTCAACTCTAAGTCTGGCGTGACGATGATGGGTTACTTCCTAGAAGATGAGCGCAGAATGTTCTACATGCTCTCATGGTCGCAGAGCTTTGTCATCTTCAAGATTGCACAGCGTCATGGCGGACACGTGCACTCAACTGGAATCTGGTTTGCAAATTACGCTCATCAGTACTTTGGAAAACATCGCCTTGCTCGGATTCGTTCAGCAAAAATCAAGTTTGACAAGAAGGAGATCTCCAATCCTGGAAAAATCTTCGCTTATTGGTTACCTTTCATCCTCAGAATTGGAAAATACTTCATGTGGGTATTCTTCGATTTATTCCGGAATGGTTGGGGTCGGATTGCACCCATTCTCCTCAAGTGGTTGCAGAATGTGCCACCATTGAAGTGGATGCTAAGATGGGGTAGGGCTCACAGTCCATGGCCGATGCAGTACGGAATAGGATGTTGCATGGTTGATGGTGCTGCAGGAATTGCACCTCGTTGGGACTTTGAGAGATTCGGAATGCTGCCTTTATTCGGACCCAGACAGACTGATGTCCTATGGATCTCTGGTTCATTGACCAAGAAGATGGCTCCAAGACTCAGGCGTATCTACGAACAGATGCCTGAACCAAAGTATGTCATCGCTTTCGGTCAGTGTGTCGCATCAGGAGGTCTGTTTTGGGAAGGATACAGTCTCCAAACTCCACCCGACACTGTGGTGCCGGTGGATGTTTACCTGCCTGGGTGTCCGCCAAAACCTGCAGACTTCATTCGTGCACATCTCATACTCCAGAACAAGATCAGGGCTGGGACCACTCACTGGCAGATGAAGTACGAGAATCAGGATGCTATGGGGATGATGCAGTAATGACGCTACACGACACTGATTCCTCAGTTGGATTGAGACAAGACAGTGATCCTTATTGCTTACTTCTACTTGGACTAGTAGTCCTCTCTTCATACATATTCAATTACCTTTACGTAGCAATATCCTATCCAATTTCTTGGATACTGATCGCGCAGTCTTTCCTGCTTGTAGCAGGGCTTCCTATTCTGTTGATCTTCTTTCTCGTTGGATACTTCCGTCCTGAGAAAGGAAAAGCCAAGAATACAGCGATGTCTATCTCTGTTGTCATTGGGTTCTTCTTTGTTGTCTTTACCTATTTCTTTGCTGAATCTCTCTATGTAGTGCTATCTATGACCCCTGACAACACTGGATTCTACTATTCCGTCTGGGGTCTAGGAGGGTCTATCCTTACTGCCGCAGGATTCTCTATTATGCACACGGGTGAAGAGAGTACAACACCTGGAATATTGGACACTAGTGCTCTTCATTATGGTCCAGAGCCTGAACCAGAACCTGAACCAGAAACAGAGGAAGCTCCTGAGGTTGAGGAAGCGGCTCTTGAGGCTGAAGCTGCATCCGAAGAAGTCAAAACCGAATCTGAAGAACCAAATGATTCAGCAGAGCCTGAATCAGGGTAGAAAACTATCTTTCCGGAAAATAAATTGATGTGAGGCCATTCGTGACCTCAAGAACCAATATTATTCCTGTAGCCAACTTAGTGTGGCAAATGCTACAAGTGTACCAAATGCTATCCAAGCAAACAGGACAATACCTGAAATCAAGTCGAATAACACGAAAATTAGGTAGGCGTGAATACCTCCAACAATGCCCGAAAGCATCGTGAGTCCAATCCGACTTGATCTTGTCTTGGCTGCTGCGAATCCGAGAGCTGATGCTACAAGGAAAACTCCACTCATGACGAGTATAGCGTGGAATATTACATTCGCAATCATGTGATTCAGGATGAGCCAGAAATATGCCCCAACTAGGGTCATTCCGAATAGGAGCCCCAGATAATAGAAGAAAGTTCCTTCTTCGCCACGTACCAAATCTATCACCTTACAAATATGGAACTTTGTGCTGAGAAGTTGTTCGACCCGAGCCAGTATATAACTTTACTGAGTCATTCGGCCCGAAGTGTTTTTATCATGGTCATTCTTACCGCCAACTTCAGTTTCAAGATGCAGGTGCAGGAATGAACTCCTTAGGTGTTTGGTTTAGAAAGACCAACATTTAACATGAGGTTAGTTTCGAACTTGACCTGTCACTGACGCGTTAGCACAGAAGGAACTTGGAAGGAATGACAAGGGAATTACTTGACACTATAGGTTATGACAACTTCTGCAGTCCCTTAGCTAGCGACGTTAATTCTAACAATACTTCTCCAGAGGATGGTTACAAAACATGAGGTTGTTTCTCGATTTCATACCTGTTATTATCTGGGCACTACTTGCTATGGTTTTAGTCATTGTAATGCTATTCGCATCATGGGTTTTACGACCTCATGTCCTGCAAAATTCTGAGAAGACTTCCAGCTATGAATGTGGAGAGGAGCCCATTGGTCCAGCGAGGATCTCCTACCCATACAACTACTTTGTGTACACTGTACTTTTCGTAGTTGTCGATGTGATGGGTGCATTCCTCTGGCTTTTGTCTTCATCCTCACTGCTATGGACAGATACAGTTGCTAATCCACAGGTTTTGGTCTGGGAGGTCATTCTTTTCATAGTTATAATCATGGGTGGGATTGGTTTTGTAATGAGTTGGCTGCCAACAGCTGCTCTTGATGGAAAAGAAACTCTTGAGCTGTATAGGAAAGCAAAAGCTGACCGACAGAAGGAAGAAGCGATCTCAGGGAGGCATTGATGTTGCAGGGAGTAGAAGCACTTTTTGAACAGGTAGAATTCATCTTGATTGCAGGTTTTATACTAATTCTAGCATACCTAGCTCTTGAACACAAGGAGATCGTCTATGCGGCATTCTTCTTTGGATTTATGGCGTCTTTTGTCGCGGGTTTCTTTCTATTGCTTGAAGCACCTTTCATCGCAGGTATGCAGATAGCAGTTTACACTGGTGGAATAAGCGCGCTCATCATATTTGCAGTCTTACTCCTTCCACGAGCCCAAGACTCATCACTTGAAACTTTTACAACGGGACGACGAAGACAAATTGGTTTAATGCTTGCAGGTCTAGTGATGGCACTTTCTGCAGTTCTTGCACTCTTATTTCCGTGGGCTGAATCTTTCGATGAAGCTGTTGTAAATATGGCCCAAGACCTTGGTGCTCTTGCTGAGTGGCTTTGGGTAGAGAATGGTATCTATGTGCAGATGATTGCAATCATAATGATTACATCACTCGTTGGCGCTATCGCCCTTTTGAGGATGGACAAGGCTGAACAACTCATCTCGATTAGGGGTGAGTTTGGCGTTGAAGCTGAGATTGACATCGACGAAGAAGAACCTGAGTCTGAACCTGAGGTTGTCGAAGCACCTAATGATGATGAACCTGAGGAGGAGGATGCATAATGATTCCGTTGTCCTGGTATCTTGTTGTTGCTTTCATGTTGATTGGTCTTGGTGCATACGGAATGATGGTCAAGAGGAACCTTATCCGTATTCTGATTGGAGCTGAAATAATGGGCAATGGTGTAAACATTGCATTAGTTGCATTTGCACTATACAATCCGGTCTTCAATTTGACAGGTCAGGGTCTGATTATCCTAGTCATTTCGGTTGCCGCGGCCCATACTGCACTTGCACTGGTTTTGATGCTTATGTACAATAGACGATATGATACGGTGGATTTTGGTCAACCGGTTCAAGCGGA
>JBHLRQ010000184.1:0-4121 GCA_048882385.1 Candidatus Thorarchaeota archaeon | reverse complement strand
GAGCCTCTTTGCCTCCTCAACCACACTATCTGACACACCACCCTTTCCAATCTGCATCATTGCAGGGTCTTGCCAAGCAATCTGTATCCTCTTTATGTCCTTGTCATCTTTCATTAGAAATCAGACCTGCTTGTGTTGTATCACTCATTAACCTATGCTTGTGTACTAGGTTTCGATATAGTACCTCTTCATTGCTCCACAGTCTAAACAGGTGACAGTCATGTGTCGTGAACGATTGTGTCTGATTCGTACTCTGCAATTTTGCCCGGGAACAAGAATTGAGCCGCATGCTTTACAGATCCACCTACTCATATGTCGGGGTAGTTTGGTCCTAGTCTTTTGAGCAATCTTTCTCGCACTAAGCATGTGACGTCTGGCAATATCCGGCCGCCCCTCTCGTATCTTCTCTTGAGCTCTCTCCCACAGGATATCAACCCTTGCTAGAGTGAGACGTCTTACTTTTGCTCTGCTGCTACTTCTCCTAGTCAAGACTTGACCTCAACAAGTTCTCTCATTGGTCAAACTGCTTAAATCGTTCGTGTTGAACATCATCTAGGAGACCTCTGATGCTAAACATAATTCTTCTTGAATGTGCTCTTGAGTTAGTTCCTAGTGAGATATCAAGTCTGAAGCAGATTCAGAAACACGCAACTCGTCGAGGAAAGAAATCTACAGAGCTTTTGCTCGATCAGACGCATCACGGACAATCTATGACAAAACTCACAGATAGTGAACGTCGAGGACGACCAGATATCACATTCCTTAGTTTGATGTCAATTCTAGAAACTCCACTCTGCAAAGAGGGTCTCCTTGGTGTGTATCTCCATCTTCAAGATGGGAGTATAGTTGAGGTTAGATCGGATGTCAGACTTCCTCGTAACTACGACCGTTTTGTCGGTCTGATGGAACAGCTTCTCCTTTCAGGGCGCGTTCCACCAAATGGTGAATCACTACTACAAATCATCAAAAAGCCACTGGATGATTTGATGGCAGACCTGAAGGCTGAACAAACAATTCTGGCCACTGAAAAAGGAGAAATGACAACAATCAATGGCCTCTCAAATTTAATGCCTACTGATCCATCAAAAGCGGTCATAGTAGGAGTAGGAGCCTTTCCACATGGTGATTTCTCTGAGTCAACAACAAGTCTGTTTGACATCAAATTGGAGTTTGACCGAGAAGTCATGATGGCATGGCATGTATGCTCTGAGGTTGTTTGGATATATTCTCAAAATATCGGTATCATCGAGAAGCGGTACATGACTGCCTGAAACTCCTGATGCTGAGCAATATCCTTAAATCAACACCTCGAGTGCGTTGCCCTACAGCGGCCATAGTCTAGCCTGGTTAGGATCGCAGCCTTCCAAGCTGCTGAGGCGGGTTCAAATCCCGCTGGCCGCACCAATTCTTCTCCTAAGTTCCTGAGCCTCATCGTCATTCGGTTTCTGTTTCAGATACTCTGTGATGCTTTTCATTGCTTGTTCGTTTTCGCCCAACTTCTCTGTACACACAGCAGCATAGTATAATGCACGTAGATGGTCTGGCATTTCATGCAAAATCAGATTCAGATGTTTGAGTGCATCATCCCATCTCTCACTTCCAATGTATTCAATTGCTAGCTCTAGATTTCTCTCTGTAACAGCGTATGTTCTGTACCGAACAGGATACTCATACCATCTCATTATTTCCTTGAATGAATAGACAACGATAGGCACAAAGAAACCAAGTAGAAGTGCAGTAACATCATCCCAAGGTAGAAACCCTGTTCTTGATAGAGCTAGACAGGTGAGAGCACAGAGGACTCCAACCATTAGATACCAAAATACTGCCCATCTTGGCTCTTTATAGAACTTGTAACCCCACTTTCTAAGGCTCATTCTCTTTTCTACCAATTGCAGAGCTGAATATTATTTCAAAAAAGTGATACTTTCAGCGCTTTGTTTAGGCCAACAGCGGAATCCTTTTGTTAGCACCAGCAACAAGCGACAGAAGATGAGGACACATTCATGGAAACACTGGAACATAATGGCATTCTTGTAATAGAACCTCCTCAACCACGTAGGCTTTCAATCGTTGCCAGAAACAAAGAGATTCTTCTCTCTCAGCTTCAGGAAGAGATGGCTGTAGCGTGGGTCAGGAAGCTTGGCACACCCTATGTGGATGATCCAGTATTTGTCAAGAATTTCATTATGGATTTCAGTAAGGCATTAAGAATCACTCCAGATTTAGACATTGATGAAGTAGATTTCTCAGAAGTCATTCAGGTAGTAGAAGAAGAACGCGCACGAAAGGAGAGTATGTCTTCTGAAGAAAAGAAGCTCGCTCGCGAAGAGAGAAAACTCGAGAGAGGACGTCTGAAAGAAAAGTATGGCTATGCGACCGTTGACGGGGAACGTATGGAACTTGGTAACTATCAGACTGAACCTTCAGGTATCTTCATGGGTAGGGGAGAACACCCTCTAAGGGGTCGCTGGAAGCAAGGAGCTACTAGGAAAGACATAACACTCAATATCGACCCTACTGCCGCCCAACGTCTAGAGGGTGATTGGGGTGAGCTTGTTTGGGCTCCTGAAACAATGTGGGTTGCCAAGTGGACCGATGAACTCACTGGCAAAGTGAAGTACATTTGGCTGCATGATAGCACCCCAATTAAACAAGAAAGAGAAGCAGCAAAATACGACAAAGCGCTGAGAGTAGAGCAAAGAATCGAAGAGATTCGTGAACACATCAATGAAGGGCTCCAGTCCGAGAAGCTGCAGAGAAGAATGGTCGCAGCCGCATGCTATTTGATTGACAAACTAAGTCTAAGAGTTGGTGACGAAAAGGACCCAGAAGAAGCTGATACAGTAGGAGCCACTACGCTGAGAGCAGAGCATCTCACATTCAAGAATGGTCTTGTAGTCTTTGACTTCTTGGGAAAGGACAGTGTACCGTGGCACAAGGAGATTGAACTGCCCACTGAAGTCTATGAAGTCCTAGAGGAACTCTACAATAATGCACTTGAACGAATTGAGTCTTTCAAGCGTAGGAGCAGTCGAAAGACAGGTGCTGATCCAAAGAAGATAGCTCAGATTTTTCCCAGTATAAGGAGTACTCATGTAAACAGATTCCTCAGTGAGGTGTATCCCGAACTCACAGCCAAGGTGTTCAGAACCTATCACGCCACAGTCGTAATGCGTGAGGAACTGAAAACCAGTAAGGCAAAGAAGGTAGATCCTGAGTTCATTAAAAAAGCCGCATTCAAACGTGCTAATCTCGAAGTTGCTAGGGTAATGAACCATACTAAGCAATCTCCGAAGGGTTGGAGCCGTAGTGCTGAAAGATTCAGAGAACGAATCAAGAAAGCGAATGTCAGAATTGAGAAAGCTAACGTACAACTCGGAGGTAAACAACAACGGCGTAAAAAGCTCAAGAAGAAGGAAGACGAGATTCGCAAGAGCAAACAAGCCCTCATCACGAAACAGAAGGCTCTAGTTGAGAAATACATGTCTTCTGTAAGAGATTGGCGTGAAAGACGTGACAAAGCTAAAACGGCATGGGATAACGCCCGCGTTTCAAAGAGTCGTACACGAGCAAGCAAACGAAAGGGAAAGACTACAAAGACTCAAAGATTGGAAGAGGCTCAGCAGAGAATCGAGCGGACACGAGATCGTTTGGACAAAGCTGAAGCTGGTCTTGCAAGTGCTCGAGAACGATATCAGAGGAGTAAAGAGTCTCTAGAGAAGAAACAGAAAGCAATCAATGAATGGAAGGAGAAATCTGCAAAGCGATTGGCAACAGCTGAGAAGAGTGTTAAAATCGCGAGTGAACGTGTGAAGAAGGCTGAACTTGCCAAAAAGAAGATTGAGGTTGATTTTGCTCTAGCTAGGGATAGTCGTACTTGGAATCTCGGTACTTCTCTCAAGTCATACATCCATCCAAAAGTTGTCTATAAGTGGTGCAATAAGGTAGACTATGACTGGAGAAAAGTCTACACAAAAACATTGCAGAGAAAATTTGAGGGCTGGATTGACAAATAACCATCAGTCACAACTTCAAGATTCCCGCCCTGATTCTCCTTTCAATCTCGTCACGAGTTTCTCTGAATTTATCCAACATTTCATTGTATGTACCTTGAAACG
>JBHLRQ010000183.1:0-4220 GCA_048882385.1 Candidatus Thorarchaeota archaeon | reverse complement strand
CGTTTCAAGGTACATACAATGAAATGTTGGATAAATTCAGAGAAACTCGTGACGAGATTGAAAGGAGAATCAGGGCGAGAATCTTGAAGTTATGACTGATGGTTATTTGTCAATCCAGCCCTCAAATTTCCTCTGCAACGTCTTTGTGTAGACTTTTCGCCAGTCATAGTCAACCTTGTTACACCACTTGTAGACAACCTTGGGATGGATGTATGACTTTAGAGAGGTTCCCAGATTCCAAGTACGACTGTCTTTTGCCAGAGCGAAGTCGACCTCAATCTTTCTCTTAGCAAGTTCAGCCTTCTGTACGCGCTCCTTTGCAGTGGTGACTCCCTTGTCAGCAGTAGCCATTCGTTTTGCTGACTTTTCTTTCCATTCTGCAAATGCCTTCTGTAGTTTTTCCAGCGATAACTTACTCTTCTGATGACGATCTCTGGCACTTGCAAGACCAGCCTCGGCTTTATCCAATCGGTCTCGTGTACGCTCAATTCGTTCTTGAGCCTCTTCCAGTCTCTGCTTCTTGGTGGTCTTGCCTTTTCGTTTGCTTGATCTGGTATGACTCTTCGAGGCTCGCGCATTGTCCCATGTCATTTTGGCCTTGTCGCGTTTTTCACGCCATATCCTAACCGAGGCCATGTTCTTATCGACAGACGCTTTTTGCTTTGTAATACGTTCCTGTTTTCCCCTACGAATATCGTCTTCCTTCTTCTTGACCTTCCTGCGCCGCTGTTGTTTCTCTTTCAATTGTGCCTCGGCTTTCTTTATTCTGACATCGGCCTTCTTGATGCGTTCTCTGAACCTCTCAGCACTTTGACTCCAACCCTTTGGAGCCTGCTTTGTATGATTCATGACACGAGCAACCTCTAGATTAGCCCGTTTGAAGGCAGCTTTCTTGATAAACTCAGAATCCACCTTCTTTGCTTTACTTGTCTTGAGTTCTTCACGCATCACTACTGTGGCATGATATGTCCTGAACACCTTAGCTGTTAGCTCTGGATAGACCTCGCTGAGAAACCTGTTTACATGGGTACTCTGTATACTTGGAAAGATTTGAGCAATCTTTTTCGGATCTGCACCTGTCTTTCGAGCACCCCTATTATTGAATGACTCAATTCGTTCTAGTGCATTGTTGTATAGCTCCTCTAGGACCTGATAGACATCAGTTGGCAGTTCAACCTCTTTGTGCCATGGTACGCTGTCCTTCCCCAAGAAATCGAAAATTATCAGACCATTCTTGAATGTGAGATGTTCGGCCCTAAGAGTGGTAGCTCCAACTGTATCAGCCTCTTCGGGGTCCTTCTCATCACCAACTCGCAGACTTAGACGGTCAATCAGGTAACATGCAGCAGCTACCATTCTTCTCTGTAGTTTCTTAGACTGGAGTCCGTTAGTAATATGTTCACGAATGTCTTCGATTCTTCTTTCCACACGGAGAGCCTTGTCGAATTTGGCGGCCTCTCGTTCCTGTTTGATTGGCGTACTATCATGAAGCCATATGTATTTCACCTTGCCAGTGAGCTCATCAGTCCACTTTGCTATCCACATTGTATCAGGAGCCCAGACCAGCTCACCCCAGCCCCCTTCTAGGTTTTGAGCAGCGTGTGGATCAATATTGAGAGTGATATCCTTCTTTGTTGCTCCCTGCTTCCATCGACCTCTGAGTGGATGTTCGCCCCTTCCCATGAAGATACCGGAGGGTTCTGTCTGGTAGTTACCGAGCTCCATCCGTTCTCCATCAACAGTGGCAAAACCGAATTTCTCCTTCAACTCTTCTCGGATTGCCTTGCGCTTTTCACGATCAGCCTTCTTCTCTTGCGAGGTCATGTTCTCCTTGATAGTCCTCTCTTTCTCAACTACCTGAATGACTTCTGAGAAATCAACTTCATCCACTTGAAGCCTTGGACTGATTTTTAGAGCTTTACTGAAATCCGTCATGAAGTTCTTTGCAAACACTGGATCATCAACGTAAGGAGTACCAAGCTTCCTGACCCAAGCCACAGCCATCTCTTCTTGGTGCTCTGAGAGGAATACTTCTCTGTCACGTGCTACTATTCTCAGTCCACGTGGCTCAGGTGGTTCGATGACTAGAATGCCATTGTGTTCCAATGTTTCCATGAGCGTGTCCTCGCCTTCTGTCGTTTGATGCTGGTGCTAACAAAAGGATTACGCTGTCGGACACGGACTGCTTGAAAGGTACTCCTTTTTTGATACGTTTTTCAGACTTAATTGGTCGAGAGAGTATGGATACTAAGAAGTGGTTGGTCAAAATCAATAATGAACCAAAGTGGATTGTAACGTGGTTTCTAACAACTGGCGCTCTATGTGCTTTGACCTGTTTGGCTCTATCCAGAACAGGCTATCTTCCGTGGGATGATGTCACTGCTCTATTACTTGGCTTCTTTGTGCCCATTGTGACCTATACTATCAAAGAACTGATGGGGCTCTATGAATATCCACGAAGATATTCTAGTTATGCCATTTCTGAGCGGTACCTGGAACTTGCACTTGAATACATAGAAGATGAGAACTGGAAAGATGCACTTCGCTATCTGGACATAGTTCTGAAGGAGATTCCGGACCACCAAAGAGTGTTATACTACGCTGCAATTTGCAGGGAAAGACTAGGCGACGATGCGGGAGCTAATGAGAATATCACACAATATCTGAAAGTAAAACCAGATGACAGTGATGCATTAGAACTACAGAAGAGAGTTAGTGCTGCATCGCGCTAATACCATGCCTTAATATATTTCATTACTTTCCCGAAGTATAGATCAGGATATTATGAGGTTCTAGTTAGTTGAGTACAAATCTCAAGAAAATTCACGCTAAGTATGTTGCTTTAATATGCATCCTAGGATTACTTCTCTTGACAACGGTTAATTTTGCTTCTGCTCAAGATGATTCAGTGTTTGTATCTGAATCAGTTGAAAATCAGTTAGAGCAATTCATGGAGGATGGAGAGATTCCAGCAATGCAAGAAGCAATCATTGAAAATAATGAAATCAAGTACGTGAAGGGTTTCGGAAATCAGACCGACAGTAACACAGTGTTCGTGATAGGTTCAATACAGAAGATGTTTACCTCATGTTGCGTAATGCAGCTTGTAGAGAATGGAGTAATTGATCTGGATGATGATGTAGATAATTACCTTCCATACAACGTCACCCATCCCCATTATCCAGATATCCCTATCACACCAAGGATGCTCCTCACTCATCGTTCGGGTCTCGATCGAGAGATTTACTATCTCTTCTGTTGGGACACAGAGGGTTTGTTATATCCAGAATACAAATCGGTCTATAATTCCGAAATCGTAGGAATGACCCTTGGGGAGTTCATGGAGAACACGTTTACTCCTGGTGGTATTGGGTACAGAAGTGACATTTGGCAATTTGAACCAGGAACAGAATTCGGATATTCTTCAGTTGGGTATACTGTATTGAAACATCTTATTGAGGTACTCTCTGGAACAACTTACGAACAATATATGCAAGAACATATTCTCACACCTATGGGACTGACCAATACTGGATTCAATGTGTCTATATTCGAAAACCATTCAATTCCCTATATTCGATACATGGGCACAAATCATGAGTTCGTGCTGTGGAATGGTAACACTGTTTTACGTTCTACTGCAACGGATCTAGCTAAGTTTCTTTTGATGCACATTAGCAGTGGAACCTACAATGGAGTTCAAATCTTGGAGTCTGAAACTATCGACCAAATGAGAGAGATTGCTTCAGTAAATCAGTACTCGGCATATGGTCTTGATAACCTTGGATATGGTTATGCACTTCATAAATACGTAGGCGATATCTATGGACATTCTGGTTCCAGCGTTGGAGGAATGGGTGCTGTATTCTACAATCCGATTACTCAGAGAGGAATTGTTCATCTTCAGAACCTCAATCATGTTGGAGCATATAACATGACAGATGTCGAGTTCGTCAACGAGTACTATGGAAAGATTACCAGATATATGTTAGAGATTGCATCTTTGAAGCCGCTTCTGTCTAGTCGTCAGATTCTTGTTATTGGACTGGGTATTTTTTCGGGAGCTTCAATATTGATATCCATTCAGCTGATTAAAAGAAGAAAAACTACTGCGATAAAACCAATTCATCAAGATGTATAAAGAGTGGTGCGGCCAGCGGGATTTGAACCCGCCTCAGCAGCTTGGAAGGCTGCGATCCTAACCAGGCTAGACTATGGCC
>JBHLRQ010000182.1:0-4484 GCA_048882385.1 Candidatus Thorarchaeota archaeon | reverse complement strand
GTCGAGAGAGGCATTGCCCACGTTGAGAGCTCGTCTCTCAAGCAACGCGAGGAATCTCCGGAAGCCGCGTGTATTGACAAGACTCTTGAAGTCGTCCGCGAGCTCTGCCCGCTCTTCATCCGTGAGCGAAATCAAACTTTGAAACTCTGACATTTGTTTCCACCCCTTAGCGTTTTGTGCTCATATAGGTAAATTCGTTACCGATTCAGTAACAAATCGACAAGTCTGCGCTTGATGATCTTCCCGTTGGGGAGCTTCACAATGAGGCTCTTCTTGTTCCGCCTCACCAGCTCACACTGAACCGGCCGGCGCCCGCCGTTCGGATCGCTGACATAGACACGGACAATAAGGGCCATGAACCTAGTTCGGAATCCTGAGAACCTTGTAGCCCGCTCCGCCCGAGTCCGTCGCACCGACTGTCACCCTTTCAAGCGTGGCATTGTCCACATCGTAAAGCAGAAGCCGGGTATCGCCAGCGGTAACACTCTTGTCCAATTGCACTGCTGCGGCACCACCAGCGGACAGCCCTATCTTGTCAGCCGAAACAAGATACATACCATTGTCGGCATCCGACTGAAATTCAAGTCCTGGATTGGAAACTGTACCGTTGGGGACAGAAAACCAAGTTGAAGCAAACACTCCTCTTTCGACGCCCCCAATACTCCATCTGATCGCAACGGGCGAATAAAAGAAGCCCGTATCAGAATCAGAGCTGAACCTAATGGACGGAGCAGTTGCCGATCCAGCCGCTACCACCAGTTCGGCACCGCTCGTTACCCAAGTACCCAATTTCTCAGAGTAGACACCTAAGATAGGGGCTGTCGTTGTCGGATCTGCACCTACCTTGATGAAAAGCTCTCCATCCTTGGGCGGCTTGTAGCTATTCGCCACAGTGGGCCATTCCGTGCCGACACCGATTCCTCGTGAGTACCCGAAATTGCTCAATGGGCGCTGAACGACTGTCGGGCTTACCACCTGAGCAGCGACAAACGCGCCTATGCTCAGCAAAACCACCATGATTGACAAACCGATGAATCTCTTGTTCACCTCTTCCTCCTCTTCTTACGCTCGTCGAGACGTTTCTTACGATATTTCTTCCCGTGACTCCGCGTGACCGGATTATCCGGATGAGCGTCATTCCAAATCCTTGCGGCTTTTCTCTTGGCCGCTTTCTCGCTCATGCCTTCGGCAATGAACTTATCGCGCATGTGCTCGTAACCTCTAGGCACGCTGCTCTCCTCCTCCTTCTTCCGGTTGCTGGGGTGGCATCAACGCCATTTGGCTGAGCGCCTGAACGTACTGCTCACCCTCTTGGGTGAATACGGTGCTTCCACCCTTTTCTCCAAGTGCCGCCCACGCTCTCTTCAAGGCCGCTCTCGATTCATGAGGGGCCAAGGAAGGAACCCTGCCAGCCGTGGCATGAGCAAAGAAGTCCATCAGCATTTGTGCCTTGAGCTCTCGGTTGAGGGCCTGCTCGGCACCTCGGAACCGATAGTCCTTCTCAATGGCGTCTCGAAAACCCTGAGGGGAGTACTTCAGCCAAGCACTCTTGGCACCGCTCACATGGATCTTCCAGTTATCATCGGCAAACTGAGCACACAGCGAGAGCCATTGGGGTACGGCTTCCGATATCTCCGCCGATATTCGCTTCACCCGCTGCTTCTGCCGCGTAAGAGCCCGTTCCGTCCGAGACTTCACCTCATAAGCCGTGGTCCTCGAGTAAGGCGCGGATGCTCCCCTTACGACATCCTGAGTCGCCAAGACATCATCGATCTCGGCTATCAGCTCGGGGAGCTCACGGAAAATCGCCTCAGGGACCTTGATGTGCTCGTTGAGAGTCCCAATACCCTTGGTGTTGCTTACCGTGTAGATGTACCCCGGTCGATATTGCTTCAAAGCATCGGGGATATTCACGCCCTGTTGGCGCATCAGAATCGGCAAGACAGCAAGCGTAACGGCTTCGAGACGGAGGTTCCTGAGCTTGTCAACCTCTTCAAATAAAGGTAGACACTGCTTGAACTCGGTGAGCCCTAGAAGCTGGCCCGGGACCAGGACGTTTCGTATCGCCTGGATCGGAATCTCCTGGTGCTCAAAGGGCATCTTCCAGGGGGTCTTGTTGATGATCGCCTGTCGGTTCAAAACCACCTTGTAAGGCAGCTTGGCCCCCGGCTCGTAGACTTCCCAGATTTCCGACTTGTTCTCGTACAGAGGATCGTCATCGGGGCTCATGTGAATGCCCATGAGGTTGGCTTGCTCCTGCTGCCAGTCATTGAGCCGATGATCGTTACCGCCTTCGCCCTCTCCCGTGGAGTCCTTCGTGATAGCCGATTCCACTTGCTTCGGGTCGTAAGGAAGCCTGTCATCCTTCCCTGCCCTTGCGCGAATCCAGCTATTCGGCTTCACGAGTCGGTGATACACGCGATGCTGCGCTTGAATGTGGCCGATCATGGGATCGAACCTGAGATCCCCGATGTGGACATGAGCCCATGCCGGCCCGCGATATCGAACCACATCCCGGTACCCGGGAACTGGAGCAGGAGGTACGCTCCCATAGCCCGCCTCGAGAACGAGCTCTCTCCACATATCGAACGCTTCGGGATCTTCGTCAGGGAATGGCGGGGGCGGAGCCCCTTTCTGGATGGCCAGCAAAATCGACTCGTTGAAATCGTTTTGGTCCTTCTCGGTGGGCTGGAAGTAAACCCGCGTCACCTTGTTGGCCCACACACTCTTCCTGAAAGCCGAACCCTGGACGCCCATCTCTCGGAGACTGACATCCAGTGCTGTCGGGAAACGCATCCGGTTGGTGCAGTAGGAAAGCGCCCGGGAAATGGCATCGGCATCCGGCTCATCCTCGAGCCCTATCCCCTCAGGCTGAATCATGGGATCGATGGACTCGATAATATCGGCCACCGCCGCAACCATCGTTTCCACGCTCCGGTAAGGTATGGGACTGTGGATATTGGGACGCCACTTCTTTTCCCAAGGCAGGCGGGGATCGTCTCGGTCCCCGAAATAGATTCTCCAGAACTCGGTCATCTGATTGAAAGGCGCCTGGAGTACCCTACGGTAGTACTTCTCTTGCTCTTTCAGCTCTTCAACGATCTTGTCGTGCTTGGACTCCCCCGTCCTGAGACTGCTGACAAACGGGATGCTTTCTGCCAACTTTAACCCTCCACAAAGTAAGACAACTTGGTGTCAATGGGAATATCCAAGAAAACCGCTACATTCTGCGCGTAGCTTTCAGGATCGTTGCCGTCTTCCTTCGGAGCATAGACCGCTGCGAGCTCGCCAATCGTGCTGTGAGGCTTCAGTCTGGTGGTCGTCTTCGATGAGCACTTGCACCACAAATCCCACATCAATCCGTACATGCCGTGAAAATAGTCATCGAACTTGGCAAAGCCGCCTTCTTGATGGTCAGTGAACCTAGAGCTTCGGAGATTGCCGGGATTGTTGTTCCTGAAGCTGCGGCTTCCCTCGTACCATCCTTCTTGCTCCTGCACAGCTCGGGCGAGCCGGTAAAGGCGGGGATAGACGGTCTTGAAAGAGCCTAAGGAGTGAACCCATTCAATCCCAAAAGACATTTCTTGCCTCGTGTATGTTCAAGCTCTCACTGTCTTGCTCCACTTCTCGTTCGATCCTTCCGAACCATTCCATTTTACGCGCCGTGTCTTCAAAAACTGCCAACGTCGAAATATTTACTAACGCATATCCCGCTGCATCGTGAAGGTGCTCGAAAAAACCGTCCTTTGCGGGCTCGTCGGGGAGAGGATTCTTGATGGAGCCTTTCTTGGGATAGGCAATGCCGCCCGCCAAACCTGAAATCAGCCATCGGCAAGTAGGATCTAAGAGAAGCCCGGGCAACCCGTCATCTCGCATCTGCATAAGATTCCGGAACACTTCCTCACGCGCACTCGGCCGAGCTGAAAAGACATTGAGATGGATTCCACCCTCGCCCATGATGTCGAAGACATTCCGGGCTTTCCCTTCCTGCTCGAGATCCGAAACCTTGTAGCACTCGGGACCCGAGTAGTCCATGAAGTACATCCCCGGCTGAAACCAAGGCGGATCAGGGAGCCACTTGCTTTCCTTGATATAGTTCACCCACTGCATCGCCCGAATACGTTTCTTTTCCTGGAGCTCTTCGAAAGGAATCTGCCCCGAGAGATACCGCACCAAGTCCCTGAAGTTCCAGGTGTTGATGTTGTCGGGCATCACCTCCCGGATAATGGCCACCCGGCCGTTCGGAGCCGCCTGCATGAAGCAACAGGCAGGCATCCTGAAACCGAAGTCCCATCCCCGAACCATAGGCACGTTGAGCAAATGAGTGATTCTGTGAACGTATTTCTTGGGATCGGCTTGGAACTCCGGGTAGAACGCTTCGCCGGCCGCAGTCGTCCAATCCCTCATCATCTGCCGGCGCCAGTCCCGCTCGTTCTTATACTTTTTGCGCTCGGCTATACGCCAAGCCTTCGAACGCTTGTCGG
>JBHLRQ010000181.1:0-4500 GCA_048882385.1 Candidatus Thorarchaeota archaeon | reverse complement strand
GCCTATCATCTATTTGGTCAGTATTCTGGCATTGATATGATGTCACAACTAGGTCAGTTTTTGAAAGAGCTTGAAGCAGTGACAGAGGTCAGACAATACCCAGTCCTCTTTCCAAAGGGCGAAAAGATAGAACTGACGAAGGTACAACTTCGTATATTGGCATGTGTAATGAATGATCCTAGGATGACAATTAGTGAAATTTCAAAATGCTCTGGGTTAAGTGCACGAATGACTCGAAAAGTGCTAACACAACTCCAAGATGGTCGGGCTGTAAGATTTACAGTGCGGTGGGATATTAACGCTGGGGACAACACATCGTTCTGGACTGTTATTAGATGGAATCAGAAAGAACTCACTCATGAACAATTGATAGAAGACCTCAGTAACGAATTTCCAGATGACTATTGGACATCCTTCGTTGTAGCAACAGACCCAATAGTTTTTGTGAGATTTGTTGTTGATGATCTTCGGAGAGCGAATCAGATTACCGCTGTTGTAAAAGACCTTCACTATGTAGAATCAGCTCAGACGCTTGTCTGCTATTCTTCTTTTGATTTCAAATGGTATGGTGAAGCATTACTGAAGAATATGATTTCCAACTTAGACTAGTTCAATATTTTGCTATCATTTTCTGCGTACAAAACATGCATTATATTCTATTGAACCGTGATTTCATTCACGTATTCGGCAAGGGTTGTTTGCATTGATGAAGGACCAAGCAGATATCATAGAGGAGAAACCACGACACAGTATAATCACCAATGGATTTCTATTTATTCTATTCATTGGAAGCAGTTTTCTTGTCTTCAACGTGGGAGGATACAATAATTTCATCCCCTCGGATTTGATACTCATTACACGGATTTCAGTAGTTGGTTTGCTCTTTCTCACAACATTCATTCTTCATCGTTCTGAAAGATTGAACAAGTATTGGAAAACATCATTCTCACTCCTAATAGTATCCATTGGGCTTCTGCTTGCTTGGATCTTTGGAAGATGGTACGCACTCATTCCTGGACTCTCAACAAATACAGTTGAAGGCGCCGCAGTCGCAAAGTTTGCAGAAGTTCTTCCTATTGTTGTGGCAATAATTGTGGGAGTCTGGCTACTCGAACGAAATTTCACTCCAATCTTTCTGCAGGGAGGGAATATCAGAAAGGGACTCAAAATGGGATTTCTAGCTTCACCAGCTGCACTGTTTCCATTTATTGCACTAGGCGGTTTGGGTTTCTCAGCAAGTCTAGGGGAGGTAATATCTTGGATGCCTTGGATTTGTCTGTTTTCATTTAGCAATGCATGTATGGAGGAGCTGATGATTAGGGGTCTCTTTTTGAGAGAATACAATTCCCTCATCGGAAAAAGACAGTCGCTGATTCTGACATCAATCATCTTCGCATTGTTCCATCAAGCAATAATAGGATTTCCAGACATACTTACAATATTGGTCTACTTCAGCATCCCTCTCACCCTTGGTCTACTATGGGGATATGTCATTCAAGAGTCAGACAACATTTGGGGGGCTGTACTCGCTCACATGATAGCTGACATTTTCTTCGTTCTTGCGATGTTCGGAGTGTGATGACAGAGTTGCACTATTGGACTGCTTGTATCTGGGCTGCAAAAGTCGATTGATCAAAGTATTCATGAACCTCAGTAATCTTTCCATCTTTGAGCTTTACCACGTTACAGATAGGAACTCGAACTTTATTTCCTCCTTTGTGCACGCCAGTGACGATAGCCTGAAAGCAGACCCAGTCACCTTCACCGAAAATGTTGAAGATCTCAATCTTTAGGTCATTGTAGATCTCACGGAATGCTTCGTTGTCCTCAATAATTGCCTGCTTCCCTTTCAGTGGCTTACGATCAAATGGAAAGTAATCAATCACATGCTCGTCTAAGAAATCTGCAAATCCTTCCGGACCAACAGTGTTGAAGGCATTATTCGCCTGCTCTACAATTCTGATGTTTTCTGAAGCGCTCATAGTCTGAGAGAATATTAACTATTGTTAAACTTATTTGTATGTAAGAAAATCAGGTTTTTCTAATCTTGGGAAAGAAGCGGCCAGTTCTCTGCATATATTTGGAATACTCATCACCAAATGTTTCCAGCAACATCTTTTCTTCCTTTCGTGCAACAAAAGGAAAAGAGGGTATCAACATAAGAGCAAATCCGATAATCAAAAAGTTTGCAGTCACAAGACCCATCCCAATTGAAAACATACTGAGAACTGTATACATAGGGTGACGAACTCTTGAGTACGGTCCCTCCGTGATCAATAAATGACTCTCCTTTATCTGCAGACAAGCTGAGTATTGACGATCAAGAGTTCGGTGTATCCAGCCGAGAAGAGGAATGTCGACAAGTACGATTGCTACACCTATCCAGCGTATAGCTTCTGGATAGGTTGGTATCTGAGACCATCCAAACCAGTCTAGATTGAGAAGGTATAGAATAATAGACACAAACGTCCCAATTACTGCAATAGTAATGGCTACTTCAGGAATTCCAAAGTCCTTTCTCTCTTCAATCGTGTCAGCTTCTTCGTGCTTTGGTTTTACAAATCTATAGTATCCTCTTACACTGAAGAACAAGGCATAGAGAGCCACAAAGAGAATCCTATAGAATGTTTCATCAGCCATGAGAACTCACAACCTATAAGAGATAAACCATACTCACTAGTCAAAATAAATACTAATAAGTCATTTTAACCTTACTAGTAGCGCAAGTGTACACGTCCTACTCAAGGAGAATGAACTGAGATGCCAAAGGTGCTACCTGGGTATAAAGAAAAAGCAATGAAAACCATAATCGAAGCAGGCGCACATGTATTCTTTGAGAAGGGATATCACCTAACGAGGATGGATGACATTGCAGAGAGAATGGGTGTGAGTAAGGGAGCTATCTATCAATATTTCAATAGTAAGGAGCAGCTCTTTTTCGATGTTATGGATTTCTTCATGAAGACGCGGAAAGACGAAGTAATGTCGATATTACTTTCTGACGATCCTATGTGGATTGCTTCTCCAGAGTTTTTCGAGATGAAGATTGAGCGGGCACTTCAAACACGCGCATTTGGTTTAGACCTGTTTCTTGAAGCCTCAAGAAATGAAACACTTAGAGAAAAAATAGCTGAGATGTCTCAGAAGAGCTATGAAGAGTTCCTCGGACATTTTGAAGATCTGAAGAAGAAACGTGTATTCAAGAAAAATGTAGATGTCGGTGTAATTTGGAGGGGAGTTGTTGCACTGCGCGATGGTCTGATAAGCTCGATACTCCTAGGAGGAAATACATCGGAAGCTAAAGAAACCTGGGTGAAAATCACCACTCTACTCCTGAGAGAGGTTCTTACTGAAAGATGAAAAGGCATCCATAAGGACTAAGAAATTCTCTGTCTAGCCCTTCCTTGCTTCTTCTTCACGTTTCAAACGTTCTTTTTCAAGATCACGAATCCTTTTTTCTCTGGCGTCTTCTGCTTTCTTGATTTTCTTCTCAACATCACGAATCCGTTTCTCAGCGTTTGAAAGTTCTTTCTTTCTTCGATTTTCCGCGTTCTTATGCTCCTTATTTGCATCGTTGTACTCATTCTTGGCAAGCTTCAATTCTCGTTCCAAACTTTCAGCTCGGGTTCTTTTTGTTTCAGCAGCCACTAGGTATCGGTCAACTTCTTCATCAAGACGAGCGCGTATCTTATCAAATTCAGCCTGGAGTTGGCCTAGTTCAATATTGAATGCTTTAATGTCAGATTCATACTCACGAACTTTCTCATCTCTATCTGCTTCATCGACAGCCGCTGAAACAGGAGCTATGGCTGCAGGAGCTGGGGCTACAGGAACTGGTTCTTCTATTGGTGCCTCTTCTGGAGGCGGTGGTTCGATTTCCTCAACAAGCACTTCCTCTTCTTCTTCATATTCCTCGTATTCTTCTTCTTCCTCTTCTTCCTCTTCTTCTTCTTCTTCTATCATTGGTTCGTCATAGGGAACAGCTGCTTCAGGTTCTTCAGTGAAATCCTCACCTGCGACTTCCATCTCGGGCTCAGCTACCGTTTCTGACATTTCCTCTCTAGATCGAGCTTCTGCGGCTCTTACCTTCTCTAGGATGTCTTTAACGACCTCTCTTCCTTTTTCCATATCCATGGATGTAGATTCTGAAACCCTCACATCCTCAGCCTCAGTACTTACTCCTTTCGATATTGGAGACTTGTCCGTATCTATTTCAACCTGCTCAGACGCAACTGCACTTGGACGCACAAGTGGTGCGTCTTCAGAGAAACTAGGAGTTTCAGTAGCCATTACCTCTTCTGGTTCTTCAACAGGTTCAGGTGCTGTTTCCTCTTCCAACTGTATCAAAGAGGCTCCGCAGGCTCTGCAGTACTTTCGCATCATATCATTCGCTTTTCCGCATTTAGGACAATTCTTAATTTCAAACCACTCCTGATAGGCAAAATGTTGATTTGTTCTATGACTAATTCTTAGATATACATTTGGCGTATCCATAATCAC
>JBHLRQ010000180.1:0-4502 GCA_048882385.1 Candidatus Thorarchaeota archaeon | reverse complement strand
GGGCATAATTAGCTTCACAGGTGGAAAACTTGTGATGTGCCGACACATGGCTGAAGCCGCTACGGATTTAGTCTGTAAGAAACTGAGAAAGAAGGCTAAATGCAAAACACATGAAAAACCTCTCCCTGGAAATGAAGATGACGTTGACATTTTCCTATTATCCAAGGAATATGACTTGTCATTGCATACACTCGAGAGAATGAGAGCTCGCCGAGGAACCGAGATGCTAAGAGTCCTCGAGCTCACAAAAGGCCATCCAGAATGGAAGACCACTATTTGCACTTGCGAACCAATCATTGAAGCTGAGATCCGCTATGCCATTCGAAAAGAGTTCCCACAAACACTCAATGACCTGAGAAGAAGATTGCGTCTTGGCACAGGTCCCTGTCAGGGGACCTTCTGTACATACAAAGCGGCAGGAATCCTTTCAGAGGAGCTCGACCTCAGCGGAGATGATTTTCTTGTGGACATTCTTGATTTTCGATCTGAGAGATGGAAAGGTATCAGACCCTCTATGCGAGGAGAGCAGCTTGCGCAAGAAGAACTTGCGCAGGGTATGTATGCATGTGTGGGGAATCTAGACCAATCCGATGTTGACTATGATCTTAAACCATGGGAGGAGGTACCATAGATGGACATAGAAGTCGATCTTCTAGTTATCGGTGGAGGGATGGCAGGTCTAGCTGCTGGAACAATTGCTGCTGAAAATGGTCTAACGACAATAGTAGTTAGAAAGGGACAGAGCGCAACAGCTTATTCCTCAGGAGCAATTGATGTAATTGGATATCTCCCTGACGCGACCCAACCTTTTGAAACTCCGAGAGAGGGACTTACTGCAATTGCTGGAATCTATCCACTTCATCCCTATAGTATTGTTGGATACAGCGATGATGTCAATCCGGAAAAGGTTGTAGACATAATTGTGGAACGGACTAGGGATGCAGTCAATTGGTTGAAGACACATTTGGATGGTTCAGTTGCATCCTTAGATGGCGATTTCAATACAAATATCACTCCAATCACAATACTTGGTACAACGAAACCAACTTGTCTAATTCAGAAGACAATGAATCCTGGAGATGTTCAGGAACAGGTTGACAGCACACTCCTTTTTGTGGGAATCAGTGGCTATCCCGACTTCAATCCAGCAGCGGCTGCCAAGACTTACCTAGAAGATCGTATATCATATGGTCTTCCACCAAGGAAAGTCGTTCACTGCTCAGTTCAAGTTTCACCTTTTGGGAATGCTCAGAATATCTCTGGAATTGAAATTGCTAGACATTTGGATCACGCTGAATCATTAGATGAGTTTGCAGAACAGCTGAAAGCACAAGTAGAGAAAGTAGGAGCAACCCATGTAGCACTTCCTCCAATACTTGGTCTTCGCAAGGCAATTCAAAATCAAAACCGATTGAATCAGTTGCTAGGTGTACATGTCTTCGAATTACTTGGTTTCCCGCCATCTGTCCCTGGATTACGACTTCAGCTTGCTCTAGAAGATATTTTCAGAAAGTCAGGAGGAACTCTTCTCGTTGGACATGAAGTTGTTTCTTATCAGCAGAAGGAAGACAAAATTGAGATTGTGAATGCAAGGACACCAAGAAGAGAAATTCAGATCAGAGCAAAGGCTTTCCTACTCGCATCTGGCAAGTTCATCGGCACTGGGCTCGCGGCTGATGAAACCGGAGTCCGTGAAACCATATTCAACCTAACAACGATCACTCAGTCGTATCATTCGGCAAACAATCTCCTACCTTCTAAAGCAACCAGTCGAATTCCAATCACACCGGTTGGTCAACCTATCTTCTCAACTGGTATTACTCTAGATCCTCAATACAGACCAATCCGGGAGGACGGAATTGAAAGGGCAGAGAATCTCTTTGCTGCAGGCTCGGTTCTCGCTGGATACAACTATTCAGTGGAAAAAAGTGGACTTGGTGTTGCATTGACAAGTGGATTTAGTGCAGCAACGAATGCAATCAACTACATCAAGGAGGTGCCCTAGATTGAGTGAAGAGGAGGCTTTTGAAACTGCCAAGCGTACACTCAAAGAAGAGGGAATCACTCCTTACAGCCCTCATGAATTCGAGATTGTAAAATCAGTAGAAACTTGCATTAACTGTGGACTCTGTATACAACACTGTCCGGTTGTAGCTGCAGTAGGAGTGAACAAATTTAGTGGACCACGGAGCATTGGTGTTGAACTCAGTAGGTCTCCGCCAGAGTTCTGGGCATCCGCTGATACTGTCTATCTCTGCACTGGTTGTGGAACATGCAGGGAAATATGTCCCAAGAAAGTAAACATTCCTGAAGTAGTCAACATAATCCGTTCTAGGATTTTCATTCATCGTCCAGATCTTGTACCTAAAGGACTTCATATGGTTCGTGAAATAATCACGGAAAATAGCCTTGCCTTTGAACCTTGGGAGGATTCTGAGGAGAAGCTTGAAAGCCGAAACATGCGGCTCGAAAGGCTAGGATTGCCATTTATTGAAGATCCCGGAGGAGAAAAAGCAGAAGTCCTGTTTTACCCTGGCTGTCAAGCTGAGGAACGTGCCCAAGAGGTCAGAGAAGCTGCAAAGGTTATTCTGGACTTTTTTGGTGTGAATTTCACAGTTCTGGATGAAATGTCCTGTTGTGGACTTCCATCGGTCCTGATGGGAGATATTGAAACAGCGCAATCACTTGCTAAAAAGCTCCACGAGAAAGTTAAGAAAACCGACGCGAAGCTGGTAGTGACAACTTGTGCTGGATGTACCTCTAATCTTTCTGAAATAGCAGATACAAATAGTTGGGGTATTCCAACTGTGCATATCTTAGAATATCTCGTTGAAGAGATTGGTCTCGACAAGCTACATTCAGCTGTGAAAGAAACCATCGCCTTTTCAGATGTTCATGTGTCCGTTCACGATCCCTGCCATCTCATCAGACACACCTCTCGTCAAGTGATGAAGTATGCACTAGATGTCCTCCGCCAGTTTCCAGGTGTGACGGTCACAGAATCTGAAGCACATGACTCCTGTTGTGGTGGTGGAGGAATGGTAGCATATCATTCGAGAGATGTTGCTAACGCGGTCGTGAAGGAGAACCTTGAGGCCATTGGAAACACAGGAGCGGACAGGGTTGTGACTCCTTGTCCCCTTTGCACAGCTCAGATTGAGAGCAACCTCTTCAAAACTGGGAGTTCTGTCGAAGTGGATGACCTGACCGTATTCATTGCTCAGAGACTTCCAAGGAAGAGGTGAAAGGAACCATGCTTGATGCTGAAACAAAGAAGAAAGCTCTTCACCAGATCAGACGGATTGTGGGAAAAGACAATGTCACTGAAAATGAAACTGACCGAATACTAAATGCACATGATGCATGGCCACTTGCACTTGCAAAGATTCGAGCAGGAGAGATTCTTCCTTTGGCTGACATTGTGTGCTTTCCTAAAGACTCAACTGAGATTTCAAAGATACTAATTATGGCTAACGATTTGAAAATTCCAATAATTCCGGTAGGAGGGGGGGCTGGAACTTGTGGCGGAACTGTGCCACTCTATGGTGGAATACAGCTTGACTTGAAGCGATTGAATAAAATCTACGAAATTGACCATTCTTCAATGACAGTTCGAGTACAAGCTGGCGTTGTTGGTGAAGATCTTGAAGTTGAGGTAAATCGTCATGGTTATACTACGGGACATACTCCTACTTCCACAAGATCTTCTAATGTGGGAGGGTTCATAGCTACTCGGTCAGGAGGATCGATGTCATCTCTCTATGGAAAGATCGAGGATATGACCCTCGGTCTTGAAGTTGTCCTGCCAGATGGGTCAATCATAAACACAAAAGCGGTTCCTCGACATTCTGTGGGGCCAGACCTTCGAGAGCTGTTCATTGGTTCTGAGGGGACTTTAGGGGTTATTACAGAAGCAACCCTTCGCCTGTTCTTGCTTCCTGAAGAGAGACGATTTCGAAGTGTTGCTTTCCCAGATGTTCATAGTGGACTAGAAGCCATTCGAAAGATCTTTCGTGAGGGTATTCTTCCTTCAGTTGTCCGGCTCTATGATCCTGAAGATGCATCATTCAGCTTCTCTGCACATTTTGAGTTTGAAGAAGGATACTGTATGTTGCTACTGGCATTTGATGGTAACAGTAAGAAAGTCTTGATTGATGAAGCAAGATCCCTTGAACTGTGCATAGCTGAGAGAGGTATCGATCATGGAGAAGGACCTGCAAAACATTGGTGGGACCATCGTTTTGACATGTACTATCCAACTCGTTTGACCACTGCAGGGTATTCAATTTCAGACACCATCGATATTGTCGCGACATATGACAAGCTTGAGAATGTATATTATGCAATGAAGAAAGCTATGGAGGCTCACGATGCATTTGTTATCTCTCACTTTTCCCATATGTATCAGAATGGTGGGAGTATTTACATGATATTCTTCACATCACTGCCAGACGCGAAAACAGCTTGGGAAACTTACACGAAGATTTGGGATGATGGTGTCG
>JBHLRQ010000179.1:0-4540 GCA_048882385.1 Candidatus Thorarchaeota archaeon | reverse complement strand
TAGTCAGACCACAGGGATTGCTAGGAAAGAAGGAGTTGTGGTGACATAGGATGAACCTTCAGTTTGATCTACAGTCTCACACAAGTCGCTTCAAGGCCTGGGCACAGACCTTTCGTGGAGGTTTGACCCTTGTCTGCCTTGCAGGATTGATGTTGTTCCCTCTGACTGGGAATGTATATTTGACACAGGTCCTCGTTACCGCGATGATACTAGCAATCTTTGCTGCAAGTTGGGATCTCCTGGCAGGATTCGCGGGACAAGTCAGCTTCGGGCATGCTGCTTTCTTTGGAATATCAGGTTACTTTACAGCCGCCATGGTTAAATTCGCTGGTGTTCACTGGTTAATCTCACTCTTTGTTGGCGCTGGCTGGGCGGTTGTGTTCAGTCTATTGATCGGTATCCCATGTCTAAGATTGAAGGGTCCGTATTTGGCTTTGGGCACTCTGGCTTTTGCTCTGATTCTCTGGAATCTGTTCTTGACTGGGACTTGGCTTGGAGGAACAGAAGGTATCTCGGGCTTGCCTTCGACTGGAAGTGTTTTTGTTGCTTTCTACATAATTGCCGCTTTCATGATTGGTTCATTAATAATTATGCGAGCTATTGTTGATTCACGACTAGGTACAATCTTGAAGTCAATTCGAGATGATGAAACATGCTCTGATGCATCTGGAATAAACACCACCATCTACAAACTCATTGCTTTCATGATCAGTGGGTTCTTCGCAGGGATTTCGGGAGCCCTTTTTGTCTTGGACACAACCGCTGTGAATCCAGCAGTCTTTCAGACTTTATATTCCTTCTATGGAATCATCATGGCGGCAATTGGAGGAATGGCGACAATCTATGGTTCAATCATTGGAGCATTCCTGTTCGTGATACTCAGCGAGGTTCTGAGACCATTAGCGGCAGCAGCTTTGCTGATCTTCGACACCCTTCTGATATTAATTGTTAGATTTGCTGAGGCGGGTGTCATGAATCCATTCCTAGATAGAGTCCATGATGTGTGGGACATGATAAGGAGGAAATGAGATGGGCATCATACTTGAAGTCAAGAATCTAACCAAGAAGTTTGGCGGGCTAACTGCTGTCAATGATGTCAACTTTGAGGTCCATAGAGGAGAGATGTTGGGACTTATTGGTCCTAATGGAGCTGGAAAGACCACGTTGTTCCATCTGATATCAGGCTTCGAGAAACCAAACTCTGGCAGTGTCTTCTTTGATGGCGTGAATATAACTGGAAAAAAACCCTATCAGATTGTCAATCAGGGTATGGCAAGAACATTTCAGCTTGTGAAGTCATTTCATTATCTTAGCCTGCTAGACAATATTTCAGTAGCTTGTCTTTCACCTCGTGGGAGAGAAGCATTTGGAAAAACTGGCATAGATGAAGCCGCAAGTTCTATTCTTTCTTCAGTTGGTCTAGTGGACAAGGCAAGACTGCCACCAGTTATTTTACCTCATGGAGATCTGCGAAGACTTGAGATTGGAAAAGCCCTGGGTACAAATCCTGAGATGCTTCTTCTTGATGAACCCTTCAGTGGACTAGTTCATGAGGAGAAGGAAGGAATTGGCAAGTTAATCAAAAGATTGAACGAAGAAGGTGTTACAATATTTGTTACAGGACATGTCTTGCGTGAGTTAATGACTCTAGTCCCAAGGGTCATCGCGATGCATCAGGGGCGACTAATTGCTGAAGGACCTCCTCAGGAAGTAGCAAACAACAAGATTGTGTTAGAGGCGTATCTTGGTCGAGGTGAGGGATTTGCTTGAATTAAGAAAAGTCTATCATTATTATGAAAAAGCAAAAGCTCTGGAAGAAGTGAATCTGACGGTGGAGGCTGGGTCTCTTGATGCAGTCATAGGTCCGAATGGAGCTGGAAAGTCAACGCTGCTCAGAGTCATTTCAGCATTGGAGGAGATCGACAGAGGAAGAATCTCCTTCATGGGAGAGAGAATTGATGAGTTGGAACCTCATGAGATTGCAAGAAGAGGTATTGCACATTGTCCTGAAAGGCGTCGTTTATTTTACGACATGACGGTAATGGAAAACATAGAACTTGGAGCATATACTCTTCAAGATAAATCAAAATATCCAGACCTCCTCGATTTTGTTTTTGATATATTCCCTCGATTGGATGAGCGACGAACACAACGCGCAGGTACTCTAAGTGGAGGGGAACAACAAATGCTTGCAATAGCTAGATCTCTAATGTCCAGTCCAAAATTGCTGCTCCTCGATGAGCCATCTCTAGGACTAGCTCCCAAAGTAAAGACTAAGATTTTCGAGGCGATACAACAGATCAAACATGAAGGTACAACCACTCTTCTGGTTGAGCAAGATGCAGTCTTAGCTATGGAAGTTGCTGACACCATTTATGTGCTTGAAGAAGGAAAGATAGAGATGAGTGGAACTAGAGAACAGCTCGAACGGGAGCCTCGAATAAAGAAGGTATATCTAGGTATATAGGAGGAATCAAAATCTCAGCTACTCTTGAACAACTCTTACGGGATGCAAAGGTTGAGTTAGTTGTGGCTAGAGCTGAAAAGGATCCGAAAGTGATAGCAGAGCTCATAGGACATCTAACCAGTGAAATTCGTACGGTACGGTTCAATGCAGCATTGACTCTGGGTGAATTGGGTGAAAAAGCCGCTGAATCTGTTTCTAGTTTAATTGACTGTTTAGAAGATGATGATTGGAGTATCTGTAGAGAAGCCACAAAATCACTTGGAAAACTTGGTAACTCTGCTGTTGATGCCATTCCAAGTTTGGCTGAATTGCTATCTGATAAAGAAGTGTCTATTAGAAAAGAAGCAGCCATATCCCTGGGCAAAATAGGTGTAGCAACTGATGTTGCAGTTTCAAGCCTTATTGCATCATTAGAAGATAAGGATGAAGATATTCGGACTGAGGCTGTAAATGCTCTTGGAAAGATGGGATCTGGAGCATACAATGCGATACCAAACTTGATTGAGTGCTTCAAAGACCCTAGTTGGACAGTTAGAACTGCAGCCGCTCAAGCTATTGATGGTATCGGAAAAGGTTCAACCGCGGCCATACCTGCTCTCGTTAAGGCTCTTGAGGATCGTGACTGGAGGGTTCGCTCTCGATCTATAAACACACTTGTACAAATGGGAGACCCAGCAATACCTGCTCTCCTCGAAGTGGTAAATCATGAAAATCCAGTCGTTAGAGAGGGAGTCGTTGAATCATTAGGGGAAATGAAAGTAACAGATTCAAAAATAATACAGACAATCGCATCTTTCCTCAATGACAAGGTTGAGAAAGTTCGTGGAAAGTCTGCTGATGCTTTAAGAAATATCGGAAAAGAAGCAATCCCGTCTTTGATTGATTCATATCCTCTGGTAAACAACGAAATGAAGGCAATGATACTCTCAGCAATAGGAGGTATCGGTCAGGATGCTGAAACAGCCCTTCCACATGTTATTGCATCCCTAAAAGAGGGAAACACCAAAATCCGTGTAGAAGCGGTTAGGTCATTGGGGAAAATTGGACTAACCGACGAATCTGTCATAATGGCATTGAAAGAAGCTCTTGTAGACAGCAAGGGAAATGTACGTCGCGAGTCTGCCTTAAGTTTAGGAAAACTTGGTTCAGGTGCTTCTGATGCTATTCCTTCCTTGTTGGATGCGTTAAATGACAAACAACCCGATGTTCGGTGGAGAGCTTCTGAAGCCCTTGGAATGATAGGGATAGCAACTGATGAAGTAGTTTCAGCTTTGGAATCGAGGGTACATGACGAACGGGATTTTGTAGCTGAAGCTGCACGAGAGGCACTTGATTTAATAAGTGGAGAATAAAATAGGCAGGAAGATTAACGATGACTGAAGATCCGTATGTCACTAAACCGTGGTTGAAATTCTATGATGAGGGCGTACCTGAATCAATAGATTATCCTGAGATCAACCTGTACGAATTTCTAGACAATACTGCTAAGGAATTTGGCAATCAAACAGCTATCTGGTTCCAGAAACGGAAGATTTCATACAAGGAGTTCAAAGACATTGCAGAAAGACTTGCAACAGTGTTGAGAGATGTAGGTGTGAAGAAAAGTGATACTGTAGCAATAATGATCCCTAATTTTCCACAGTTCTTATTCAGCTTCTATGGTATTTTGAAAGCTGGAGGGGTCGTCACAGCCTGTAGTGTCTTGCTGACTGAACCTGAGCTGGCATATCAGTTGAATGATTCAGGGGCGGAAACCATAATCGCATGGGACGCCCAGCTTGAGAAAATAAACAACATCAAGGATAGAACGAGGCTTCGGAACATAATCATCACTAGTGTTATGGATTACATTCCAAATGCTCCGCGAGACCCTCCAGAGATTGCTGGAACAATGCAATTCCTTAATTTAATCAGTAAAACAAAACCTGACCCTCCAACGTTTGAGATTGATCCTAAGACTCAAATTGCGGTGCTTCAATACACAGGTGGGACATCAGGACTTCCGAAAGGAGCTATGCTCACTCATTACAACTTGGTATCAAATGCTATTGCTGTCTATAATTTTGTGGCTTC
>JBHLRQ010000178.1:2795-4551 GCA_048882385.1 Candidatus Thorarchaeota archaeon | reverse complement strand
ATTCACCAGTGATTTGAGGTTTTGACAATGGGTCAGGATTTTGAAAAACTTCGTAAAACAGTCATCGAAAAGATGCAAAAAGGAAAATCTGGCGATGTTGGAAATGAATTGAGAAAAGTATTCGAAAAAATGGATACTTCCGATTTCCAGATTTTTAGTGAGATCATGAAGGAGGCTATTTTAATCGATCCTGCATTGTTCTCAGAAAAAGCATACGTTCTCTTTGATAAGATGTTACGTGCCCGGAAAGCAGACAAACTAGCTGAGTTCGAACGATTCTTTGTTCAGAACTTCTGCAAGTTACCTGGCGAGGAATTTCACGTCATTTGTGACGGATGGGTTGAAACAGGTAAGTCTGTCATTAAAGGACAGGTCTTTGTATCAGACCATCGTATAATCGCAACAGGGGTACAAGAAGCCAAGGCGGCTAGGGTAAGTGGTGGTGGTGTGTTCGCATTCCTTAGTTTAGTTCAACTTGGTAGTTACATGTACAACAAGTCAATAATGGAGCAGATAACCAAAGGAATCACCGACGGTGGATACCAGATGGTGAACTATGGTGTTCTTTACCCAATCAGGGGTGGTTATAATATCGAGCAAGAAGCCAAAGGATTCAGAGCAAAACAAAATGATAGGGTCAACTTCCAAGTCGATGTACCCTATACAAACAAGAAAGGCCAGCAAGAGATCGCAGACATAGACGTTTCGGTTGTAGTCAACATCAAAGATCCAGATATTCAGGCTAAACTCGATAAGATTGAAAGTATTGTAAGAACACATGCGAAGCCCTCATAACTAATGTAGGTTAGCTTTCTCCAAGCATGCTATTCTAAAAGGAATCAGCATGCTTGGATTCATTGCTTCTATTTCATCTCTTTCTGTTGACACCAGTCTGCCTTGATTGCACTGAGATGTCCATTGTGGTGATTCAGATGTGCAAACATGTCAGCAATTGCGTCTATTACACGCATTCCTTTGAAGTATTGAGGAGTGTCCGGTCCCACTAGAATGCGGTTTAGTTCTTCATCGGACACTTGCTCAAACCAAGAGAGTAGATCACTTTCAGTCGAGCTGAAGTAGTCATTGATCTCTTGAAGGGGAGTACCTGCCCAATCGCCCGGATCACTGCTGTCCCCTCTGTATAAATAGAAAAGATCTGGATTCTTGGGTGGGTTGCCTTTAATCAGCATGTTCAGTGTATAGTCATAGGCTGCACCCTGATGTGCTAGAAGCCATCCCACGGAAGACATCCCGGAGTTGGGTCTATATCCCAAATCATTGCATCCCTCCTCTTGCATGGCCAGAAGAGCTCTCTCACGCCATGCTCTGGTAGCTGCCGCCACAGACCTGACAAGCTCCAAAACGATCATCTGAATCGATATCTTCAGATTGCAGGTTTATTTTATATCTTGACAATAACGCATAGCCAAAACACTGATTTAGCGGGGAGTTGAAGTATGGTTATTTCGCTTGTCTGAGGGATGAAGAGTGGAACCACTTGGTACAATTACAATGTGTTTTCCGCACGTCGATAAGGACACAAGGTCAATTCTCGAAAAGACAATGAAGGAAGCAGAGAACTTTGGAGATTTCGCCGTGAAACTAGTAGACGGAGTATGTGCGAAACCATCATCTCCGCTGTTGGAATACTTCGCCTACCGTTTTTCCGATTGCATTGTTGACCTTAACTTGACCGACAAGCTGGAGGCTGCTGGGAAAGTTTCAGTTCTGGCTGCGCCTATTCGTCTTTGTACCC
>JBHLRQ010000178.1:0-2695 GCA_048882385.1 Candidatus Thorarchaeota archaeon | reverse complement strand
TGACCTTAACTTGACCGACAAGCTGGAGGCTGCTGGGAAAGTTTCAGTTCTGGCTGCGCCTATTCGTCTTTGTACCCGGTACGCTAGAGGAGACTTGGTTTCTTGGACCGAGATGAATCAAGCAGTCGCCAAAGCTGTTGAAGCTGCACCCAATGACTGGATTGCATGTCACTTCTATCTTGAGTGGAGAATTACTGTTGACGGTTTATATCCTGACCTTAATCTCGATGTGAAGACAATAGAAACAATCACAGAGAATGTGTATAACAATAAGGATTTGGAGTTCTTCAGAGCATATCTTCATAGGATTGATGCAGCAAGATTTGTTGATGAAGGTAAATTCAAAGAAGCGCTGAACCTCAGAAATAAAGCCCTCATCATTGCAAGAAAATATGATGACCAAGTGATGGTTTCGTATCTCCTAAACTTAATCGCTCAATTGCTAAGACACAGTGATGTGACCCGAGCTATTGAACTCCATCTATCAGCTAGAGAAATGAGTGAGCGACTCGGTTTTAGATACAATTTAGGCAACATTCAACATCAATTGGCTCATATTATGGGGCTCAGGGGTGAAACGAGTGCTGCTATTGACCACCATATCGAATATCAAAATATTTGCGCATCCCTTGGCATTCCTACTGTGGGTATGAATGCAATCATCGCATTCTACTACAACCAAATAGGTGATGGAGAAAAAGCACTAGAACTAACAACAAGCACTAATGAAAATACAGCCTCACTCCTACATAAAATGCCATTCAACCAACTTCAGGTGGCTTATGCATTGATCAATCTTGGCAGATTGGAGGAAGCCAAAGACGCCCTTGCGGTTGCTCATGACCTAGCAATTAAGTCCGGAGTTTCAAATAATCTCATGTACCTTCGTGCAGTCGAAGGAATTCTTGACAAGGCCGATCAGAGGTATGATGCCGCGATTGAATGCTTTAAAGAGGTTCTGAGGTTCCTTGAAGAAGACCCTATTCCTCTCTGGTTGAACATTTGCCTTCTTGAGCTTACAGAAATTGAGATTGAAAGACTTACAGATGAATCATTAGACAAAGAATCAGATTCCTCTGGTCCTTGGATGAAGAGATTGTTCGAACATGTTGAGAAGAATGATCTGCCTGGTGTTGCAGCTCGTGCATTGTTACTCAAGGCGAAACTCCGTAACAGACAAAGGCGTCTTGACGAAGCGCGAGAGATTCTCAGGGAAATAAAAAAGAAGGCCGAATCACCAAGCATGAGGTATCTCAATGACTTGGCCATCACCATGATGCCTGATCTGATTGTCAGCTGACCTTTTCTTGCCCCCATATAGAATGCCCAAACACTGATTTGGAAGGTTAGATGATTATGGTTGACTCGCTGTTCTACGGGGAGTGTTGAACAATCCTCTCAGTTCCTTTCGGCCTCTTTCACGACTTGAAATACATCATACCTCAAATGATTACAATCATCAGGAATCCTGGTGGTGATGATAAATGCCTTCTTCACTCTCTCAGAGTTTTGCCTAAGATAAGCATGGGCTTCGCATTCACTTGTCGTTGTTATTAGATGGCGTAACAAAACAATCACTTTCAATAGCCTTTTACCTTGTCTGGGACTTCTTTCTCATAATCTTCCCAGTCATCCTCAGAGATAACATCTTTCCAAAACTCGGTCAGACTGTTCTTCGTATGCTCAAATGTTTCAGGTTGCAACTTTGTTGCAATGAGCGCAAGGCTTCTAATGAAGTCGAAAATCTCGTACTCGTCATTACTGGCAAGCCACCTTTCGTCTTCAAGTAGTTCATCTTCAATATTGAGCGACTCCGATTGATCGAGCTTTGCAAGGATTCTTCTTGCATCTCTTCTCAAGAGCTTTAACATTTGACCTAGTGTTTCATATTCAGAATCATTCTTGGATAGCATATTTTTCGTCTTCTTTCGATCTCAATTTCGATGTGAATTTCGTGAGTTCTTTTCTCACTTTGAACGGAACTTGCAGACACATCACCTAGGAAACAAATCTGTCACTTCATAGAACCAATCAAGGGAGAACAGATGCTTTCGCGTTAATTTTGGATCGGATAGAGAACAGATTTGGCTCTATTAATGACATATTCCTGCTTTCATAATTAATGGGCTATTTGTTCCAGGTGGTGTCTGAGTTCCATATAGCTACAATGGCATTATAATTATAAAGTTATCTAAAATATTAAGCAATTATTATATAAATATTCAATTCTACAAAAACAGTGATAATCTAGTCTGGGAGGAATTAATTAGGAACTATCCAATAGGCATAGTTGTCAGGTACTAGATTGAATTGACTTAGCGTAGAATGGCTGCTTCTTTGGTTACATGACCTTGTACTTAATTGACACTCTTATGCTAGAATTACTACTATAGTGATAATCGCAATCAGCAAGACAAATAGTCCGATTTCCCTTCTTCTCTTCTTATTCATCATTTTTCTATCTCCACCAATTTCAATATGGCATGTCCTATTTCTCAAATGATTATTTTAAGACCTAATCTTGGCGCAACGACTTAACTCCTAAAACACAACGATTTGGATATCGAATCTTGTTCGCCGAAGCTGTTAAGTACTAGACAAAATTGGACTAACACAGCATCGCCGCCTTTTCGTCGGCGAAAAAGAGAGGTTTCAGTGATATATTATGAGTCGAAAAGTGTGCCTTGCTGGTGGG
>JBHLRQ010000177.1:0-4552 GCA_048882385.1 Candidatus Thorarchaeota archaeon | reverse complement strand
AACTTTGACTAGAGATAATGCTAAGTTCGGACCAAGTAGACACTCAGGAATGCAAGTAATGCTAGTTCTTGTAGGACTTTATTAGGACCAAAAACGTACATACTTGTTTCTGTCGTCACACTCTAAACAAAGTCAAAGAATCGGCGTATACGTTCCGCATGTTTTCCCGGAAAGACAATGTGATGGTTTGCATACGCTCTCTCTAGGAAATAACTCGCATCTTCTTCCAATATGACGCGAATCTGAGTTCTACATCCTGTATCATTTACTAGGTTTTCAACTAATGCACCATCTGAAACCCAGTAATCTCCGAGATCGTTTCCAAACACTTTGAAGACCGTTACATCTTGTTTCTTGAAAGTACCTCGTATTCCGATACTAAGTCCAGTTTCAAAGTGTGTTGTTATCTCGTATCGGTCTGCAATTGAGGTGGGCAGTGTACAATGTGCAAAGACTGCTGAATTAGATGAAGAATCAACTTGAGTCACATTGGACATGAAACCAGGTCCACCGGTCAACATCTTGCCAAGAGACATTGTGAATGCAGCAGGGACATCTCCCTCACAACCTGCAACCAGCTCTCTTTCATTGTTTAGATGATTCAGGGCATAACATCCTGAAACATTAGTATTCATTAGAAGTTTGAAGCACTGAACAGTGACTATAGCCAGATTCTCTTTCATCATCATATTTCGGAGAGCTTCTGCAACAGATCCAGCCTTGTGAAGCTCTTCATCGGACGGTGAACATTTAGAAGACGCATTCTTGAAAGATTCAATGTGATCATGGGTGTTTGTTGATTTTGCGGCATTAATCAGAGGATTCAATGACATATCCTTCAATGTCAGCCCCCACCGATTCTTGACCGATGTAGCATCAACAGATGAGGCAATCAACCAGGAGGATGGTTCACCCACGAGACCCATGGTACTGCTCTTCAGATATGAGAGCATCTTTGTAAATTCACACCATTCACTAACCATACTGACTAAATTGTTGAGGGGAGCGTGAATGATTCTAGAATCAATACCTTGCTGTTCCAAATAGGAACGAATCTCCATGGCAGAAGGGTGAGAGTTGTTGAGTTCATAGCTTAGGATGAACACAGGTGATGGGAAATCCATTTTGTGAATAAAATCTGCAACTAAGTTCTCAGTTCCTCCAGTACCAATGAAAATGTAGTTTCTATCAGTATTCTTTGCGAAGTCATCAGGCTCAATGATACTCGCCTGAGTTTCTGCAAACTCTCCAAGAACAGATTCTTTCACCACATATGGGGATATGGGTGAAAAGAAAGGAATAATGTTGACATCCATATTGATTGATGGAATGGATTTCCTGCTATATTACTTTGGGAGGGTTACAAGGGCACCAATCGATGGACCAATAAAGCCTGGACTTGGTTCTCTAAGTGGCTGTATACACATTGTTCTACATTAACTTTGCATACGGAACTAGCGACCTCTATTTTTTGAACGACGAAGACAGTCTGAGTAGATATCCCAGAGTACTTGGTCTTTGGGTGAAATCGGAATTAGCTTCTCAAGAAGACTAAGAACTTCAGGAGAAGCTTTCTTCGCATCATAGTAGAAGACAAGCTGGCGTAGGGCTTGTTCGTTTTGTGGATTAAGTTCTACAGCCATTCGGTACGCTCTCACTGATTCGATTATACGACCTTCCTGTCGCAGAAGGTCACCCCAGATTGACCAAGTCCATGAATTGGAGGTATCAATATCAAGAGACCTCTCAATTGCGTCCTCAGCTTCTTCGGGATATCTTGACATCATGTAGACTAAAGCTAGGGCATTCCACATGGCGGCATTCTGAGGTTCTAGCATCATTGATCTAAGACATGCATATTCTACATCTTTCACTTGGGAACTATCAAGCTCAGCATACATTGCTCTGTCTTGCTTCGAACCTGATGCCCTCTGTAGTATTTCTTGGAAATGTCCTAGTATATTCTCATCTTCTATTTCCGTCTCCGACAAGTTCTCAACACGTCCATTTTCTCACACTCAATGTATCCATTCAAGGACCATCGTAGTAGATTCTTGCCAATTCCAACAAACGTTCGACCTCTAGATCTTCTTCATCGAGAAGGTCCTCTCTCATTGGAGCAGTTTTTGGACTGGCATTCTTCACCTCTGTTGACATTTTGTTCTTACATCCCACAATCAAATTCGACTGCAAGAATATGTTGGAGTTCAAGAAACAAGAAATTTCGGTCATCGGAGAATATGGAATATCAGTGGACAATACAAGAAAAATAGAATAATAAGTGCTCCATTCTTCATTATGAGCAATCTTTTAATTCTATTATAGTAAAAGAGTATTTTAAAATTCCATTTATATCTGGCTTAGTGTCATTATTGCATAAAAATGAAGAGGAATCATAATTTCAGAACAACCATCAAACAAGCTCCGGGCTTCACCAAGATTTATCTTTAGGAGTTGCATGCCATGACAGAGTGGCTCTAAGGAGGCCCGACAGACGTGGCTCAAAGAGAACGACGATTCATTCAAGATATTCCCAAGTATTTCATGCATGGACTTCTCTATGCAATAATTGGAACCCTCGCGACAATGGTTTTTGCAGCCATTTCAATGGTGTCGACAATACTTGTAGGAGCAGTGGCCACAGTGGGAGGGGCCCTAGTTGGGTATGTTGTGCTAGCAATCTTCTTTATCGTCTTCCTATTCTTGATTTTCTTTGTAGCAGGCCTCATCAATGCCATGCTGTCAAGATCATTCTGGAGAGCCAATCCACCTGGAGGTTTCAAGAGTTATATTGCTCATGGAGCTGCATTGATATTAATTCTCGTGATCTTTGGGATTCCAAATATAGCGATTGACTTCTTCTTCCCGAATCTGGATTTTCTGGTCTTCATCTTTCTTGCAATTCCGAGAATCATTGCTTATGCAATAATAGACGGTTTCATTGGAAGATGGGTAGCGTATGGATTCTCAGATTTTCCTGTAGCATCAAAATCGGTTGCTTCAGAGGAGGGAATCACCGGAACCTGTCCTCAATGTGGTGTTGACACTTTGGTGTTTATGCGACATGATATTGAGAGCAAGGTAGCAGTTTGCCAGGGATGTGGCAATCCATTTGATATTCCATGGCCCAGCGAGTAGTATTATTTGAGGCTAGCAAGAAATTCACTGATCAAGCTTAGGCTGTGCTGGAGATATTCAGGCTCACTACCAAAACCTATCCGAAGATGACCAGGCATATCAAAGTGCTCTCCAGGAGATATTAACACACTCTTCTCTTTCATTAGCCTATGGACCAGCTCTAGAGACTCAATTCCAGTTTTCTGGTTAATGAAACATATAGCCGCAGCTTTTGGGGGAACATAATCGAATAGGTCTCCATGAGAGTCCAACCAGTTCTTCAAAATGCCCCAGTTCCTTCTGATGATTTTTCGTGCTCGTTCTTCAATATTGCTTCGGAATTTGGGATCAAGAGCAAGAGTCGCTAACCAGTCACTGATGGTGGATGGACATATGGAGGTATAGTCAGAATACGCCCATAGGTCATGCGCAACCTCTTCTGTAGGACAGACCACCCATCCAAGCCTCAGTCCAGGCAGTCCATATGCCTTTGATAGACTTGAAGTGACCAGTACCCTATCGTAACGGCCTTGCATTGATGGGGCTCGTTCATCATGGATCTCAGCCCCTCGGTATATCTCATCAGAAACAATCCATACATCTTTGTCTGCAGCGATATCCACAATCGCATCCAGATTTTCTTCATTGATAATGGCTCCAGTTGGATTATTGGGATTACAGATTGCTATCGCAGATGTCTTCTTTGATACCACGGATTTTAACTCTTCAATATCTAGCACCCATTCTCCTTCAATCATTCTCAGAGGAAATGGTTTGACAGTTCCTCCGAGATTCTTCCAAATTCCACCTATCTGCATATAGTTTGGGATCATGAAGACAAATTCGTTGGCATTGGGGTTTTCATGAGAGAGCCACCAAGAAACAACGAAATTCGCTTCAGCCCCTCCGTTTGTTGCTAGGATGTGTTTTGCACCAATCCCGTCATATGGTTGAGCAATGGCCTCCCGCAATTGGATAGTTCCGTTGGTTTGAGCATAAACTAGTTGCAAATCCAGAAGTTGATTTTGCAGGTCTTCAGTTTCAAGCAATTCCCTTATTCTGAGGGGTTCGACGCCACTCTCAGAGAGATTATACTTGACAACATGTTCATACTCGGACTGCATTCGTTCCAGCTCAAAGACTTCGAGATTCATAAAGCCAACACCCTAGCCATCTGAGTATTGAGCTGCATATGAACTCTACTCTATGTAGGACATTCTTTCTCTTTGACAGGTACTTTTCCAGATCTTTAGTCTTCATCTGAGCAATAATGAAAAGACCATTCGAATATTGCATTTAGTTTTTCCAAAGGCGTAGAATAAGAAAAATAGAGTTGAGAGTGCCCGTGATGAACACGAGCACGATCTCATTGAAACATGAGAGACAATGGTTGAATCGCCGCAACAATCTCTACTACCTGTAGAGATAGGCATGA
>JBHLRQ010000176.1:0-4618 GCA_048882385.1 Candidatus Thorarchaeota archaeon | reverse complement strand
ATCATCCTCTGACACGATTCAAGGAAACCCGAAAGAAGTTTCGTGGAGATTGAATGATTCAGAATGAAAACTTGCAGTTGAGCTTGTACGTCGCCACACTACAGTTTCTATAAACCGAAGACGAGTAGATATCGTTTTGCGGACCTGTGGAAAGATGTGTGAATTCTCTGTGTCTTTTTCTTTTACTTAGTCGGAATTCATCCTGCTAGATAAGGTGTGGAGAGGGTCATCTTATCTTGAAGAATCCTAATTTCGACACCAGACTCAGTAATAGGGAATCCAACATAAAAACGCACCATGAAAAAGCATACACTTAATTAACTATTGTGAATATATTATCCTGCTCACAACTATATGACTTTTGGATTGTTCCTCTAATGCTTGGAAAACGACTAGCAAAGTGGTTCTATGAATTTGGCTACAGACACAAGCTCGTGCCTTGGGATAGCGGACCACGTTCCGAATTGGTAGAGTTGGTGGAGAGCGGTCATATTGCTCCCGGTCGAGCAATTGACTTGGGTAGTGGTACAGCCAGCAACTGTATCTTCTTAGCACAACATGGTTTTGATGTGACTGGAGTGGATTATGCAAGATCTGCAATCGAGTTAGGTCGCACTAGAGCACGAAAAGCTGGTGTTTCTGTGGACTTCATAGTAGATGATTTGACCAATCTACGTCATGTCACTGGAACCTTTGATTTACTCGTAGACTTTGGCACACTTGATGATCTACCTCCGAGTGAACGCAGTCTATACATCAAGAATGTTTTGCCCTTAACTCATCCCAACACACTTTTTCTATTATTCTGCTTCGAATGGCCTCCACGCTGGTGGGAAAGACCCCTTTTTGACAGGATGGCAATGAAACCTGGTGAGGTTGAGCTCCGTTTTGGAAACTACTTTGAGATTGAACGAATCTCTGGGCGCAAGATACCTGACTTCTCGAAATTTCCCCCGGGATATGGAGTCTATTTGATGAAACGAAATGGACAGTTGTAATTTTAGTCCTTCCACAACTTTTCACGAAAAGAGTTATCCTGTTTAGTAATGTCTGTCTTCGGAGATTATTCCGAAAGCTCTATCACCTGAGGAAGAGCAGATAGCGGTTTTCAATGTGATGAGGATGCTTTGTACCGTTATTGAAACATGTGATTCTTGGCACGTGTCAGATATGCTCTTGCACCACCTTTGTGAATCCTCGACTCGAAAATCGTGTCATGGATGTATTCGACCAAAAAACGTGACTCTAGTGTACTTCTAATCTCTTCCTTGGAAACTCTTCTTGGACCAAGACCTGGTGGTTCTTTGTCTGAGAAGCAGAGTATGTAGTAGATACCATTCGGCTTGAGTACTCGTCTGACCTGCTGGACAAACTGATCTAAGTCTTTAGGATGAATGGAATGAAACAAACCAGAGTCAATGACATGGTCGAAGGTGTTTGCCTCGAAGAACTGCTCCAGATAAAGAACATTTCCTAGCACGAACTCCACATCGACGCCATGTTGGATTGCGCGGTTTCGTGCGATCTCAACAGCCTCTGGGGTGAAATCAATGCCCACAGCGGAGGACCCCTGTTCCGCTAGGAAAATTGTGTTTTCTCCAGGACCTGATCCAATGTCGAGAACTCTGGATGGTGTCAGCTCTCCGCTCTCAACTAACTTGACAAAAGCTTGTTGAGGATGACCCACATCCCATGGAGGGATGGAAGAATATGAAGCGCTCCATGTACTCAATGGCATGACCATGACATCATTGTATAACAATAGTTAACTATTATACGCTAGATGCAAACTGATCAAAAGATCAATGTCGTTGCAATGTATCCAAATCTTGCAGATATTCCGAAAGCTCTATATTCCAAATTGGAGCAGAGGCGAAATCACGGGCCAGTGGCTAAGCCAGGTATAGCGACAGTACACTCGGAACTTCTCTGGTGTGTTGAAGCTCTTAACTTGTTGGTCGGGGGTATCTAAATCTCGACAAAACCTGTTTTCTATACCTATTGAAGAATTTTGAATCTAAAAGATTTGAGGGTACAGTCTAAACTGTACCCCTTTTGCGTTTCTAATGTCCAATATCATATCCAAGACTAGTATAGACAACACGTCCCGGAGTAGTTGTATGGACGCCGGACCAACAGAAGTACCCACCTCGTACTTGTACATGTACAGCAATAAACAGTCTATGAGCACCTGCAGGTACAGTTACATAAGGTCCTACGAAATGAATAGATTCTGAGATGTACATACTTTCACCGAGTCCATTCACCTCTTCATTAAGAACATACCACCCCTGAACAGTATCCCACCACCACCAATATGGATACCATCCATATCTGGACTCATAACCAACGCTGATTGCAATCGAAACATAATTACTAGTGTAACCCATTGTATAAGTCCTAAGAAATCCTACTACTTCGATGTCTGCCTTTAGTCTAATCAGTTTTGATGATGTGAAAGATATCTCTTTACCTACTCCAACCTGTACATATTGATAATTGGTGGCCCCATACCTAGCAAAAATACGAGAATTGTATCCGTTGAAGATATAGTAGTGATTAGAATCTGGTGCAGCAAAATACATGTCATCCCATAATAAATCAAATGGAGGACCGTATGATACTGCTTCAACAGAAACTGTGTTCAATCCAATTGCAAGGATTGCCACCATGACCAACAACAAGATCTTTTGTCGTTTCATATCTGATTTTCTCCCCGAAATGGTCCCTTTCCACGCCTAGAGGCTGGGTCCTGTCCACAGGCTAGGTCCTTATTCAGCGGACTATGGAAGATGTTCTCCCAGCAATATATCAATCGTTTCTTAGATGATATAAATAATTAGGTATTTATTTTAATAATTAGCTTGGAAATATAATAAAATGAATTGATATGACGGATAAGGAGGGATTTTTCTGGACTCCTTGTAGGAAGTTAGCAGAAAGACAATCTATGGAGATATTCCGAAAGCTCTATAACCTAAAATCGAACAGAGGCGAAATCACGGGCCAGTGGCTAAGCCAGGTATAGCGACAGTACACTCAGAACTCCTCTGGTGTGTTGAAGCTCTTAACTTGTTGGTCGAGGGTTCACCTGTAATGATTCCCATTATGAGGCCTAAAAATCCCTCCTGGCCCGCCATTCCAGTTCTGGATTTTTTTTTGGAAAATGGAAAATCCTAAAATCTCATACTCAAATTATAGTCCATGAGGAGCAATGGAACGAAATTCTATCATCGCTTTACTTCTAATCGTGATAGTGACATCGCCATTAATCACATTTGCATATCTTGGCTCATCAATGAGAGCAAGTATCACTGCAAATGCGCCAAGCCGTGATGCTGTCTTTCTCACTTTGAAAGACTTCTGGTACCCTGCAGACCAAGAAACCCAAGTCTATCCCATGTTCCTTATGGGTGAGGCTGGTGGATACTATAAAGGGTCGATCGTCACACTGCCATCTAGAGTTCACATTGATGTCTTCGCCATAGATGCAACGAATAATACCGTAGACCTGACTTGGATAGATGCTCAGTCCCTCCATCAACTCTGTGATGGGGAATCCGTGAATGTTTCTTACACTCCTCGAGTCAATGGCACGTTCGGGGAGGAGGGTGTTACATATCGAGCTGGAACTGAACAATCCGAATTATGGAGTGCACAGGGTGATCCGACTGACATCTTTGAGATAAATTTCGGAGGAGGATTGCCCAGAGCAGAATATCAATCTCATTCACATCTTGCAGCAATAGACTTGACGTTCGACTTAAGCCCTGAAAACCATAATGTTGTATGGGCTTTGTTGCTTGGATTGGTGATTAATCGTAGTGATGCCTCAGCCATCGCAGGTCATGAGATTAACTTCATGATATCATACACATATTATTGGAAGGACTATTTTTATGGTGTCCTGCAGGCAGGTCCGGAGGCACCACTAGACTTCGATATAGTTCCAGATAACTTGACATCAGGGAATGGTGAAACATATGGACAATGGGATTGTGGCACAATATATGTCTTGGAAGGGAGCGTAGAATTTAGTATATTGGATTCCTAGATCAAATCACTCTTGGCCCGCCATCTGATTTTGAATAGCCAAGTTCCAAACAATTTAGACGAACTCAATTTTTGCTTGCCTGTAATATCAGCAGTTGCCTGACAACTAATCATTTCAATTTGAGTTCCCAGACTTCAGAAACAAGCTCATAACCAAACCTTATACAAGGTTCTTCCTCAAGCAGTTCAAAACCATATTTTGAATAGAGGTGTCGTGCCGCAAGTAAGTTACTCTGTGTCCATAATTTGATTGTCTTGTAGCCATTTCTTTTCGAGAAATCAATACACTCTTCGAGGAGTCTCTTTCCGATACCCTTACCTCTTGCTTCAGGTTCAACCAGAAATAGTCGTAATTTAGCGACCTTGTCACCTCCATCAACAATCATTACCGAACCAACCTTTTCTCCGTTCTCTTCAGCAATCCATATCCGTTCCTTTTTTGAGTCATAATCCTGAATGAAATTTGCAAGAATCTCTGCAGTCAAAGCCTCAAAGGTTTCATCCCAGCCATACTCTTCATTGTATATTACACCATGACGATGTACAATCCATCCAATGTCCCCTG
>JBHLRQ010000175.1:0-4668 GCA_048882385.1 Candidatus Thorarchaeota archaeon | reverse complement strand
AGTCAAATCCATAGGAAAAGGAGTAGGCTGAAATCCGAATACCACATACAGATCATTATCATAGTCGCCATTGTTCATGTGCCCTGCAATAACCAACTCTCCCTGAGAGTTAAATGCACAACCACAGGGTTCTGAGATTAGACCCTGAATTAGAAAATCATACCACTCAAGCTCTCCTTCTACTGTACAACTGAAAACCAATGTTTGAGGTTTTGGAGCTGGAGAATAACTTGGATGGAATGCCTTGGTAACATATGCAGCCTGTTGGTGCTGGACCATGCCACATCCTACAATTCGATCAGTACCATTGAGAGTAAGATGCGTCAAAGTTTCGAAATATGGACCTTCGGCTTGAACTTCCATCTCCCACGTACGATTAAGGTTGTAATCATATCTTTGAAGTACACCAATTCCCAAATCTGAAATCGTCACAAAGGAGGAATTATCAACTTCTAGTCCGTAGTACCAAATCCCTCCTGTTCGATTCCAGATTTCAGATCCAGTGTAATTGAATGCGGTCACATATGTATCGCTTGGACTGTATTCACTGTACTCGTGATCATATGTCACTCCAGTGACCATTATTTGATCCTGTGAGCTCAGCCAAAAGGAATATGGGATGCTACCATCCTTTTGTTTCCACTCTTGGGTCCAGAGGATTGATCCTGAAGAATTTAGTTGCATGACCAATGTACTATAATGCAGTCCTGAAAGAGCTCCGACAATGAGAATTTCGTCGGTGCTTTTATCTATTTGAACCCCCAAAAAAGTAGATCTAGGCCAACCGTAACTCAACCCTGATATTTCGATATCCCACATGATTTCGCCTGACGGGTCCAACTTGTATACAGTGGCTAATTTGTCTTCTTCTAATCCACTAATTCCAGTTACAATGATATTGTCCAATGAATCGACCTTGCAGTCAGTCAGTAAATCGAATCCTGTTTTGTTCCAGTGCTTATACCAGAGCGTTTCACCATCTGGTGAAAATTTCGCAATAAAGAACTCATTATCATTACCTACGGTGGAATTCTCTTCGCTTCCAACTATTATGACATTATCCTCACTATCAAGAGCCATGGCCTCAGAAATCAGGTTATCCGGACTAGCAAAAACAATCTCTCGAGAGCTTCTATCTCCATTGCTAGATACGATTACAGATGCTCTCGGTCCAATGGTGGTCATAACAATCATGACAACTATTGATACGGATAACCATGATTTAGGCAAAGAAAATCTCCCCAGTAGTTGTATGATACTGAAGCTTTCAAACTTTACTCTTGATTGCTGAATTTGTTTCTTGAATTAATACAGAGTTGTCCATAGAATCGATATTTGATGAATTTGTTTGGGCAATTAGATTAATCATTGATACGAGAAGTTACTCGTTTATGAAAGAGGGAAGAAGATTTCTGAAGTTCTTTGATTTTGAAGAATACGAAGAACACGTCAAACATCGGACAGTTTCTTTTGGGACATTAAGCCTTTGACATATAACTCTGAATTTGCAGTTTTCATTTCTGAAAATAACTCAGAGATGAACGAACCTTTGACTTTCGTGGCAAGATTCTTATAATGTGCCGCTAGAAGTTTACTGCATTTATGTAAATAATTACAGTAATCTGTAATGACTAATGCTTTGAGATTGGAGGATGAGTTTGATTATGAGAAAGAGACTGTTAGCCATTTGGCTAACTATAATGGTACTCGGTCTTGGAGTCAGTTCTGTAGCAGGAACAGTCTATTTGGAACCGGGTTATATTGACGGCACATTAAGTGTGACTAATATGGTAGGAACCGAACAAGTGATAGCTGGATGTGTAGATGCATACTCCTTGGAAGGTGGCTTTGAAGGACATGATTATACTGCTTACGGCGGCAACTACCATGTGACTGTTGAAGGGGGCCACGACTATAAGGTATTCAGTGAGGTGCGTATTAAGGCTGTAGCGCCGGACGAATCATACCAATATACGAGCACTGCTACCATTGGCAGCCAGATCACACATGTTGCGATTGATGAGACTGTAGCGGGTTTCGATTTCGTATTGGACAACTATGGGCGGATTGAACCAAGAGTGACAGTTCTGGGTGGCGATGTCACAAATATGAGATTCTATGTAGCAACAAATCTCGAGATCCCACCGACTAAATACCATACTGCCATTCATCAGATAGATGCTCTCACCGGCTTCCTGAATGATGTTCAGACAACTTTTCCCATGAGACCTTGGCTCACTATTGACGCTAATGGTGATGGAATAATCAATCCCCTCAATGAAGATTATGTCAGTATTTATGGATATGTCAATGTAGATGATGTCCAATACCAGCTCCCGAGCCAATACATAGATGTCTTTCAGGGTCAAACAACAATTGTTGAATGGACATTAGACCTATCGAGTAGCATACACGGCAATGTTGTTATTCAGGGTGAGGATTTCACAAGTTATCGCCTTTATGGATATGCATACATCGATAATACTTGGGTTACTTTCGACCGCGAATTCTATCCTGTTGACGGACATGATATGAACCTGTTTCCTGAAACTTGGGATATTTACCCCTACGTGAGGTGGAAGTATTCAACCAATAATTTGAACACTTTGAGATTGCCTTCTAAAATTGTGACGCTAGAGAGCGAACAACGAACAGAAGTAAACTGGAATATCAATCCGGGATATGTTGGGGGAAGTATCGACCTCTTTGGAGCACACGGAAACCTGTATATGAACAGGGTTTACGGCACTACATTTGAGGGGCCTTATGCAGTTTCACTGAGAACATCTAGTGATTATCGTCTTATTGTGAATCCTGGAACGTGGTCCATTGGCCAGTGGTGGACATATCTATTCTTCAATTATGATAAACCCTACTTGAGATCGGAACTGCGAATGCAGGATTTCGGTTCACCTGAAATAGTAGTTGGACCTGGAACTGATAGTGAAGTCGACCTCTCTTATGGCACAGCTACAATCACAGTCAATTATAGAGTGATATTACCTGAGAATGAATATGGATACCTTCAATCACCTTACTTGATCGCTACGTCATCAGAGGGTACTGGACCGAATCGGATAGATTCAATTACAAAAGGTTGGGGAAGCCCTATGCTTACAGATCTCGGTGAGTGCACCATAACAGTGCTTCCCGGGACACACACCATTGAGGCCTATGCTACTGTTGATGGATCATTCACCAAGTTCGGGGAATTCACGATAACTGTGGAAACCGGTGATGTTGTTACACAGGATGTTGAGGCTCCAACAGTTCATGTAACCCAGCCGGGTGGATCCGAACATGTGTGTGGCTCCAGCGTCGATGTGGTGGGCACAGCAACAGATGAATCAGGTGTGGCGTCAGTCACTGTCAACGGAGATCCCGTGGATTTCACCACTACAAATAATCCAGATGACGTGAATGAGGTGGCTTTCAGCACAGTAGTGGAAAATCTTGTAGCCGGTGAATGGAACATTATAACCATCGAAGTCGAAGACACTCAAGACAACATTATCACGGTGGAGAGGCAAGTCTTCAGGGACATCTGCAATTCACCCCCAGTGATCGAACAAATCAATGGACCCTTGGATCCAGTCGCAGTAGGGAACGCTGTTGACATGTCTGCTATATTCACAGACCCAGACATCGATGATTATCATACCGCGGTCTGGGACTGGGGTGATGGTACAACAGCAGATCCTGGCATAGTAGATCAGACAGCACGCACAGTTACTGGTTCCCACGTCTACGCGACTCCTGGAGTGTACACAGTCACTCTCACGGTAACAGATTCCTGGGGAGAGAGTGACACAGAAGTCTGGTCACAATACATTGTCATCTACGACCCATCAGCTGGCTTTGTCACAGGTGGCGGATGGATAGATTCACCTTCTGGAGCGTACACTGAGGATCCCTCTCTCACTGGCAAGGCAAACTTTGGCTTTGTTTCAAAGTACAAGAAGGGTACTGATGTGCCTATGGGAACCACTGAGTTCCAGTTCCATGCAGGTGACCTGAACTTCCACTCAGACTCGTATGACTGGTTGCTGATTGCTGGAGCAAAGGCCATGTTCAAGGGTACCGGAACTATCAACGGAGAGGGCTCATACAAGTTTATGGTAATGGCAGTTGATGGGGCTCTGAGCGACGATGGAACATGTGACACATTCAGGATCAAGATTTGGACAGAGGATGAAACGACTGGTGAAGAAACCATTTTCTATGATAATGGTCCTGATGGAACTATTTTGGGCGGAGGTAGTATCACGATACACAACTGATGGCCTTACCAGGCTCACGTGGATATCCATAGTCCAATAGCGGTGGACTCTCAGAAGTCCACTGCATTCCATTTTTATCTCAAAGGTACTGATCAACAAGGCAATCTACGTGAATCCAGAGAGGCTTAAGGATAAGAACCAAGGATTTGGAGAATCCTTTGCATCAGGAGAGGTTCTCAGCATTTATGGAGCCGAGCAAACGAAGTAGAAAGAGCTGATTTAGTTAATCGAGTATTAGGAGCGTATCCACCTAAAGTATTGATTTGCTTGGGTGAGTACATTAATCAACATCCCAAGAAGTTTCTCGCTTATGAAAGAGGGAAGAAGATTTCTGAAATTCTTTGATTCTGAGGCATATGATGAACACGTACCTGAATCTGATGAGAAG
>JBHLRQ010000174.1:0-4808 GCA_048882385.1 Candidatus Thorarchaeota archaeon | reverse complement strand
ATTCGTTTCGGATTATTATCCAGTTGGTTGAATCAGAGTTCTGGCGTAGGGTTTGGAACAGGTGAATATCTAGAAGAATCCTACGGCTCATTTGTCTGTGCTTTGAAGCTCATTTCAGATGACGCCCCTTCAGAAAATAGCTATGTTGAGGGCACCATGTTGATTGTCCAAGAGGCTTATTGATGATCAGATAAAGAGCTTGGTGGCATAATCGCAATCAAGCACCATATCTAGTCCATAATCCTTCGATATGCACTCCGGTTGTTTGAGATAGTGATCGTCGAGAAGTCCCGCATTCACGTAGGAACGCGATATGGATCGCTAGTCCCACTAGCGTGGTTCTCTCTCAGAAATGATATAGAGTAGAGGGTTTTATTCTCGTATGAAATGACTCTATGATATAGAAGTTTGAAGTTTAAGGCAGGTGTAATCATAACATCTAGAAACCAGACAAATAGGTCAAGTAGATTCATTCTGACAACGAACTAACTCGAGATTGGCAGAACATTCAAGACCAGCTGCATCTACCTCCTGAAAGAGGGTAGACCAAGTCTTGGCAGTAACATTGAAGCTGAAAAGAACTGATGAGGCTCCGAAAGAAGTTCACATCTCTGATACAGAACACATCATCCTCCGCGACCAAGACATTGAGTGGATTGACATCTCCCCTCTTAAGAGCTGCAAAGACCTACGGGAACTCGAGCTCCACAAGAACGATTTCGAATCTATCGATCTTTCGCCACTGAGTTCTTGCACGCAATTGGAATATCTGTCCCTCAGCACCAACAGACTCACAGAGATTGACCTGACACCACTTGCCTCCTGTACGAGCCTAATCGAATTAGTCATTCACCGAAACAGCCTGAGGAGCATTGACCTGAGTCCCCTCAGTTCATGCCACAACCTTCAGAAACTTGGTCTTGGCCAAAATGCACTGGAGAAGGTTGATCTCACACCATTGAGTTCTTGTAAAAAATTGAGTGAACTCTGGCTTAATAAAAACCAGTTGGAGTCCATCGATCTCACTCCTCTTGCTTCATGTACCAAGCTCAAGGCTTTGTATCTTGCTGGAAACCGTTTACATACGATTGACCTGACTCCCTTGAGCAACTGCCAACAATTGGTAATCCTAGTGATCGCATTCAACAGGTTCACCTCTATTGACCTGACGCCTTTGCGGAACACCAAGAATCTTCAAACACTCATGCTTCAACACAATGAGATCAAGTCACTTGACCTGTCCCCGTTATATTACTGTAAAAGCTTAGAGCTTCTCTACATCGAAGCAAACCACTTTCGTGAGGTTGACCTGACGCCACTTGCACTGTTTGAAAATCTTGGTTGGAAGACTTTCAGTAGAAACTTCGAGGTTTGTAGTAACGAGCTCCGACGAATAAACGTCCTCCTAAAAAAGGAGAACTTCTGGAAGCTGTATTTTGAGAATGAGAAGTATGCAAAGTATGATGTACCTGTGACTCTCTCCGAACTTGAGATCATCTCTGGCATCTATCACAAGGTGGTTGATACTGAACCCCTCTGGAAACAGGTGCACTTGCTCCACAATGCACTCACACTAACTGGATTCGGTTGGTGTGGGATCATAGACTCAGACCCTCAATCCCTCATGCAGGAGATTCTCTCCTCTCCCAAGTCCAAATCACTGTCAGAGAAATTGGTCGCACTAATCTCTGAGCAGATTGACCGACATGGGACCACAATAGGAGTTGATCTGGGTAGAATGGCAGAGTTCTCAGAGCTAGCAACACGAGTTGATGACGTACATGAGCTCAGGAAGCAAGAGATGAAGACTGTTGAGGTTGGTAGGGATGGCTTGATGTTCGACCTCAGGTCTCTCCTACTCACTGCCCAGGGCAATCAGGTTCTCACATCATTAGGTCTTGGTGTGAAATGCAACGAAGACGGTATTGATGAGATCAAGGATTCGATATCTGAGCTCGGATTCGAACTGAGAATGGCGGATGACATTCCTGAAAGCCAACTGACAAGGTTCTCACCAGCACTTGCGGAATACATCTGGAATCGTGCTGATTACAACTCAGTGTTGAAGAGAGGCACAAGCAGACGGCTCAAGAGGAAGACTCTGAAAGAACTTGGTCTTATCGAATGAAGGGATGATTTCAGAGAATAGTGTTTACTTACTCACTGGATACTCCGGGTGGTCAGGGTCTATCTTCCAATCATCTGCTTTCATGACTGCTATATCCATTGCAGCAAAATATGACTTGTGATGATACTTCTGGGTGCCATCTTCCCATGAGTCCCATTCATGTTCCCAGCCTTTCATGAAGACTATGAATTCCCATCCTGTCCATTCTTTGTCGACCATCCAGTAGGGGTAGACCGTGAGGATGAATCCTCTTGGGTGGGTTGCCTGAAAGACATAGCTATCTAGTCCATCTTCAGTGAACCTTTTCTGTTGTCTTTTCTGCCACTTTAGACCCACAAAGTCGGTAAACTCAGGTTCAGTTTCTAGACTTCCTGTGATGTAGACATCTAAGGTGTACATATCATCAATATAGTCCATTGTTCTTCCTCGATTCACGTTTTCTATTCACTTACTGGATACTCAGGGTGGTCAGGGTCTATCTTCCATCTATCTGCTTCGTTGACTGCCCAGTTCATTGCATGCATGTACGACTTGGCATGATCTTTTTGGTCACCTTCTTCCCATGAATCCCATTCATGCTCCCATCCCTTCAAGAAGACGATGAATTCCCATCCCTTCTGTTCCTCATCGACCATCCAGTAAGGATAGACTATGAGGATGAATCCTCTAGGATGGGTCGTCTGAAAGACAAAGCTATCTCTGCCACTCTCTGTGAACCTTTTCTGTGGTCTCTTTTGCCACTGCAGATCTCTGTATTCAATGAATTCAGGCTCCGTTTCCAGACTACCTGTGATGTAGACATCTCTGGTGTACATACCCTTATGATAATCCATTGTTGTCCCTCAATTCACATTGTCTATTTGAACATCTACAGTTATCTTCATCCTCTACCTTTTGAATTATGACTTTTTTCTCTAATTGAATCTGCTCTCTCTCTTGTTTCTAGGTTCCTAATACTGAAAGCTATGATAAACAAGAATTCGTTCGTAGGATAAAATGGTACTGATTGCTATATCTAGGGAGTTGCACGTAGCCAGTTCGCCATCCTTCGATATGTACTCCAGTCATTTGAGATAGCGATCATCGAGAAGCCTCACATTCACGCAGGAACGCGATATGGGTCGCTAGTCCCACTAGCGTGGTTCTCTCTGGAGATTTATTAAGAATGAAGAATTTTATTCTTGGAAAAAAAAAACAGAATTCCTAATGTTGGTTAGGATTGTTGGAACTAACCTTCCATGTTAGCTCATCATAGATGTTAAATCCATTGAATCAAATGAGTGTGCATGGAGGCTCTGGGAATAATGGTAGATGATGAGGAGTCAGAGCAAACTTACGACCTCTGGAAGGCCGACGAAAACTGGTCGCTAGAAACTAGTGAACTTACTCAAACAATGCTGGAAGACATAGTTGGCTCAGGAGATTTCTCCAGCTTGAGTATAGATGGAACCAAGCGAAGAGAACAATGCAGATTGGACAATATAGACTTCACACCACTTGCTAGTAACAAGAGCTTGAAAGGACTGGGTATCCATGGAATGTCTGGAACTATCGACCTGACACCCCTGGTGAATGTATCATATATCTCGGTCACCTGGCCATGGGATGAGGGAGAACCTCCTTTTGTCATGTTCCCAGAATCGGAGAGACTTGAAGATGTTCAATTGAGTGGACCGGTTGACCATGATCGGACAACACTGGCAAAGTTACGGCGTCTGAGAGAACTAAGTTATCGCGACCTTTGCGAAACCGACCTGTCTTGGTTGAACGAGTCCAGGTCTCTGAAACACTTTCACATCCCCTTCTTAAGCCATTACCCACCATCAGTAGTACTCCCTTCGATACGAAGCCTGCAAAAGCTTTGGCTCAACTGTGACAGACGAAGAATGAGGTCGATGAAGAGAATTGATCTGACTCCTTTGGCCTCATGTAGGCACCTTAAGGATCTACGTATCGGTGCACATAGGATACAAGTGATTGATCTCACTCCTCTAGAAGACTGTCACAAAATCAAGGTCATTCAGCTAGGCGGCAATAGTCTGAAGAGTATTGACCTGTCACCGTTGAAATCGATGAATCTGGAGGTTCTCGGCCTAGGTGGTAATAGGTTGGAGATCATTGACCTGTCACCGTTGAAATCGATGAATCTGGAGGTTCTCGGACTGGGTGGTAATTTATTGAATCAGATAGATCTGGTCAGTGTATCATCACCTTCGCTGAAGACGCTAAAACTTGATCGGAATAAGATTAGGTCTATTGACTTACAACCACTTTCTGTCTGTACCAACCTTGAAGAGCTGTGGCTAGATGGTAATCTTCTTGAAACATTAGACTTGTCGCCATTGTCTGGACTGTCGCATCTCAAGACTGTATTAATCAGGAAAAACTCGTTGAATGAATTAGATGTGACTCCTCTCCTCTCTTGCCCCTCTCTTACGGAGTTGGATAGGGGTCGTCTCAAGTTAGTTGGAAACATCCAGATGAAAGATGATTTCTTGTCTCCATATCTGTTACCGATGAAAGACAAGATTGAGTGGTATTGAACAAACACTGGAGTTCAACACACGAAATTTCCGAGTAGCATAAATCCCAAGATCATGATTCCAGTTCATGAGTATCGACAATCAAATCCTTGAATCATTATCAACGTTGATCACTGCTTCACGTGAGAAAGCAAGAG
>JBHLRQ010000173.1:0-4849 GCA_048882385.1 Candidatus Thorarchaeota archaeon | reverse complement strand
CGTCGTTCTATCTCTATCCTGCAGTTTGAAGGATAAGTGCTCAGTTCGGTTCCGCCTTTTATCAAAGAAGCATGAACTGACCCTCTCTGTAGGAGTGGGTGTTTTGGTAATTGTTCAAAAGATAGATCCAGTTGCTCAATTGCTAGAAGGATTTTTCCTGCTTTCGCGATTGCATCAATACCTTCGTTGTAAAGGCTACCGTGAGCTGCTCGTCCGAGTACATCAATTCGAGCCCATGCAAACCCTCGATGTGCAATAATCACATCAAGAGTGGTCGGTTCTGTCACTATTGCTGCATCTGCGGTGAAATCCTTGACTAATTCCTCTGTTCCTCGACTGCCATACTCCTCGTCAGCAACGAATGCTAGCACAAGGTCGCCACATAGTTGCTCTTTTGATTGAATAAAAGCCTCACCAACAGAGAGCATTGCAGAGAGGCTTGCTTTCATATCAAACGCACCCCGACCAAACACTTTGCCGTCCTTGTATACAGGATTGAAGGGATCTATCTCCATTCCGGTGGTACCAACAGTGTCCATATGGCCATTAAGCATCAGATTTTGTCCGTCTCCATCTCCCCTTAACACTCCAATGACATTGACACGGTTGCTATCGAACCTCTGAAGTGTAATATCAGCACCTATGGCATCAAGCTGATCGACGATATAATCAGCTACCAAAGTTTCCCCACTACCTCCTTCTACTAGAGAGGGATTGATGGATTCAATGGCTACTAATTCCTTAAGTCTTGAAAGAAGGGATGACTTGTCTAGGGAATAACTTGACATCTAAAACACCATCGGGAAACTCACATTTCATCTCATACACTATGTGAATAAGTTATACACTTTGCTAAGCAATACTGTACTATCTAGTTTTAGTCCTATGTATTGTTTCTGAAGGACCCCATGGCTTGTGAGATTCTCGGACCGGACTATTTGCTGAACCGACAGGACAATCAGAGATAGTTACCAGCTACTCTGAGAGATAATCCTTCTCTCTTTCGCTTGAAGTAACGCAGATTTTCTTCTAATGATGTAATACATAATAATATTATAATATTATTATCACCGTAATATATATTACGTGATTTGTATCATATTAGGAGGTGCTTCATTGACTTCAATCTAGATTTCCATTGGCTGGAAATAGCTGAAAACCTTGAAGGAAATGAGAACACGATGAGATTGGAATATCATGAAGATGAGTTTCAATCAATATAGAAGAGGTGGTATAATGGGAAAAGAAATCCAGGTTGTGCATGAGCTAGCTAATGGCGGAAAAGTGATGGTTTCAGGTCAATTAGCTGAGATTCTAGCAGAGTACAAAATCGATGTAGCGAATCTTTGGAAAGCTTTCACAGACACACGGTTATGTCTTGAACCTATTGACTGTGAGGGAAAAATGATTCAGGTCATGGGTACAGGATCTATTGCAACAGCAACGGCATTATGTATTGAACAAGTCAGATGCAGGGGTAGACAAATTTGGGTAATGGTCCAGGTAGGTACTTCGGACATATGTGTGTGTCCTGAAGATGACTGCATGCCCTTGATTCACAAATTCACGGATCCTGGAGTATTCGTAAGAGACCCTCCAATATTCATTCCATTTGAACAGATCTTGAAGCAAATTCCAGCGAAACATCTGAAGGCCTATACACAAATGATACAGCAGATGATGAAGGAATAGAGGGATCCCATTCGAAAAAATGCATTGGGTGAATTGTTTGATCACTGATGATGATATCTTGCAACTACATCCTAGACTCTATTCGTATGTTGTCACACGCGCTGAGAGCTTTGGAGGGTATATCTTCAATCCATATAGATTGACTCCAATACCTGTTAACGCACTCGGTGCTCGGATCATTGAGCTAAGTGACGGTACAAAAACAGTTCTTGACATAATCAACATTCTTTGTGATGAATTTGAAACAACTCTAGACATAATTAAGGAAACAACTATTGACGCCTTGAAGACATTAAGTGGAGAGTATTCAATAAATTGGAAAAGTGAAAGAACAGATCACCCAATCACTGCAGACTTCAAAACATCTACTTCGCTTTCGAGGAGTCACCTGTCTGCGCCTGCATCAATCCTATGGGACATCACTTATGCTTGTAATCTGAGTTGCAAGCAGTGTTTATCATCTGCGGGAAGGCCATTGGATGATGAGTTGATACTGGACGAAATCAAAGAGATTCTAGATGATTTAGCGAAACTCAAAGTCTTCAATATCTGTTTTCTTGGAGGTGAACCGTTAATGCGGGAGGATTTCATCGAAATACTTCGCTATGCGTCGCAATACAACTTTGGTCTTTCATTCTCAACCAATGGTGTACTCATCGATGATCAGATGCTAGAAGATCTTGAAGACCTGAAAGTCTTTCAAGTCCAAGTCAGTTTGGATGGATTAGAGGAAACTCACAACCAAATAAGAGGATTACCTAACTCTTTTCAACTAGCTGTTGAAGCAATCAAGAGGTTAATAGGTTCAGGTATTCAAGTGGGGATAAGTACAACTGTCAATAAACAAAATCTAACCGAGTTGGAAGACCTCATCCAGTTATCACTATCCTTGGGAGCATCCTACTTCAAACCAATTCCCATAATGCCAGTCGGGAGGGGAAAAGATGTCAATCAGCTAATGCTTTCACCTTCTGAAACAGAGCAATATGTAAAATTCCTACTTAGCAAAAAAAACCAATATGAAAACGAATTACACATCTTTGCTGAAGAAACATATTCGTGGTTGTTTCACGAACCACCTGAACCACATTCTTTCTCAACAAAACTGACTCATTCTACATGTGCCGCTGGCACGTCACAATTGGTTTTCTCTTCAAATGGCAAAGTATATCCCTGTCCTTTCCTTCATGATTTTGTTGCAGGGGATCTAAAATCAGAATCCATTCAGCAGATCTGGGAAAATTCAAGGGTTCTCAGACAATTCCGTGAAGTAACGACAACAGACCTCAAAGGCAAATGCAAGCAATGCCCATATATTCCATTTAGGTGTAGAGGAGGTTGTAGGGCAGCTGCTTATGCTCTAACCGGGGACTTCTATGCTGAAGATCCTATGTGCTGGTATAAACCTCCTAGTTAATTCTAATCGAGGTTAGAGAACCCGTTAGACCAGATTTCTTGTCAACCTTGAACTATCTCTGATTATGATATTTTGTCTGTTCCAATTTGTGGACAGACTGTTCTAAATTGTGGGTTTATATTAGAAAGGAGGAGAATATACAGGAAAGTAATGACAGGTACGAAGACTATCGCGATTGGTGTCATTCTAGTTGTTGCTATAGGCTTAGTTGTTGTGGGAGTACTTTTGTATTCGAACCCGGTCCCACCACCTACAGAACCACCCGGGGATGATCCCGAGATAGTCAGCAAGGATGGACTTGAAGCATGGGCTGAGGCAATATACTGGCAGGACTTCATGCCAGCGATACCGGAGGAAGGACCTCCATTCTACACTATAATCTGGTTGAATGTTACAAACACTGGCAATACCACAATAACCAACTTTCATGCAGTCCGAGCGACTATCTACTTCCATAACACAAGTCAGGAACTAGTCACTCTTGATTTGACATCCAATATCCAGTATTTCGTGTGGCCTCAGATTGGACCAGGAGAGAACGTTGTTTTCGAGTTCACCAATGTTAGAGACAGCATCTTCTCTCCATCAATCGAAGAAGGAGCAGTACTCTATAGTAGAGTTCTAACAACATGGGAAACTGGGAGTGAGATGATACTGACAGCTCCGCCCTCGGAATTATCCTATACTTATTGAAGATCGTTATTTCACGTGAGATATTCGGACTTGACTATCTCCTTACCCTTTCCTTCTGCCCAAGTGTTCCAAAACAAGGACTCCCCCCTCTCTTTCATTTATCAACTCTGCTTCAGGTATCCAACGATTCCAAGAATTAGAAGTGCAGTTTCTAGTGGGATCTCAAGAGTCATCTCACCGACAAATGCAGCGGTCGGTGAAAGGAGGGCCACTGCGAGAATTTGCCCGATCATCATTGGAAGGATGAAGGCAAACAGGGCCATGTAAGCCACATAGACATTTTCCCATTCCCATTTCTTGTAAAGAAGAATTAGAATGTCGAAAAATCCAATCACAACCAGAAATCCTCCCATCACTTTCGGATGGAATACATTGACCTCCCAGCCAGGTGCCAATGCCGCTATTAGGGTTTCAGCCATTAAGATGTACATGAAACCAAATAGTAAACATACAATTCCGTAAGCCAATAAAGCTATTTTCGCCAACATTTTGACTTCAGTCATTTTTTACAACTCCTAACCAATATGCAATCCATACATACTGGTGAAGAAATGGAAACATATAGAGAATAACTGCCTTCTCATCAGATTTGAAAATCCTATCAGGGATTATTAGAAAAAAAGAAGGATTATGATAGCCTCATTTTGGAATTCTATATAAACAAATGAGGTTTTGATGAATGTTTAGAGTCTAATAATATCCAAATGATATCGGAGGTCTTCAAGTTCAGGTGAATGTTTGCACTGCTTCCCAGTAACTAACACCTCATATTGAATTTCAATCGTCTGAAACTAACTGCAATATACTCCCTGGTGCACCTATTCCCCATGATTGTTGGATAAATAGCTCACCGTTGACATCATGCTCTTTCATAGATGACTCAATCAGATTCCTTAGATCACATGACAAGTATGGTGGATGGAAATCCCAAATATGACCATAACTCATCTCACTATCTGTCTGTAAATTAGAAACTGGTAGGTTGGGAAGTACTTCACCAAGAAAAGGTATGACCTTCTTGCTCTTGTCTTCAAACGTGATGGTAAA
>JBHLRQ010000172.1:0-4889 GCA_048882385.1 Candidatus Thorarchaeota archaeon | reverse complement strand
TATCAAGCAATCTTCATAGAGAATGTTGGGAACCTCATCTGTCCTGCAGGATACCCGCTTGGTGCAGCAAAAAAGGTAGTAGTCGTGAGCATCACAGAAGGACCATATATGATTCGAAAACATCCCTTGACCATAAAACATGCAGATGTAGTAGTAATCAACAAGATTGATCTTGCAGAAGCCCTTGAATTCAACATTGATGCATTGGAGGCTGACATTCGCGAGGTAGATGCGAAACTGCCCTTCTTCAGAGTAAGCTCGAAGACTGGTGAAGGTCTTGATGAACTAATCAACGGACTGGGTTTCTAGAATCATTCCTGAAGTAGATTGTTTAGAGCAGATTTGACTCCTTGGATGTGTCCCGCTCCAAGAACTACCACAATTCTTCCTTCTACATCGTTTAGAATATACTGGAGTGCTTTTGCAACATATTGGTCTCTTTGTTCAATAAGCACTTCTGCAAGTCTAGGGAATTCCGCTCTAAATTGCTCCATCAGATCATCAACTGCACCATCTTCTTTGAGCATCGCAAGCAGATCACTTGCTCCTCCCTCCTCGATATCCCTGGTTGCATCAGGTAGCAGTCCAGTCAATCTGTATAATTCATCCATTGGAACTTTCATCATCGCTTGAACTGTTGCCGAAATAGGTCTGTCAACAAGAGCAATCTTTGCTCCAACAGCACGTCCCTCTTCGATTGCTGCGAGCATTTCATCTCCAACATCCGATCCAGTAATCTCTCCCAAACTCTTTTCCAAAATGGCTAGCTGCTGCATCAGGTCCTGAGCAGCATCTCCAGCGTATCGTGCATTATCATCTTCCTCAGGTGGATTTGTAAGCTGTTGATATCGGTCGTGGTCGAGCTCAACAGCAACAACATCAGGTTTAATTTCTCTGACTGTGCGATGAGCTTCTTCGACACTTTCTAGATCTGTATGAATGACTGAAACAAACACAACTCGTTCTATGTCACCAGATACCACTCGAAGACACACTCGAAGAAGGAGTGGATTCCTGAGATATACCTCTTTTGTACGCTGGTTTTATTGAGTAAACGTTTATTGGTGGGAGTTGCATATCCTAGCCCTGTAAGCCTCTCAAAATAACAAGAGAAGGTTTTTCACAGACCTAGCGTTTACTAGGTCAATCAAATTTAGGGAGTTGGATAAGAAGCATGATATCTGACCTTGAGCTAACCTATGCAAAATTAATGAATCCACGTATGAGTGCTGGACTCATGGTGCTCTACAGTCTTCTTGGAGATTTGAAAGGAACACCTGTTGAGCCGCGTGAAGTTCGTAAAACCGTTGATGGTCTTGTGGACGAGAGAAAAGTAACAAAACAATCGATAACTAATGCGGCTAGAAGGTTAGAAGAAGCCAATATAATTGATCGCAGGCACAACAAATACACAATCAATTATGGCTATTTGATCTCAGTTCTTCTTAATACTGTCATCGAGATGACAAAGAAGATTGATGATCTCGAGGATGAAATCATAGCGTTGAAGACAATTGACCGTTAGACTACTCTTTTTCATTTGAGTCGCTCAAGGTCAAATATGAGTTCTAGACGGTTTCTGCATGACTTAAAATGTAATACACATTTTCTTTATTAGAGAGAATGCACGTTTATGCTGAATAACCACAACCTGCGTTGTGTTTGGAGGAAAAACGACATATGTCTGATAAACCAACTGGAGTTGTCATTCTAGCTATTCTTCAGCTACTTCAAGCTATTGCAGCTTTGGCTGTAGGCGCACTGGCACTAATGGCTGGGACGGTAATCTCCATATTTGCAATACTAGCAATCTTCCCACTAATTTTGGGAATCATCGGATTGCTGCTATTTTATGGACTATGGACGTTGAAATCTTGGGCCTGGCTTTGGGCTCTGATAATCAACATCCTCGGAATTATTATTGGCATATTTGGTAATCTAGCAGATATCACCAACTTGATTACATTAGCACTCAGTGTGATAATTGTAATCTATCTATTTATGCCTGCTACCAAGGCTCACTTCAGGTGAGACTTAAGATAAAAAAGTAGTTCTGAACAAATATGTAGTTCAGAACTACCTTGCTCTTTTTTAATCACGTTTCTAACTCAATAGATTGAAACTAGTTCCTAGATTTTTCCTCTTAGCAGCATCGTACACTATCTTAGCAGCAGCTATATCTTGAGCGGACAGTCCAGTTGCATCAAAGATTGTTATCTCCTGGTTTGCTTCTCTCCCCACTTTTTCTCCATTGATGATTTCGCCGATCTCTGCATGTATGGAAGCATCAGTTATCAATCCCTCTCTAAGAGCGTGCTGAATCTCTCCTATCCTGCGACACTGTGCTAGACTATCCACTACGATTTTAGATGCAAGAGTCATGATTGCTGGATCAAGTTCTTGTTTTCCTGGTCCATCCGCACCGATGGCATTGATATGAAGTCCTTCATGTATTGAATCTGCACCGATGAGTGCTTTTCGCGAAGGTGTTGAGGTCACGATAATATCTGAATCAGGGACGACCTGATTAGGAGTATCTACTACCTGCACATCAATTGACATCTCTCTTTCATATCGCTCTGCCATCTCTCTTTCGATGTCCCATATTTTCACGCTTTTGATATCAAAAATCTCTTGGAGTGCGAGAAGTTGCATTCTGCCTTGAGTCCCAGCTCCAATGATTCCGACATTGCTTGAATTTTTACGGGCAAGAACTTGAGCCGCTACAGCACCTGCTGCTCCTGTTCGATAGGCTGTAATATGAGTGCCATCCATGATTGCTACTGGCATGCTAGTTTCAAGATCAAGCAAAACAATTACTGCTATACCAGGAGGAAATCCTTTCTTCAAGTTCTCGTAGAACCCGGATGCAATCTTAGTGCCTATTAATCCAAAATCTTCGACAAACCCTGACTTGACATCCACTTCCCCATTATATTTGTGAACATCTAGATGTTGCACACTTGGCATTTGGACTCGCCCTTTTGCAAAAGCAGAGTATGCGACTTTCACAGCATCAATTGCTTCTCTCATCGAAAGGCAACTCTTCACTTCGGACTGTGTAAGGATGAGGATATCTTCCATTATCATTTTAACCCCAGAGCTTTGAGAAACTCTATCTCTGTCCTTGGCAAAATAGATTGCGGAATTATTCTATTTGGAACCGATATTATGAATTGTAACTTGACTCTGATTCAGAGGAAATATATGTCCGATTCATAATCTTCGAAAATTACGGTGAGGTTGTTGGTTGAAGATAATACAAGACATTATGCTAAAGTCAACGGTCTGAACATGTATTATGAAGACCATGGAAGAGGACCGCCCCTTGTATTGATTCACGGAGGAATTGGCACTTCAGGAATGAACTGGGCTCCGTCATTTCCAATGTTTTCAAAACACTATCGAATAATTGCTCCTGATAGTAGAGGTCATGGTAGGACTGACAATCCTAGTGGGGAGTTCAGTTACAAACTCATGGCGGATGACACTGTCAAACTGATTGAGAAGCTGGAACTTGAAAAACCAGCCATATATGGGTGGAGTGATGGCGGTCAAATCGCCCTTGAGATTGGAATGAACTATCCTGGCTTAGCTAGAGCGATTATTTCTGGTGGAGTCCTTTCCGAACTCTCAGAACACTATCTCAATGGAATGCGATCCTTTGGTGCTCTTGGTCCAGGGAAAGTAAGCTTTGACAAATTCAAAGAGACCTATCCTGAGTTTGCAGGAGCAATGATTCAACTTCACTCGCCAGTATACGGGGATAATTATTTCGTCGAGGATCTATTTGTGAACATCTCAAAAATGTGGTTTAATCCAAAGGAATTTCCTGGCGATAGACTAACTACGATATCAGATCCCACACTGATACTTCATGGAGATAGAGACGAGGTCATACCTCTTGAAGATCCAATTCGGATATATCGAATGATTCCGAATTCGGAGCTAGCTATCGTTCCAGGCACAGACCATGGGTCTTGCATTACTCAACCTGAGCGAATCGCAGGAATCATCATTGACTATCTGCAACGACTCGAAGGTTGAACAACAGAGTCGCTTCATGCATTACGAAGATTTGGAATCGTTTCTTTGGCAATCTTCTCAAACATTGGAATCTGATCTGGAGCAAAGAATGGATAGAAGAAGACCAATTCATTGATTCCTAGCGCAGTGTATCTCTCAACAATCTCAGTGAATTTCTCCTCGGATGCAAATGCGGTGTTTGCCTCCGCTCCGAAGATTAGCAATGATTTTCTGATAGATACCGGATCACGACCTATCTTCTCACAGTACTTGTCTAGGTATTTTGCACGTTTCTAGGTCTTCTCGACTACGATCTCAATAGGTGATCCAAAATCAGCGCCATATGAAACCCAAGTATCTGCGTGTTCTGCAGCCACTCTCAAAGACGCTTTCACATGAGCAGCCACGACGAGAGGCGGTCTCGGCTTTTGGACTGGACCTGGAGCCATGATGATATCCTTGAGTTTGTAGTATTTGCCTTCATAGCTGGATTTGACATTCCGGAGAAGAGTATCGATAATCTCAACCTGTTCCTTGAGTCGCTCTGTTCTCTCCTTGAATGGCCAATCAGCTATACCGGTCATGGTATATGATGGGTCAATTTTCCCTGGTGCTCCAGCTCCGATACCAATCTCTAGACGTCCGTTGGAAATATGATCCACAGTCATCGCTTGTCGGGCCAATACTGCTGGATGTCGAAATGGAATTGAAGTTACTAAAGTACCAATACGGATTTTTGAGGTACAACTAGCCAATCCTGCCAGAGCTGACCATCCATCAAGCCATGGACTGTCTGGGTGGGCATAGTTCACAAAGTGATCTGCAACCCAAGTCGAATCGAATCCGAGTGACTCAAACTTCTG
>JBHLRQ010000171.1:0-4924 GCA_048882385.1 Candidatus Thorarchaeota archaeon | reverse complement strand
AACGCGGTGCATTGCCGCGCCACCACCTAATGTTTTGTGCAGCCGCGTTCCGAAGAACCCATTTTGAGGTAAGTCGCAAGATGCACACCGCACGCCAAAGTGTGCTATCGACCCGCACAATGAATATGCCGCGCCCTTAGGTTGGTTAAGAGAACGAAGCATTCGCAGATATACCTTTGTGTCCACGAAGCTCCAGCGTGTCTCAAAACCACGTCTTAGGTGATAGTTCATATTATGATATAACATTTCTCTATAAAAAAGATGTGTCGTTGTCATTTTTGAACTTTCAGAAGTTCTATAGAGCGATGAGTTTTGGTTAAAAATTCCATAACTCAAGATCGAAGTTGAGTCAGTACATACAGGGTGTGTTTTCTTTGGTCGAATCCTACCAAATCGCAACCTTTAATCGGTATTCAGCTCGTTCTATCATTGCGGCCAAACAGAGAGAGCAAAAGACCTTAATGATGGACCATATGCGAAAGTCCCACTGGACAGGACTTCGGTTTCTTATCATTGGCCAGATTAGTAAATTAGACGGAGACATAATAGAATGCGTGTATATCTCGATGCCAACTTCTTCATAAGTGGCTTCTCAGAACGACCCAAAGATGTAGCTATTGTAAAAGAGGCGGCAGATAAGGCGAAGATGGAGCTCTGGATTACAAGACAAGTTTTCCAAGAGCTCAGGTGGTATCTACGAAGAGAGGCAGAGAATATTGTCCAGATTGATGAAACCCTCTCGAAGGATATCAAATCATTCATTGACAGTATCAATCGTCCTGAGAGTTCATTGCCACAGCCAAATGATATGTCTCTGATACTCGCAGCAATGAGGAATAAAGGGTCAAAAATAGTCACCAGTGACCTGAAGCTACTTAATACGATCCAGGATCTCAATGTTGAAGTTGAGGGAATAGTTGGTTCTGCATTTACATTAGAACTAATGGAATCAATTGATGATGAGAAGCTAAACAATGATCTAGCAATTATTAGAGATCGTATCTATTCAGAAGAAGTAAGATATAGTATTGCCCGGCAGGAGTCATATGATCCAGTGACAAGAATACGTATTATTGAGGAACATGCGCTTCGAGTTCTTAGAACAGTGAAGAGACCTGCTGAAGGAGTTGACAGAAAACTCTCAAAGGGTCAACCTTTATTCGTATTGGATTTCTTGGAAGACATCAAAGCTGACATTCCAAACATGTTTGATGACTTTAGAGAAGGCAAGTACGATACACTTGCTCATGAGATAGAAGCAATTCAGAATGAGATTGAACGACTTCTGATTGTTTCCACGCTGACAGAAGACAGTGATACACATGGCAGTCTTGTTAGGCATGCCGCAGATCTCACTCTGTTTCTCTATTACCTTGAGATGATTTGTCATCTCTACAGAGGAACACGTCAAGGTATTGAAGATGCACTAACCATCAGTGATGAAGCATTTCGATTGCTGATGTTTGCAGAGGTCAGCAATGATGAACTAAAAGCATCTGTCTTCTTTGTACGAATAGTTCTTGCACTCATCAGAGAAGATTATGATGAGATTGACTATTACTACAGTCTCTATGATAGCATGCTCCAGAGGATAGGTATTGCAGATATGCTTGAGACCTCTGAAGGTCTCTACATTACAATGCAGATTCTTAGAAAATTCATGGGAGGATTCAGTCTTACTAAGAACAAATTGCAGCATCCAGATGTCACAATGTCAATGCTCAATGACTTGACAAAATATAGCATTCAATTTGATGATCACGATAACGCATGGCAACTCGCTGTAACTGCGTATAAGATTGGTGTCGCCTATAACAGAGAGGAAGGAGCACTCGGATCATTTCTCATGCTCTACAAGGTTTCGTCATCTTCTCATGATAGATTCAAACCAGCATTAGAAAAGATTGCAGAACACGCACTCAAGGCCTTCGTAAAGAAAGGATGGAATACTTCACAGATTACTCCAATTCTGAACGAAATTCAAGGCCAGCTTCCGCAAGTTGTGGGAATGACCACGGATGGTCCAGTAGATAAGAAAGAGCTAAAGGAGGAACTGATGGGCTGGATGGATGTATTATCTTTGGAGGATGTTGACAAAACAGATATGTTGATCGTCAGGAATGATAAATTACAAATCCGAATTGGACTCGATGTATCATATCATCCAGAACTTAAAACATTGAAGACAGGTCACAAGTTGGCTTTGACCAATGGTGAGTATGATGTGTCGGATGCAAAAGATGATGTGGTCAAAAAGTACTCTGTAGTATTAACGATAACTCCAAGTGAAAATGCTGAGATATCATACGAAGGTGAATATGGTTTCAGTTGCTTGAAAGTAGCAGGACCAGAAGCTCAAGCATAGTCGTCATAACGGATGGGAATGCGTTGGATCTGATAATTTGGATACTTGTGATTGTAGGGACTCTTTTGGCAGCTGCATTCAACTATATCTTAAACCTTGCACCTGGATCAGATCCTGAGGATTTTCGAGTGGGACCTTCTGAGATGAACATGAGTTGTGATTGTTCTCTCAACATATTAATTGTCGGAGGCATCATGATTTTAGCGTTGAGTGCAATTTCCGGAGTATTCTCGTCCCGATTCGAGCTTTACCTTGTAGGAGGAATTTCGTTCTTCGTGATCACAATTGCAGGTTTTATTGGAAGAAGACGCAGGCATAAGGAATGGAAAGAACTTCGGAAAGCTATCAGGAGAGCTGTTCCAGGTTCACAATATTCTGACTTTCAAATGGCTCCAGTTGACATTCTATTTGATGATGAAGAAGAAGATGAGGATGATTACGGGTATTTTGAACCATAATCATTTCTATCAGTATCATCATCCATGGGACTAATCTTGTCATCCTTGATATTAGGAAATTTCATCGCGAGGATTCGAGCAGGCATCTCTCCCAGGACTTCGAATGAGTGCATTTCCCCAGGATCAACAACTGCTACATCACCTTCATTCAAATCGAAAGTTTCGCCTTCAACATGAATTCTAACTCTTGTTAGGGCCATGAACACTTCTTCTAGGAGTCTATGACCGTGTGGCGAACTTTTTGACCCTGGATCAAGATTTACAAGAATCATTCCACAGGAATTCACAGGTTCTTTGAATACGATGTCTGCGGTGTATCGTGCCTCATAGCCAGGTCTTTGATTTGGTTCAGCATCTCGAGCTCTGTATATACGGACCATTGAAATCAAGGAACACTACAAAGATGGGGAAAAATACTTTCCCAAATCAGCACGACCATGACCCATAGGTATTAGTGAGTTGATTTGCATGGTATCAGTTGAGAATGACTAGTCGAGAAATAGCCAGAGGACGAATGATTTTCAAAGTCCTAGTAGTAGGATCTGACCTACCATTGCAAACAGGATTCCTTAGTAGATCATCTGGAAACTGTATCTCATATCAATTATACAATGCACTGGGCGTAACTCTTGGAGTGTCTAGATTCGAATATCCTGAAAATCAAGAAGTCATTCTTCAACTATGGTCACTTCCTTCTGCTGAACGAGTTAAGGGAATTACTAGTAGCTATGTTAAGGGGCACAAAGCGATAGTTTTGGTTGTAAGACCTAATGATGTTGAGTCTATTCCGTTCCTAATGCAAAATCTATCACTGTCATCAGGAAAATTATTCATGGTTGTCGTAGTTGGAGGCTCTGTTATTGAAACTGAAGATGAGATCAGTAAAGTGAGTTCATTCTTTGAAAGCCAACCATTTGTACAAGTCATTCAGAATGCTGATGATGCAATGAAGCTAGTTGCAGATCACCTTGTTGATCGTGGAGAGAAAAGCCAAACACTACCAATCATAGCATCCATTACAGAAGATGATTGTCCACCATTTGAGCCACAACCTCCAGCTTCTGCCGCACCTCCAAATTCAGACAGCGAGGTGGGAGATATTCGAGAAATTGCTCTTGATTTTGGACTTAGAATAATTGGAGACTTTTGTGCTGTTGAGATGAATGAAGGTACTGCTTGGATCAATATGAGAACTGGCTCAATTAGGTTAGAACCTCAGATTTGTAAACTCTGTTTACTCAGTTGCAAGCGAAAATCCAATGTGTGTATTGTAGGAATAGATTCAGGTTGGTCTTCTGAGGATCTGCGTTCCAGAGCTCTTCTAACAATAGCCAAAATCCATGCACTAGCAGTAAGAACAATTCCCCAACATGTTGAGAAACAGATCAACACTGCTTCTGAGTGCTCCAGATTTCAATTGAATCCAGAAATTTCAATTGAGGACATGCCTGACAGACTACTGAGAGGATTTAGCAAACCGGAGTCACGCAAGTCATTGCTCGAGGTCGCTAGAGATAGAGTGAAAGAAGGGAAACTTTCAGAAACTGGATACAGTATACTCAAAAAGAAGCTCCATAATCTTGAAGCATCAAGAAGTTAAGGATATGTGGAGATTCAACATGTCTACGCGAGTCATATCAATCATTGGTGGTTCAGAAAGCAATGATCAGAGTCTTCGATTGGCTGAACAAGTCGGAGCAGAAATTGCTAGAAGGGGATGTGTCCTTGTAACTGGAGGTCTGGGAGGTATTATGGAAGCTGCAAGCCGCGGTGCAAAGAAAGAGGGAGGTCTAACTGTCGGAATATTACCTACAGATTCAAAGGAACATGCCAACGAATTCATCGATATTGCAATCCCAACTGGACTGGGATATGCCAGGAACTTCCTAGTGGCAAAAACGGGAGATGCTGTGATTGCAATCGATGGCCAAGCTGGAACTCTTAGTGAAATGGCTATTGCTTGGTTTTCAAATAAACCAGTAATCTCTTTGGCAACATCCGGAGGTTGGGCCGCAAAATTGGCGGGAGAAAGAATCGACGACAGAAGGTCAGATGCAGTATATGGAGCAAGTACACCCGAGGAAGCAGTTGACATTGCGTT
>JBHLRQ010000170.1:0-5006 GCA_048882385.1 Candidatus Thorarchaeota archaeon | reverse complement strand
GATAGAGGTCTGGAGATGTATAGAGAGAGATTGAACACTCGGTTGAATGTTGGTTTGGATGCAAGAATCAAAGGAACCTCTGATGAATATTCTGTTAGCAAATACATCAGTGCTTTTGGAGGCTTGGTGATTGCTACAGCACTGTTGATTCCAGTCACTTGGCTTCCAGGATTGGCTCTCCTAGTGCTACCGTCGGAATTGTATCTGATAGACTGGATCTATTCACAACTTAGACCTAGTGGCATAATTGCATATTGTGATTTCTCGAAAAGGGAGAGCACCATCTCCACCCGAGCCGCGAGAAAGAATGCTCCATCTGCCTGGGGTAGTTTCTCTCAGCTTTCGAGGTGATCATATTAGAATAAAGTTGAAGGGAGTCTTTGCATTGCACGCTAAGGCTCCTGTTCTTTTTTCTTGAAATGGTTTCGAATTTCTGCAGAAGAGCTCATAAGGTGCAACTCATTGTTGCTGTTCCAAGGGTGCTCAGATGACGGAAACAAATGTCCTTTTCATATGGGATGTCAGTAATGAGCTCAAAGAGTATTTGCAAAGAGGAATCTCGCATCTTGATAATGTGAACCTTATATTCCTAGATGCTCCAACCGAAGAGGACTTGCAGCAACACGCAGCTAAAGCTCACATTCTGGTAGGCTGGAGACCTTCCAGAGAACTCTTAGATGCCGCATCTCAATTTCAGCTCTTCATTAATCCTGGTGTGGGTGTACAACACCACTTAGAAACCTTCAAAGAGATCACAAAATCACGAAATGTGACTCTCATCAATGGACACGGGAATACCTACTTCACTGCACAACATGCAGTAGCACTACTCTTGGCCCTCACCAACAAAATCATTCCCCATCACCATTGGATGGTGGAAGGCCAATGGAGAAAAGGAGACTCTGATGCAAAGTCCATACCTGTAAGGGACAGAAAGATAGGGCTTCTTGGGTATGGGGCAGTCAACAAAAAGGTCCACAGATTTCTCTCAGGGTTCGATGTTGAATTTCATGTTTGTAGGCGCTCTTGGAGAAATGACTCTGAGGCACTTCCGACACCTGTAAAGAAATACACACCTTCAGAAATTCATGAGTTCATGAAAGAGATAGACATTCTGATTGTCGGTGTACCACAGACTTCTGAAACCATTGGTCTAGTTGGAGCAAAAGAGCTGAAGCTCTTGGGAAATCAGGGTCTTGTCGTGACAGTGGCACGAGGGTTAGTAGTAGAGGAAAAGGCATTCTATGATGCTTTATTTAGCAAACAGATTGCAGGCGCGGCTATTGATGTCTGGTATAATTATAGACCTGAAGAGGACTCTAAGGGTCGCAAGTACCCTTTTTCATATCCGTTTCATGAATTAGATAATGTTGTGCTATCACCACACCGTGGTGCATCTCCAATGGACGACCTGAAACGTTGGGACGAAGTGATTGAGAATATCACACGATTTGCCACAGGTCAACAGGAATTCATCAATGTCGTTGATCTTGAGAGAGGTTATTGACAATCCTATACTTCTTCGAGTTCATCTGTCTTTAGTGTGAGCTTGCGGGGATTTGCCAATAGACTCACTTCATATCTGTGTTGAGTGGGTTCCCACTTGCCCTTCTTCCATTTGTGGAATCCCTTGTTGATCTTGTCACGTATCTTTCCTCGAAATAGTATCATAATTGAGAAGCATTGAAGAACTCTACAGAACCACTCATTATCAGCCAAGATAGGATCTTTGATTTTGACTGTGAACTCACCACCCAAGTCCCCAAACTTACTATCAATGTTAGCTACAACTTTGTGACCATTGAGTCGAATGACTTTGAAGTCATCTCCAAGTGTTGCACGGGCTCCCTCGATTCTGAATGCCTCAAAAGATCCTTTTGGACCAATAATGTAGAAAGAATAGTTCTCTGTTGATAGACCTCCCCTTCGAAGTTGCTTGACCCATGTTACAAACTCACTCTCACGTGAGAGAACTGTGAAGGCAACAAGTGGCTCATCAGACGCAAAGCTCATTGCATACTCTTCAGCAACCATCTCTTCCATTGTAGCAATCCATCCTCCAGAATTAGAAAAGAGCTTGACTACTAATCGCTTCTCTAAATCGTCAGCGTCATTCCAGAGAGACTGACGAAGGATTATGAAGCCTACTTTCTTGACTGGTGGACGCTTCTGTTTGTCATTTGTCCTGCGCCCCTCCTCAATTTTACCTATTATATCAGCATCCCTTGAGAATTGTCGACTCTTTGATCTCCATATCTCTTCCTGTCTAAAACCAATCTCTTCTCCGTGGAAACCTGTTGAGTAGAGATCTTGTGAAAAAACACGATAGATTGGTCCGACTTTTCGTTCCCGTTCCTTTGGCATTTGAACCACTTATGGAAGGACTCGTATGGCAACGTGATAAGTCTTAGTCTTGGCGTTTGTCGAAAGTAATAAACAGAAGCATGTTCAAGTCAGAACTATGAAACTCAGCGATATTTACCGAAAGATTGTAGATCTGGGAATCGAGGCAGACCCACGAGGGAGAGATCGGGTCAATAAGATTCTTGAGAAATCAGCTAAAAATCTGGAAAAATTAGAGGGTCGGAAAAAAGAACTTGCAGACAAGGATGTTACTTGGAATCCCTATACAGATTGTAGATTGCTTTATGGAGAGGATGATCGAGAGATTTCAAGTCTACTTTGTGGAATTGATATCGGTCCAGGCGAGATAGTTCTTGCAGATCGTCTTAAAGACAAAGGTGAAAATGTCGATCTAGTTCTAGCACATCATCCACACGGAATCGGAATATCAAACCTTGATTACGTGATGAAGATTCAACCCGAACAATGGGCTGCTTTAGGCGTTCCTATTGCACAAGCAGAGTCTGCAATGGCCAAGAGAATGAAAGAGGTTCATTTCAACACCAAAGCAAGCAACCACACAAGGACAATAGATGCTGCGCGGTTGTTGGACATGCCTTTCATGTGTGCACACACTCCAGCTGACTCGATTGGATATCAATACCTTTCGAACTATCTCAAAGACAGCCAACCTCAAACACTGGGAGATCTTGTTGACATTCTCTTGGAGGTTCCTGAATATCAGGAGGCAGAGAAAGTCGGTGCAGGACCAGAAATATTGGTTGGGAGTTCAGGCGGAAGTGTAGGTGAGAAATTTGTGTTCTTTACAGGAGGTACATCTTCAGGACCTGAATCAATACCTAAGTTAGCTCGTGCAGGTGTGAGTACGATTGTGACTATGCACATGCCTGAAAATCTTAAGAAAGCATGTGAGGAAGAGGGTCTGTATGTTGTGATTGCTGGGCACGACAGTTCAGATTCGATAGGAATGAACCTGATTCTTGATGAGCTTGAGAAAGATGGCATCAAATCATACGCCTGCTCTGGGTTCACGAGATACAAGAGAAGCTAATAGGTTGATGAATATGCTCCGGATTGACTTCCGGAGTTCTTTCTAGATCTTTATTTTCGATAGAACAGCTCACAAGATTCTTATGTCACATCTTAACGGTGAGTCACCCGTTGGCTATGTGGGAAGAACTGACGATTGCTTTCAACATCATCGGTGGACTCGCGCTCTTTATGTATGGTGTGACCCTTCTTCGAGAAACGCTAGGTAAGATATCTGGAAAGAGAGTTGTACGAATACTTGAGAGGGTCAGTAATAATCCTGTGAAGGGAATGGGAGCAGGTACAGCAGCAACCTTCATGACTCAGAGCTCAAGCATCACTGTTCTCACTCTGATAGGTTTTGTGAATGCAGGAATGATGACATTCAGTCAATCTGTCAATGTCATGCTTGGTTCAGAAATTGGGACCACCCTAACTGCTCAACTTGTGTCTTTCGATGTTGGAGTCGCTTTTTGGCCTTTAGTGGCTATTGGTTTCTTTATGAAGATGTTTTCAAAGAATGAAAGAGTTCAACTTATAGGTACAGTAATCTTCAGTCTTGGTCTTCTCTTCTTAGCGATGGATTTCATGAAGCAAGGCGCTCGTCCACTAACGACAGACTACCCATTCTTCAGGAATCTAATCAATGACTATGGAGCAATCCCTCTCGTAGGAATCCTGATTGGTGCCCTCATCGCTGGAGTGACTCAGAGTAGTTCTGCAACAACGAGTCTTGTCATTGCTATGGGCGCTGCTGGTGCAATAGATTTGGGTCCAGGAATTGCTCTTGTGATGGGAGCAAATATCGGAACATGCTTTCTTGAACTCTTTGCTGGTATAGGAGCGACATCACCTGCCAAACGCACTGCCATTGCTCAGACGATTATCAATGTAGTGGGGGTTGCCATCTTTTTACCAATCCTAGCACCGTTTACATATATGGTAACATTAACAGATACCAGTCTTCCTCGTCAACTAGCAAACGCACACACTATTTTCAATGTCCTGGTGAGTTTCATCTTCGTTCCGTTTGTTGGTCTTCTTGTCAAATTCTGTGAAAGATTGATTCCAGATAAGGAGGGAGAAGTGATTGGAAAACACTTCTTTGATGACGAAATGCTTCACTTACCACAAGCTGCTCTCATGGAATCTGAAAGAGAAACATTAAGGACTGCAGAAAAAACAATCGCGATGATTATTCTCAGCAAAAATGCACTTCTATCCAGAGATCTCGAAGATGCGAGAAATGTCATAAGATTGGAAGATGAAGTTGATGAGAGTTGCAGATCAACTGAGGAGTTCATTGACAAAATACGAGAGGAAGAACTAAACAAAGAGCAAGCCATATGGCGTATTAAGCTACTGGCAATTCTTACAGATATTGAACGAGTAGGTGATCTAGCATCTAATATAGCAGAATTCGTCATTGATAAGATGAAGAATGGTATTTTCTTCTCAAACGAAGCTGTCAGGGAATTGGGTGAAATGTTCGATCTCGTTGAGGAAACATATTCAACGGCAATAAAATCACTCGGAACAAGGAACAAAGAACTCGCGCGAGTTGCTGAAAGACTTGAGGATGATGTAGACGTAATGGAGCGAAAGCTAAAGGC
>JBHLRQ010000169.1:0-5164 GCA_048882385.1 Candidatus Thorarchaeota archaeon | reverse complement strand
GCAAAAGTGATAGACGATATCAAGATCAATTCGGATCTCAAATATGCTATACCCACACACTGGGATGTTGGGGTCGGATTCATAACTGAACAAAGACACTATGCAGAGGAGTTTGCAGAGCTTGCGAATTGTACTGTTGTAATTTTGGATCCTCAGTACTGATATCCTTAGGACATAGGAAACAGACTCAGTTGCACATAAAAAATAGTACATTGTGTAAATCTTGTTCTGAATTATATTTCAAATTGAAAATAAACATTAGAGTTTTAGATTTCAGAATTTGTATTTTGTAACTAAGTATCCTAATAGAAGTTGTAGTTTGTAATAGGTGTCGATTGATTTATAAGGAAGTAGTTAACATATATTTGTTAATCTCATTAATAGAGATTGGTTAATCGCGTGGTGATTGTGATACTATGAATCTAGAAAATGAAAAGGTGGCTGGACTATTCCTCTTCTTTGGGACAGTACAGTATCTATTCACAATACTAATACTTGCGATGGTGGAACCATCGTATAGCATCTCTACGAATTTCATCAGTGACCTTGGCATTGGTACAAATGCCATAGTCTTCACGGTAACGATGGTAATATGGGGAGGAACTGCAGCCATAGCAGCGATCTTTCTATATCGTTCTGCAGCTACAGAACCGTTCTTTCCTTTAAGACTACTTGCACTTGCGTTAATGGTTGGAGGTTTGGGTATCGTTGGCTCTGGCCTTGTTCCAGAATACTCTACTCCAGGAATAGCTTTGCACTTCTACCTCACAACAGTGGGTGCCCTTTCTGCTCTAGTAGCCGTTTTCCTTTCATACAAACTGGTGAATCCGCCCTTCTCATATGTCCAGATATTCATGGGAGGACTTGCATTGCTAACAACAATTCTCCTTCTATCTGGTAATGATCTGGGAATAGGGTTGGGAGGAATGGAGAGAATGAACGCCTACTCTTTCATTATTTGGTTATTAAGCCTCTCTGGCGCTCTAATGAACAAATCCCAGACCAATTGAATAAATAATTAGTGGAGAAACTTAGATGTTCACCAACCTACGATATCCGACTAAGCAGCAGAACCTCATCTGGCACAGACAGCGTCAGAGAGACCGACCATCAGAGATTGCCAAAGATCTCAAAGTGTCACGGCCCTTTGTGAGCATGGAGCAGAAGAGAGCAGAGGGCCGTATCAAGAAGCTCATTGAGCATGCCGCATCAATCAACAGGGTGAAGATAGAACGACTGAGTGCGCGATATGGCATTGCTGAGGGCTACTGTCATGCGTATAACTCGCAGACATTCATCGTCTATTCACCCAAGATTGGTGTCCAGAACTGGTATGTGCACGCAGGGGAGTGCGGCACATGTGATATGGAGGACCAATGTAAGGAAACCCTTCGCACACTAGCTGAGGAGTGGGAGATCGGTATCCCGCAAGAGATGCCGCCAACTGAGCTTGGTGTGTATCTGTTTGACAAAATAAGGAGACGACTCAAATGGGACAAATAATGAAGGACAAATCAAGAGTTTGCCAGATACCTCCTACTCTGATTGAGGCATCTGGAAAATGGTATCAGAAACCTTGGACAGCCATAATGTCACTAAGTATACAGACAAAGGCTGCATCTTTTCAATTGATTATAGCTGCTCTGTTGTTACTCATTGGAGGGGTTTCGTTTTATGTTACTAATTTCATGAATAGTATACTCTTCGATGAATATGGTATTTTTTGGATATTCAGTCACAGTGACACAAGACTCAGTACGTTATTCTTAGTTACAATTATGCCGCTTTTGATTGGCGTAATTGCCTTGATATTGGTCTACGGATTTTGGATGGATAATAAGATATCATGGCGCATGGCGATTTCAGTGAACATCGCTGGATTATTGACAGTACTACCATCAGCACAAGTTCTGAGTGAAGTCTTTAACATATACTCAGATGGACCTTTAGGTTCTGAATATTACTACCAGCTAATAATGTCTAATTCTAATATATGGAGCATTTTATTCTGGCTGATTCCGCTCTCAATAATCCTGAGTTTTACTATGATTATATACTTGGGTTTTGCTCCCGGACCTCGATCAATGATCTCCGTTCAGGATAGCGGGTCGAATGAGCTTCAGCAGTCAAAAGGGATTGGGAGATGACATTAATGGAGCAAGTAACATATGACAAATCAAGAGTCTGTCAGATTCCTCCTACTCTGGTGAAGAGTGGAAACTGGCGTCAGATACCTACGACATCTCTAGTGTCACTGAGTGAACAGACAATAGCCGCATTTCTCCAATTGGCTACAGCTTTGGTTTATTTGTTTCTAGGAGTAGTATCGTCTAAAGCCTACGGTATCATGGGGGAGTTCCTCTATGAGTATACTTATTTGTGGCCCTATTCGGGCTCCATTTCACTCTTTTCAGTTGTGATCTTGCCCCTTGTAATATTCATAATTGGAATAGTGCTGTTCTACGGACTCGGAATTTCAAACGAAAAATCATGGAATAGGTCCCTTCTAATCAATTTCTTGGGAATCATATTGTTACTGACCTTCTTCCTTCCAGTTCTCTCGCACGTTCAATCGATTTACTCGAATTCCTGGAATCCGGCGGAATGGTTTATCCAGCTTGTTTACTCGTATGAGAATGTATGGGAGATTTTGTTCTATTTAGTTCCGCTTACTATGATTCTGAATCTCGCCTCGGTCATTTACCTAGGCGCGCGGCATCTATCTGTAACATCGACTTCAAATCAAGATCGAGAAGAAGGTTGATTCAAATGGGGCAAGTAACGAAGGGTAAGTCTAAAGTTTGTCCTTTGCCTCCAACTGGGAATAAGAGCGGATATTCGTTTCAGTCATCTCGGAAGATGATAATGTCAATTAGTGTGATCTCAATCTTATTCATATCAACTCTCTCGGTCAATGTGGTATCGGAATCTTTTGATCCAGAAACACCATATGAATTCGATGTGTTGCTGTTGGATGTGGATCAGGATGGCAATCTTGTGAACAGGGTTGTTTACAATACCAATTTTCAGTCAGACTCTGCTCCGTTTTGGGGGAAGATAACTGAGTTGACCACTGGAGGATATGCAATTGCAGGTTGTCACGACTCCAGCAATTCTACTTCTAGTCCGGAATATCGTCAATTATGGGTAATACGGACTGACGAGGACTTTAACATAGTTTGGAACAAAACATATGGAATGACATGGGAGATTCGTTCAATAACGGAGATGAACGACGGAAATCTGGCAATCGGACATCACATTGAGGATTACACAGCAGTTCAGACCAGTATGTTTCAGATACTTGTCATTGACAATGAAGGCGAACAGGTCAGAGAAAAGAGTTGGCTCTTCGGTTGGCTGAGTGGATTTTCACATGTTGATGATGGGGGATTCATTCTTGCACATGAAATCGGCTATACACCATGGAGTTCGCCTTTTTGGATTGCTCGTATTGACACAGATTTGAATGTTGTCTGGAACCAGACATACCCTAGTTTTGCTACACATACAGATATTGTCATTGATACGGCTGGAGGATTCACAATGCCCTTGGAGCCTGGAATAGATGGACCTATTGGAATAGCCCGATTTGACAACATAGGAAATGAGATTTCAAGAGTCTTCACCAATTCAACAGAAATAGGGCAGTATCTTACTTTAACGCAATGCCGCAATGGCGAATACCTAGCGGGAGGCCCTGGTTATATCATTCGTTTTGACGGTGAAGGAAACCTCCTGTGGGAGAAAAATGTTGACTTTTATGTGCATGGGATTCAAGAACTGAGTCATGAACGGTTCGTCGCTTTCGAAAGTGCAGGTGTGCGTGAAAACAGATGGCAGTATCCAGGCGTATACCTTGAAGGCTTTGATGCGAGCGGCACCAGTATTTGGATTCGTTCAGTACAAGCCGCAGGTCTCTTTGTCCCTGACATAATATCGAACTCAAATGGCCGTTTTACAATTCTTGGGATGTTAGACCCTAACTATTTACCTTCTGTACTTGACAGTTTTTCGGAAGCAGAGACAGGAGGAGCATAATGTTGGCGTCATCTCAGTACGAGTACGCGTGGTTGTATTCAGATGCCAAATTCAGCAAATTATCACTAGTGATCAAAAAAGAATCTCAGAAATTTACAATGGAGTGACATAATAATGAATCTAGTAAGTGAAAAGACAGCTGGACTGGTTATTTTCTTTGGAAATGTCTAGTATCTATTCTGAAGTGCCTAACCACAGGATCGTCACTCAGTAGCAACACCATAGTATGTCATCATGTCGAGGTCTAATCCATCTAGTTTGAGATACATCCACAGCTGCATCTTGTGCATCGCTATGTGCCTTGTCATCTCCGGGATATAGTATGCCCAGTTCTTTGGTTCTCCAGTTTCATAAAATGGTCGCATGTTTTTCTTAAGCAGCTCTTCGTCAGACATCTCGCGGAAACGTGTTTCCGCGTTCTGGATGCCATCGTCGAACACGACCAACGCTCCATCAATGTCTGCGCTGTGTAGCTTCATCTCTCTCTTTTTGAAAGCCTCTTCAGAATCTAGTTCACTCGAATACACTGCTGGATCAATCATCGGAATCTGGGCGAGATGATTTACGAGCTCTATGAGAGACCTCATACCTTTACTTGGCACAAAATCAAGGTTGGCCATCTTTGCCTTGTCAATGACAACTCTGGCTTGTCTTGCTTCGTGTCTGAAACTGTCCATCAGGACATCAATAATACCTGTCAATTCTCATCCATCCTATGCATGAACCTAGAACGAGGTTCGAGATTAATCTCTCGACTCAAGCATATCCCTCACATTGTTTCAGTAGTGGTAAATGAGGATGTAATTCATCAATGTCATCATCGTCACATTTATAACCTTTTGTTGCTTATGGTGATAATGGTGATAAATATTACAACCGACGATATGACTAACGATGATAATGAAATACGTGAACGTATGCGGAAGCGATTCCAAGAACTTGATGAAAGTCAGCGCAAGAGAGATGCGGCAAGCTCAGCCTGGGTATTTGTGCTCTATATTGGGTTCTTTATTACATTCATTGGGACATTCATGATGCTACTCTTTCTAGGAATCATTCCATTAAGATTGGAGATAATCATTTCAATGGGAGTGATTCTGTTTGGAGTCTTTTTCATGGCTAT